>JBAYTT010000027.1:0-31077 GCA_041675485.1 Pelobacteraceae bacterium | reverse complement strand
GATCGCGGTTTCAATCTACTTCTCACTGACTTCCCCGAACCAGCTTTTTACCAAGTTTTAGAGCGTTCTGGACTTGAAGACATTGATTTAGATCAATTTAAAACAGCTCCCGTAAAACAAGACGATTCAGAGGAAGCAGGACTGCAACGCGCAAATAAATGCCATGATCGGATACAGAGATTTGAAAGACAATTGCGGCAATTCATTGACAAGGAAATGACAAGGCAGTACGGCTCAAATTGGCCGAAAAGGCGCCTTCAGCGAAATAAGTTTGATGAATGGCAGTTCAAGAAGCAACGTGCCGAAAGAAACGGAGAAATCATTTCTTTCATAGATATGGCTGACTTTACAGACTATGAGCTCATTATTTGCAAAGCGGATCATTGGCGAGAAGTTTTTCAGACGAGATTTACAACCAAGGAAAGCGTTCGTGAGTCGCTGCAACGACTTTACCCGATACGCATAGCAACCATGCATTCGTGTATTGTCACCAAGGAAGACGAGTTATATCTTGTTGCGGAAGTTACCAGGCTGACGCGGTCATTTAAAATAACACCATGAAGCGCCATACGCGTTACCTATGGACAAAACAAGCCTGAATTCGTGTTGCATTTAGTAAATAATTATCTATAGAACTATTCATTTCGGCATAACTACTTGTAAAGGAATGTTTTTTCTATAGACGGAAAGTCGGAAAATAATTCGTCATTTGTAGTTAAGCTGTCTATAGAAGATCAAATGGCAGGTTGCGATACTTGTGATATGGCAAATTGGTCAGCAGGTTGCTGATCAATAGGAAAATATGTAGGAATTACTATGGTCCTGACCGAATTTGAAAAGAAACGTATTGAGAAGATCTTCACCGATTATTTCGAAAAGAAGGTGCCGCTGCAATTGTCTCCAATCATTTTCCTGACGTTAGGAAAACGATTCTAATGCCTAAGGGCGCGGAAAAAGAGATGGGATATTGAAACATAAACTCCACGGGCGACCGTAGTAAAAAGAGCAACGTATGAAAAAACCGACAATAAAAAATCATAACGAATCCGCATTCGCCGAAGTTATGAACCTGATCCAAGCCGCGCGTCACAAGGTCTTTCAGTCGGTCAACACCACCCTGATCGATTTGTACTGGCATGTGGGCGAGTACATTAGCCGCAAGATTGAAAACGCCGAATGGGGCGACGGTGTTGTAGAGCAGCTTGCCGTCTATCTTGCCCGCACCCAGCCCGGCTTACGGGGCTTCACACGGCCAAACCTGTTTCGAATGCGGCAGTTTTACGAGGCCTATCGCCATGACATAAAAGTCTCGGCACTGCTGAGACAATTGACCTGGACTCATAACATCACCATTCTCAGCCAAAGCAAGCGCCCGGAAGAACGGGAATTTTACCTGCGTCTGGCGATACAGGAAAAATGGAGTACACGCGAGCTTGAGCGCCAGTTCAAGACCGCCCTGTTTGAACGCACGGTGCTGCATCCGCCAAAAGTGTCACCACTGGTGACACAAATTCATCCTGACGCCCTCAGCGTTTTCAAAGACTCATATCTGCTGGAATTTCTCGGTTTGCCGGATGGTCATGATGAATCCGACCTGCACAAGGGGCTGTTGCATAAGTTGAAGGAATTCCTCATTGAATTAGGGCGGGATTTCTGTTTTGTCGGTTCCGAGTTTCCGGTTCAGGTCGGCAAGCGTGATTTTGCTCTCGATTTACTGTTCTTTCATCGCGGACTGAATTGCCTGGTGGCTATTGAGTTGAAAGTCGGGCGGTTTGAGCCGGAATACCTCGGCAAGTTGGGATTTTATCTGGAGGCACTTGATCGCGACGTGAAAAAGGCGCACGAAAACCCGGCAATCGGGGTGTTGCTCTGTGCCAGTAAGGATGCTGAGGTCGTGGAGTATGCTCTTAGCCGGTCGCTTTCTCCAGCCATGATTGCCGAGTATCAAACCCAGTTACCGGACAAGAAGTTACTGCAGGCAAAACTGCATGAATTTTATCTGCTGAATGTTGGGGAAGAGAGTGGATAAAAAAATCAATGTACAGCTTCTTCTCGCCACGTTTTGAAACTGTCCCACGGATCGGGCATACATTTTCGAAAATTAATTGTAGAATAACGGCAGCAATGCGGCCGACGGCGTTGCCCCAGGCTCAGGCCATATCGGAAGATATGATTGCCGAAGAGATCGAGGCGTACCGGGCAGGAATCGTTATTGATACCAATATATCTAATCTTCGTGACTTTGTGTGATAACAGCAGGTTTCAGGTTCAAAGATATTGAGGAGAGCAGCATGACTACTCCTGACAACTCAGTCGTCCTCTACCAAAGCCCGGACGGCAAAACGGCTCTTGACGTCCATCTCGACCATGACACCGTATGGCTAAATCAGGCGCAATTAGTTTCCCTGTTTAATCGGGATCAGTCGGTTATCTCTCGGCATTTGCGCAATGTATTCACTGAGGGAGAGCTGGACGAAAAAAGCAATATGCAAAAAATGCATTTTGCTAATTCCGATAAACCTGTGGTTCTCTACAATCTCGACGTCATCATCTCCGTCGGCTACCGGGTCGCTCTGGTAGCTTTGACGCTTCTCATAGCCGAGAGTCGGCCTGATGAAAAGGACACCATTGTTAAAGTGATTGTAAATCTGATTAACCGGAATAATGATTGAGGAGATGATAAGCATGCGCATAGGTCACGGCTACGACGTTCACCGTCTGGTGGAGGGGAGAAAACTGATCATGGGCGGGGTGGACATCCCGTGGGAAAAGGGGCTGCTGGGGCATTCCGATGCCGACGTGCTCTTGCACGCCATCGCCGACGGCATTCTGGGGGCGATCGGCGAAGGTGATATAGGCAAGCACTTTCCCGATACCGACCCGGCCTACAAGGGAGCCGACAGCCTCAAGCTGCTGGCACATGTCGTGGGGCTCGCCGGGGAGCGCGGCTACAAGCTGGGCAACATGGATGCCACCATCATCGCCCAGATGCCGAAGATGGCGCCGCACATTCAGACCATGCGGAACAATATTGCGACCGTGCTGAATGCCGATGTTTCACAGGTTAACGTCAAGGCGACCACCGAGGAGGGACTCGGTTTCAGCGGGGCCGGAGAAGGTATCGCCGCTCATGCGGTGGTGCTGATGGTCACGGGATAACCGGCATTATTACAATGAACCTAACAAACGGCTTTTTGATCCACGAAAGACACGAAAAGACACGAAAAATTAAACCATTACAGCAAAATAGTAATTCACCAAACAGGTTACGTAGTGAAGTTGCATATTTTTCTGATTTTGTTCGTGTATTTCGTGGACAACTGCTTTTTATAGGATGAACCACACGGCTGTTTCTCTTCGGAGAGGCAGCCTTTTTTGTTGTGTGTTGCCGAGTCACTACAAACATGGCATACTTTGTCGCAGACCATTCATGCCGCAGGCGGACACTTCATGGAACGGACAACGCTCATATTCTGGAGTCTGATCACGGTACTGGTATCGGCTTCGCTCTTCTTCGGGTTGAACGCCGAACAGCGCCGCAGGAGTGTGCAGGCCGGGAGCGGCAAGATTGACAGCGGTGATCTGGTGCGGCTGCTCAAAGTGATCGACGGTGATTCGGTCCAGGTGGTGCGCGAGGGGCAGGAACCGGTTACGGTACGGTTGATCGGCATAAAATCCTTCGACGCCAAGGTGGAGAAGGATGTGGTTTCCCCCTTCGGCCAGGCCGCCATGGAGGCGCTGCAACGCACCATGGCCGGACGGCCGTTGCGGGTGATGCTCAACACGACGCCCAAGGACAAGTATGGGCGCTACCTGGCTACCCTCTATGCCGATGACCAGGACATCGCCCTGCAGCTGATCCGTCAGGGGCTGGTGCTCGTCTACTCCGTCTACCCCTTCCCCTCTCTGCAAATCTATCTTCAGGAACAGGAACGGGCCCGTGCCGGACGGCGCGGGTTGTGGGCCAGTTCGGCCGCAACGGACCGGGCCCTGGCCTTGATCGGTGAATGGCGGGGACAGAACCAATGATGCCGCAACTGATCACCTATTTCATGAAGAGCATCGTGCGCAATCCGCCCCAGCCGTTGCGCGTGCTGATCCTGATGCTGGCGGTGCTGGCCTACGGAGCCAGCGGGTTCCTCTATTTCGAGCTGCCGGCCAACCCGGATCTGAGCTGGGGTGACGGTCTCTGGTACACCATCGTCACCATTGCTACGGTCGGTTACGGTGATCTGTTCCCCAAGTCGCCTGGCGGACGTTTTCTGGTGGGGTGGCCGATTATGATTCTGGGGATCGGTCTTCTGGGCTATGCATTGTCGCTGGTGGCGGCGGCGCTGGTAACATCCAAGACACGGGAGGTGCGCGGCATGTCGTCCTTCAGGCTGAACAGTCATCTGGTAATCTTCAACTTTCCCGGCCTGGCCAAGGTGCAGCGGGTTCTGGAGGAGCTCTATCTCGACCCCGCCTTTGACCGACATCGCCAGGTGGTGCTGATCGATGAAACGCTGGAGGAACTCCCCCCGGAGCTGCAGAAGCGCGGCGTCCATTTCGTGCGCGGCAATCCGGCGCGTGACGAGACCCTCGACCGGGCATCGCTGGACAACGCTTCTCATGCGGTGATCCTTAGCCGTACGCCGGGCGACCCCGCCTCCGATAACCTCAACGTGGCCATTACGCTGGCCATCGAGGCCCGTTGCCGTGCGGTACAGACCGTGGTGGAGTGCGCCGACCCCGCTTCCGAGGAACTGCTGCGCAAGGCGGGGAGCGACCGGGTGGTCTGCACGGCTCGCTTCGATTCGCTCTTCCTCAGTCAGGAGCTGCTTAATCCGGGGGTGCAGGGGGTTATTGCCGACCTGTTCAGTGCCCGTGGCGGCCAGCAGATCTACTTTACCACGATCTCCGCCGCGGCCAGCTTCGGCGAACTGGCCGAGCGCTGTCGCAGCAAGGGGCATCTGGCTCTGGGGTTGGCTGCAAATGGCGGGGTTCGGCTCAACGTGGGGGGCGATACAAATCTTGCAGCCGGTGAACAGGTCGTTACCATCGGGCCGTCCCGGCTGGAACAATTATAGAAATTCACCAACGAGGCTGTCATCGCTGAGCGACGACAGCCTCGCTAATCCGCGGGACCCCGGATTCGACATGAACAGCTTCAACGTTTGAACTTCGCCTGCGGATTTTCTCGCTACAATCCCTTTCCCGCCAGCGCCTCAACCAGTTTCTTCTGCTCACCGTTCAGCGATTCCGGAATGTGGACAGCGATCTTTACGTACAGATCCCCTTTGGCATTCGAGCCAAGCGACTTGATGCCGCACCCCTTCAGCCTGATCTTGGTGCCTGGCTGCATTCCGGCCGGCACCTTGATCCGTTTGTCACCCTCAAGGGTCGGCACATCCAGAGAAACTCCCAGACAGGCGGCGCTGAACGGAATGGAGCGTTCCACAAACAGGTCGCCACCCTCGCGGGTAAAGACTGAGTCCGGCAGGACATGAATAATCAGGAACAGGTCGCCGGTGGGCCCGCCACCCTCCCCCTGGGCGCCTTTGCCGGAAATTCGAATCTTGCTGCCGTTATCGACACCGGCCGGAATTTTTACTTTCAGTTCTTCCCGTTGGCCATTTCTGCGAAACGCGATCTGTTTTTCAGCACCCTGGGCTGCATCCCGAAAAGTAACGGTAAGCTCCATTTCATGGTCGGCGCCTCTCATCGGGCCCTGGCGAAATCCGCCCCGTCCTCCTCCGCGCCCGAAGGCGCCACCGAACAAACGCGAGAAAAGATCGTCCGTGCCTCCGCCGCCAACGCCCCCACCCATATCCTTGTAGGCATTGCCGAAGTCGAAGCCGCGGAAGATGTCTTCCTGGCTGTACTGCTGGTGGAAGCCGCTGGAGCCGAAAGTGTCGTACTGCTGCTTTTTCTCCGGATCTGAGAGCACCGCGTAGGCCTCATTGATCTCCTTGAACTTGTCCTCGGCGCTCTTGTTATCCGGGTTGCGGTCCGGGTGGTACTTGACCGCCAGTTTGCGGAACGCCTTCTTTATCTCCTCCGCCGAGGCCCCCTTTTCGACGCCCAACGCCTTGTAATAATCAACCTGTGCCATATATATCTCCATCCTTCATTATTTGATCACAATGTAAGCGCTAAGTCAGGCCCTGTCAACTTGTCAGCGGTCTATACCTTGACAGGGCGGGTCATGGCACGTACTATCCGGCGTGCGTCATACAATCCAATCGGGGGCATACCCATGAAAAAAATCGTCATCATCGGTGGCGGCATATCCGGTCTGGCTACTGCCTGGCTGCTCCGTTCAAAAACTTTAGCTGCCGGAAAAGATCTGAACATCACCCTGCTGGAGAAGGAAGAGCGGCCGGGGGGGAAGATCCGGAGCATCAAGGACGATGGGTACGTTTGCGAATGGGGGCCGAACGGCTTTCTGGACAGCAAGCCGCAGACGCTTGATCTGTGCCGGGCCATCGGCGTGGAAAGCAACCTGCATCGCAGCAATGACAATGCTCGCAAGCGCTTCATCTTTTCCGGTGGTGAACTGCACCAGCTGCCTGACGGTGGACCAGCTTTTCTTCGCAGCCGGCTGATCTCCTGGCCGGGCAAGTTGCGCCTGGCAATGGAACCGACCCCGTTTATTGCCTCTGCCCCTGCCGGGGTGGATGAAACCCTGGCCGACTTCGGCCGGCGCCGTCTAGGTCAGGAGGCGCTCGACAAGCTGATCGCACCGATGGTTTCCGGTATTTTTGCCGGCGATCCCGAAACCATGTCGCTGGTCTCCTGTTTTCCGCGCATCGCAGAACTGGAGCGCGATTACGGTGGGCTGATCCGGGCCATGATCAAGCTGGCCAAAAAGAAAAAGCAGGATGAGGCGGAAGGAAAAGTCGTCTCAAGCGCCTCCGGCCCCGGCGGGGTGTTGACGTCGTTCCGTGAGGGGATCCAGTATCTCTCCGATGCCCTGGCGAACTCGCTGGGAGAGGTTGTCAAGCCGGGCCAGCATGTGGTCGCCGTGGAGAAAGGCCATTCCTCCCCTTACCGGGTCGCGTGCGAGAATGGCAGCGACCATGAGGCGGACGTCGTCATCATCGCATCCCCCGCCTTTGCAGCCGCAGGTATGCTGGACGCTCTCGACCCGGCCATGACTGGGGTCCTCTGTCAGATCCCCTATGCCAGTATGACGGTAATCTGTTTCGGCTACGATCGTGGCCAGATCGGACACTCTCTGGACGGTTTCGGTTATCTGATCCCGAAAAAGGAGGGGCGCAACACGCTTGGCACCCTGTGGGATTCAAGCATGTTCGAGAACCGGGCGCCGGAGGGAAAGGTATTGCTGCGCAGCATGATGGGAGGAGCGTGCTTTCCGGAATATGTCTCGCTCAGTGATGAAGAAGTGGTGGCGCGGGTCAGACAGGATCTGGCGGTGACGATGGGAATCAATGCCGCGCCCGAATTTGTCAGGGTCTTTCGCCATGCGCAGGCCATCCCGCAGTACACTGTCGGGCACGGGAAGCGGCTGCAGGCGCTGGAAGAGTTGCGTAAAGCACATCCGGGGCTGATCCTGACCGGCAATTCCTACCGTGGCATCGGTCTGAACGATTGCGTGGCGGCGGCAGAGCGGGCGGCTGACGAGGCGCTGCAATGCGCATAGCCGGCGGGAGCCCCCATGACATATGAAAGTCTTTTCAGTATCGGTGCAAGCATGCGCGTCGTGTTGGGGATTCTTTTTGCCCTGTTCCTTCTCTGTTTTGTGGCCATTTTCATCGAAGAGACGTTTCTCGGCGGCCGCCGGCGGCGCAAGGCGCTGAAAACAGCTCGTGAGCGGGCCTTGACCGACGCTTCTACAACAGGCCCCGCTCCACAAAACTCAAATATTCCCCATCCCCCACGATGATATGATCGAGGACCTTGATCCCCATGATCTCACCGGCCTCTTTCAGGCGGCGCGTGATCGCGATATCCTCGCTGCTTGGGGCTGGATCGCCGGTGGGGTGATTGTGGACCAGGATAACCGCGGCAGCTGATTCCTTTACTGCCGGACTGAAGACCTCGCGCGGATGGACGATGCTCTGGTTGAGCGAGCCCTCTGATATCTGCACGCGCCTGATGATACGGTTTTTGCCGTCCAGCAGCAGCACCAGGAAATATTCCTTGCGGCTGTCGCGGAACTCATGGTGGAAATAATCGAAAACCTGTTGCGGAGAAGTAAAACGGTCGAGACGTTCCAGTTTACGCCCCTGGAAGCGCGCTGCCAGGGTGAAGGCTGCCTTGACGCTGGTGGCCTTGGCCAAACCCATCCCCTTGATTTTGCACAGCTCACCAATGTCGGCACCCCCAAGCTCCCGAAGATTACCACTGAAGTGGGTAATCAATCCCCGTCCCAGGTCAATAGCGCTCTGCCGGGAACTTGAATCCCCAACCCTGATAATCAACGCCATCAATTCTGCGTCAGAAAGAGTAGCAGCACCCTGCTTAAGCATTTTTTCCCGCGGCCGTTCGTCCTCGGGCCACTCCTTGATGCCACCGTTCATAAATCCCCCCTGTTTCTAAGTTACTATCCCTTGAAACCTGACAAGATGGCAACCATCAAACCACCGCCGACAATGACCCGGTACCAGACAAACGGCGCAAGAGTCTGCTTCTGCACAAAGCGGAGCAGGAAGGCGACACTGATATAGCCGGTAATTGCCGAAACGGCGATACCAATCAGCATCGGCAGACCCTCTCCGGCTGGAATGCCATGTTTGAGCAGATGCACGCTTTTAAGCAGGGCGGCACCGGCCACAATCGGCAGAGAGATCAGGAAGGAGAAGCGGGCGGCACTTTCGCGCGTGAAACCGAGCAGCAGGCCTGCGGTGATGGTGATCCCGGAACGGGAAACGCCCGGGATCAGCGCCAGGCATTGCAGCAGACCGATTGTCATCGCGCTGGATGAAGTAAGTTCGTCCAGTATCAGCCGTTTGCGGCCAAAATAATCTACCACGCCGAGAAGGAGTCCGAATGCGATTAAAAATGAGGCGATCAGCAGCTGATTGGAGCGGAAGACCTCTTCTACCTGATGCTCGAACAGCTTGCCGACCAGAGCGGCCGGAATGGTGGCTGCAATGATCAGAAACGGCAATCTCCGCGCAGGGGTATTCAACTTGCGTGTAGCCAGGGCGTCGAAGAAAGAGACCACCAGTTCGATGATATCGCGCCAGAAATAAAGTGATAACGCCAGAAAAGTGCCGAGGTGCAGCGCAACATCGAATGTCAGACCGGATTCGGGCCATTTAAGCAGCCAGGGGATCAGGATCAGGTGGGCCGAACTGCTGATCGGAAGCACCTCGGAAAAACCCTGCACGGCTCCAAGAACGGCGGCATGGAACAGATTCATGTCAGACTCCTTTAAAATGGAAAGCACGGAGGATACTGTAACTCATTGACAAAGGCAATCCATCTTGCCTTGTTGATCAGGCGGATCAGTAAATTTAGGCTGTGAACGCAGCTAAAAGTGTGCTATTAATCACAAGTTTTAATTGCAGTCGGTACGAAAATTTATGGAGGCGGAACCCATGTTCGGATTTAATCCCAAAGAAGAGAAATTCTTCAAACTATTTAAAGAAATGACGGAAAATATTATTGTTGGAGCCAAGCTGCTCAAAGAGATGCTTGATGATTTTGAAAACCCCCTTGAAAGCCAGCGCAAGATCAAGGATATCGAGCACAAGGGAGACTCCATCACCCATGAAATCATCCAGACGCTTAACAAAACGTTCATTACACCGCTAGACCGGGAAGATATCTACGCTCTCGCCTCCAAGCTTGACGACATCCTCGACCTGATCGACGCCTCAGCGCAGCGGGTAATCATGTACAACGTGGAGTCGATTCCTCCTGAAGCCAAGTCACTCGGTTTTATCATTCTGCAGTCGTGCCATGCTGTCGACAAGGCAGTGGCAATGCTGGGCAAGAAGACCAATGAGCAGATTTTTGAAGCGTGTGTTGAGATCAATTCTCTGGAGAATGAAGCCGACAGGGTTTCGCGTGAAGCGATCAGCCGGTTGTTCGATGAGGAGAAAGATCCGATCCAGTTGATCAAGTGGAAGGAAATCTACGAGACTCTCGAAAAGGCTACCGACAAGTGCGAAGATGCATCCAATATTCTTGAAAGCGTGGTGGTAAAGAATGGTTGATGCCGCCTTTGTGATGCTCTGCCTGGTTATTCTGGCGGCGCTTCTTTTCGATTACATTAACGGCTTTCACGATACGGCCAATGCTATTGCCACCTGTGTTTCGACCCGGGCTCTTTCGGTCAGATCCGCCATAGTCATGGCGGCGACGCTTAACTTTGCCGGTGCGATGATCTCCACAAAAGTGGCCGCCACTATCGGCAAGGGGCTTGTTGATGGCTCAAATATTACCCAAATGGTCGTGCTTGCAGGTATTATCGGCGCCATTGTCTGGGACCTTGTTACCTGGTACTACGGTCTCCCCTCTTCCTCCTCTCATGCCATCATCGGCGGTATTATCGGGGCTGTGTTCGCCCATGCCGGGCTCAGTGCAATCAAGTGGGCCGGTTTGAACAAGATCATCATTGCGCTGATCCTTTCACCGATTCTGGGAACGGCCATAGGCTTCATGTTCATGATGATCATTTACCGGGTTTTCAGAAACAGCGCTCCCTCGATGCTTAACAAAAACTTCCGCCGGTTGCAGGTCGTTTCAGCGGCTCTGATGGCCTTTTCCCATGGCACCGCAGATGCGCAGAAGTCAATGGGGGTCATTACCCTGGCCCTGGTCAGCTATGGGACACTGAAAACCTTTGCAGTGCCCTGGGAGGTGATGGTGGCCTGTGCCACGGCCATGGCATTTGGAACGGCGGCCGGCGGCTGGCGTATCATCAAAACCGTTGGCAGTGACTTTGTCAAGCTACAGCCGGTACATGGTTTTTGCGTCGAGACCGCATCTGCTGGCGTTATTCTTGGAGCTTCGGCTTTCGGCATGCCAACCAGCACCACCCACGTCATTACCTCTGCAATTCTGGGAGTTGGCCTTTCCAAGCGGCTTAATGCTGTTAACTGGAATGTTGCAAAACGAATTCTGATAGCGTGGGTACTGACCATCCCGGCCTCGGCACTGGTCGCCTACCTGGTGTATCAGGTCATGAGTCCGCTGCTGGGGAAATAATTTTACATTATGGCCGCCACAACCGGCCAAATTAATCTTTTGAGGGAATTATCAATGAAAAAAGCGTTGATTACCGGCATTACCGGCCAGGATGGCTCCTATCTCGCAGAACTGCTCCTCTCCAAGGGGTATGAGGTCCACGGCATGGTACGCCGCTCCTCGTCTTTCAACACCGGACGTATCGACCACTTGTATCGAGACCCGCACGAAAAGGACGTACGGATGTTTCTGCACTACGGTGATCTGAATGACGCCAGTTCCATTAACATACTGCTTCGTAATATCCAGCCTGACGAAATCTACAACCTGGGCGCCCAGAGTCACGTCCGCGTCTCTTTTGACATTCCGGAATACACCGGAGAAGTTGATGCCCTGGGTGCGGTGCGCATACTGGAAGGGATTCGCGAAACCGGACTGAACACCAGATTTTACCAGGCCTCATCATCCGAACTGTACGGCAAGGTGGTGGAAACCCCACAAAAGGAAACCACACCATTCTACCCACGCTCGCCCTACGCCTGCGCCAAGGCCTATGCCTTCTACATCACCATGAACTACCGTGAAAGCTACGGCATGCACGCCTCCAACGGTATCCTCTTCAACCACGAATCGCCCCGGCGTGGCGAGACCTTCGTTACCCGCAAGATCACCCGCGCTGCCGCCCGCATCAAGCTGGGGATGCAGGAGTGTCTTTACCTCGGTAATATTGATGCCAAGCGTGACTGGGGCTTTGCCGGGGATTATGTTGAAGCGATGTGGCGGATGCTGCAGCAGGACCAGGCGGAAGATTACGTCATCGCCACCGGTGAAACCTACATGGTCCGCACGTTTGCCGAAAAAGTGTTCGCACGTCTTGGCATGCCGCTGGAATGGCAGGGTAGCGGCGTAAACGAAAAAGGGATCGATACCATGAGCGGTAAAACCGTAATTCAAATCGATCCGAAATATTTCCGGCCGGCGGAAGTTGACCTGCTCCTGGGTGATCCAACCAAGGCGAGGAAGCAGTTGGGATGGGAGCTGAAGACCAGTTTTGAGCAGTTGGTGAATATGATGACCGATGCGGACTTCACTCTTGCCGAGCGCGAGAAGCGGGCGGATGGGTGACGCAGTGGCGCTTGAAGGGATACCGGGTGGAGGGTGAGCAGCATCCTCCACCCGGCTCGTTTTATTCACACTTTGCCGGAACGGCAAGCTGGCGGTCTTCTGAATACAAAATTGAGCAAGGTAGTTTATGTAAGTGATCATGGTCTTTGTAAAATGTGTTCCCGCATGGCAAACAGTTTCTCGTGCGGACTGCGAACTGAGAAACGATGGCGATGTCAGCTAGGAAACAATATGGGAAAATAGCCAGTCCCCAGGCTTTTCTCCCTAGGGAAACAATTTGATACTTCAGTCTTACCAATTTGCCGCTTTACTGTCCGCTATTTCCGGGTCTGCCTTCTATTTTACAGTGACCTCAATATATGGTGCGTCCAAAATTACGGATCAGCTGTTTATTGTATTGGCTGTTTGTGCGTATATGTCAATAGTTCCTCAAATAATCTGGGGTGGCTATATACGTCATTATGTTGATGCGTCAAAGCCAGACAAATCACATATAGAGTCTTTTATTATAATAACCACAGTTGCGGCATCCATAATCCTTATGATTGCTTCGGCCGTATATCTGTATTATTTCGGTGGAGATAACGGTACCGGCCTTTCAAGCAAATTGATGATGATTCTGCCAATTTTTCTTGTAATTGAGGCGCTTAAGAAAATCCAGATTGGTCGGGGGGCGATAGATCAGGCATACAAGTCAGATACCATACTTTGGGGAATTTCATGCGTACTGATTGTGGTCTTTGGAAACAAAATCTCGCCGATCATGTCGCTTTTGATTTCGGCATTTTTAGCTTTTGCTTATTTGATCGTGGCGACAAGGATCACCAAAATTAAGGCCTTCACACGCTCAGATGTTTGTCATAAGATATTTAGGGATTCACTGGTATTAAAATCAGGTGCAATCATTTATTTGTCGAAAGACTTCCTTATACCATTGATACTGACTAGTTGTGGAGAAGGTGCCGTCACAAAATATTCATTCGCAAATAAGTTCCACAGCGTAATGATGTCGGTGATGGTTTTTTCAACGCTCGAAACGGTCGGAAATGTTTGTGGTTTTATGGAACGTTATAAAAAATTCAGCAGTTTTATTGTGGCTTGTACAAAAAAACATGCGTCAATACTGGTGATATCCCAACTTGTATTGTGTACTGTATGGTATCTGGCTGTTTATCATGTATTTAAATTAACGAACGGAATATATGTCAGCGCACTATTATTTTATATTGCCCTGATACCATTGTTTTGGATTCAAGCATTTGAGTCCGTACTAAATAAATATTTGACCATGATTGGTGGGCTCAAGAGTATTTTATTTGTAAGTTTGCTCTGCCTGTGTCTGTATTTGACATTAGTAATATTTATGAAAATGTGCGGATTTTCCGTTGTTTGGACACTTGTTGGTGTCACATTAATTCATGCAATAGTAAGTGCGGCGTATTATTACTTGATTAGACGAATTACGTGATACACCACCTTCTACACAGGTAAGCTGTTTGACATGATTATTCTTTATTGGGCCATAACTACTTCATTTGGGATTGCTGGTACTTTGGGATACTTCGAGTACGCTCCTGAATGGCTGCTCGCAGAGTTGGGCGGCATAGTGCTCGTCGCTGCAAGAACTTTATTGGGTAAAAAGCCTCTTGGCGATTATATTTCACCCGCAGGTTTATGCTTCGTTGCCTGGATTCTGTATGCGAACGCATATTATTTGGTTTATACATATGTTAGCTACAATCCTGTCGGCTTTTCGTTCGAGAAGAGCACCATTGATCTCGGATTTTTTTTGTCATTTACTTCTGTAAGTTTCTTTGGCTTTCTATTTGAGCTTTTTACCATGAATTTAAAACGACAAGAATCACCGATTATAAAATTGAATTTTATTCAATACATTCAGCCGTTTCCTTATTCAGTTGTGGTCATGGTTGGTTTGCTGGTTATAGGGTACTTCGGCAGCATTGCAGCTAGTGGCGCTTTTTCCATGATTGGTAAAGTTGACAGATTGACGCTTCTTGATGCAACTGAAACAGGCAAAGTATGGCTTATGCATTACGCTTTGACCGGTGCAACGATATATTTTTTATACACTGGGGGAGTGGCAAAACTTGGCAAAATTTATAATAGATGGTTAGTAGGACTTACTCTTGCATCATTTTGGATTTGCTACTTCATGTTGGGCAACAGGCGTGGAATTCTCACGGTATTATTAGCAGGCGGGATTGTCTTTACCTGGAAAAATAAACTTCGGCTGAGACACTTTGTTGTCGGATTTTCAGTACTGCTGGCACTTATGCTTATCGGCATAGTTCGGCAGGCGACCGGTTCACAAGTAGACCGGCTGGGTTCTGCAATTCAGATAATAAATGGTATTGGTGAATTTTATTTTCCTCACCTGACATTGTTGCAGGCGATAAACAATAAGGATATTCCGCTTCTTGGAAGCACTTTTGTTGGTTGGTTACCCAATTTTATCGGTGCAAAATTCAGTGGAGACAGTTATCTGTTTCTTGCCCAGCAGTTTGCCCGCGACGTGGCTCCAACAGGGACTGAAAAATTTATGGGGTATGCCTATATGCCACTTACAGAGGCATATATTAATTTTGGGGTACTTGGAGCTTTGATAGCGCCATTAATGATTGTTGGAGCGTTCTGGGTATTAGAAAAATTATTCGGTAAGAAATCTCTTCCTCTTTTAATTGTTAGCGCCATGGCTTTGGATATTAATCGTGGTGAGTTTGGGGCAGTCATGATGCAGTATACTTTATTTATTTTATCAGGACTATTACTCATGTTACTTGCATTCATATCTAATAAAATGCGTCTGTCAGCGACAAAGATTAGATAGCAAACATATTTTATCTAATAATAGCTGCATTAAAGTATCCATCTTAAGTTAAGAAAAGAAAAATGCACAATAACCCGAAAATATCGCTGATAATCACAGCTCAAGACAGAATCGAGGAACTCAAAAGATTTATTAAATCTTTATTAGCCCAGAGATACAAAGAAGATATTGAACTAATTTTTGTCAACCAGGGCCTATACACGATTGAAAGTGATTTTACGTTTCCGGAAAATATCACCTATATACCAATAAATATTGGTCATATTATGCCGCTTTCTCGTGCAAGAAATATTGGTTTGAAGCATGCGACCGGTTATATAGTCGCTTTCCCGGATGATGACTGCTGGTATGAAGAAAATCTGCTGCAGAGAATTATGGAGTATTTCATTCAGAATAGTGAGCTGGATTGTATATGTACGAATGTATATGATCCATTGATCAGAAAAATATATGGCGGACGACCTTTCGGAATACGTAAACGAATGAGGTTTGTTGATCTGTTTAAGTTGCCAATTTCAGTGGGCATATTTGTTAAGTTGGAATCGCTCGATAGAGTTTGCCGGGAGTTTGATGAATCATTAGGTGCCGGAACTTACCTGGGGTCTGGTGAAGAAACAGATCTGGTTTCCAGGCTCCTGTCGGCAAATATGAAGATAGATTATGTCGGTGACATACAGGTGTATCATCCGGTGCCGGAATACATGGAAATGGATTGCAACAAGTACTATTCGTACGGCTTGGGTTTTGGATATTTGAATGGCAAGCTGATGCGTTCCGGGCACATTTCATTGGTATGGTATTTACTTGAAATGGCAGTTCGATCTGCAATGGGAGTCGTAGTTAATTTCAAAATACCGGTGAAAAGGAAATTGTACTGGATGAGATTGCTGGGGATCGGCAAAGGATTTATTTGCGGTTTGCAAGGGAGTTTGAGTGGTCACCCTTGACGGAATTATTTTCAGTCTCCAGCGGACCGGAGGGATAAGTGTCTGTTTTCAGGAGTTCTTCAAGCGTGTGGTGGCAGTCGATCTAGATGCGGAGTTACTACTTTTCGATAAAAGCGCCGAGACGCGAGTCGGGGGGAGTTCAAAGCACATCAGGCAGTGCCGACATAGATTTTTGGAGCGATACCGCGATTGCGAAGTATCGCCCGCAGCAACCCTGTTTCACTCCAGTTATTATAGGGTCCCGGTCAGCAATAAGATCCCGGTGGTGACGACGGTCCATGATTTCACATACGAGCGTTTTAACTCAGGCATCAAACGTTGGGTTCACTCATCGCAAAAGTTCAATGCAATAAAAAAGGCATCGGCAATAATCTGTGTCTCCGATCATACCCGGAAAGATCTTCTTGAGTTGTTGCCGGAAATTGAAGCCGAGAAAGTTCATGTGATTCATAACGGCGTTGGTTCTTCCTTTTTTCCGATCGAAGTTGAATCTAACTATCCAACTCACCGCCCTTATGTCCTGTTTGTCGGTTCCAGAGTGTTTTACAAAAACTTCAGGGCTGTTGCAGAATCTCTGGAGAATTTGACGGATTTGGAGATAGTGTGTGTGGGAGGGGGCGATTTCTCGGAGGATGAACTGAAATTTCTTGAATATAAGGTGCCGGGCCGCTATCGGCACGAAGGCGATGTCAGTGAAAAAAAGCTGAACCAGCTGTATAATCAGGCGCAATGTCTGCTTTATCCATCATCCTATGAAGGATTTGGTATCCCGGTATTGGAGGCGATGAGTGCCGGTTGCCCTGTCGTGGCGCTGAATTCCTCATCAATACCTGAAGTTGCAGGAGATGCTGCGCTGCTTTTGGATTCAGCAGACCCTGACTTGTTAGTGGCAGCAATTGAACAAACTGCTGACACTGCTTTTCGGCGCGAAATTCGTCAAAAAGGCTTTCTTCAAGCACAATTATTTTCATGGGATCAGTCGTTCATACAGACGCTGAAAGTTTATGAAGAAGTGACGGGCTGTGCTTTTCCATATCGACCCTTATAGACATATGCACTTGATTCGTTGGTGGTTTTTAATCACAGTGCCTCCGCGCTTAGTTTACTGATTCCGGATTCTCCAGAGTAGGAGCTTGCATTGAGCATTTCGCAACCAAAAATATCCCTTATAACTGTTAGCTATAATAGCGGCCAAACAATTGAAGATACTATCAAATCAGTGGAGTCTCAGACATATTCCAATATTGAGTATCTTGTGGTAGATGGTCTCTCTTCTGATAACACTATTTCAATTTTGAACAGTTTTCCCAAGGTAATTACCAGGGTTGTATCGGAAAAGGATGAAGGCATTTATGACGCGATGAACAAGGGTATCGCCCTTGCTTCCGGTGAAATCATTGGCCTGATAAATTCTGATGATGTGCTGGCAGATGAATATGTACTGGAAAGAATTGCACAAGAGTTTTACGACAATCCTGATATTGATGCTTGTTACGGGGATTTGTGCTATGTAAAACACAATGACCTAAATAAAGTGGTTCGCTATTGGCGCTCGAATCCTCATGAAGCAGGGTGTATCAAAAGGGGGTGGATGCCGCCTCATCCTACTTTATATGTTCGGCGCTCGGTTTATGAAACATGCGGTTGCTTTGATTTGAATTACAAAATTGCCGCAGACTTTGAAATGATGCTGCGTTTGTTTGATATCCATCAGATCAGGTCGAAGTACATACCTCGGGTGCTGGTGAAGATGAGGCTTGGCGGAACAACCAATCGTAATTTTAAAAATATTGCCCTGCAAAACATTGAAATCCGAAGGGCTTTACGTACTCATGGTATATCATCCTCCTTGGCGGAGTTTATTTCATATAAACTTTTTACAAGACTTATTCAGTTCATAAGGCGTCCGAAATGAACGTGCTAATTACAGGGGCCACAGGGTTTGTCGGCAGATTTCTTGGTACCAGGCTCCAACGTCTCGGTCATAATGTGTATGGAACTCTCCTTGCTTCGGAATCTCCGCAACTCATGGTTGATGGTGTCAAGCCTGTGGTGGTGGAGCTGCTTGGAGAAACGGCATGTTATGATCATGCTCTTGATAACATTGACACATTAATACATCTTGCCGCCCGGGTGCATATCATGCATGAGTCGGCTCAAAACCCTCTCCACGAGTTCCGGAACACCAATACCATCGGAACTGCGAACCTTGCCAGACAGGCTGCGGCAAAAGGTGTTAAACGGTTTGTTTTCATGAGCACCATTGGCGTAAATGGTGATAATTCCGGGGCAAAGCCATACAGGGAGTCAGATATCCCTCAACCGCATAACCCATATTCTATTTCCAAGCATGAAGCGGAACTTGCCTTAAGGAAAATATCGGCAGAAACCGGGATGGAGTTGGTTATTATCCGGGCCCCTCTGGTTTATGGTCCCGGAAATTCCGGGAACTTTTTGTCACTTCTTCAAATAGTGTCCAAAGGAATCCCTCTGCCGTTTGCAGCTGTCGCCAATAGCCGCAGCCTGATATATGTCGGAAACCTCGTCGATGCTATCGCAACGTGTGCAGTTCATCCGGCAGCGGCCGGAAAAACATATCTTGTAAACGATGGTGAGGATGTTTCGACCCCCGATCTTATTCGGCGAACGGCAAAAGCTCTTGACGTCCCTGCCCGACTGTTCAGTATACCGAGCTCATTTATGCGTTTTGCAGGCCAGCTGACTGGAAAAACGGCGGCTGTTAATCGTCTTTTAGGGTCGGTCACTCTTGACAGCACCTTGATTGGAAAAGAACTTGACTGGAAGCCTCCATTTACGATGGAGCAGGGGTTACAGGAAACTGGGGCGTGGTTTCTTTTAATCAATAATTCAAAAAAATAAAAAGGAATCAGCCCGCGAACAAGGGCAAAAGATTCAGACTGCTAGCCATGGATTCGATGGGGAAATA
This sequence comes from Pelobacteraceae bacterium, assembly GCA_041675485.1. Classification (GTDB taxonomy): domain Bacteria; phylum Desulfobacterota; class Desulfuromonadia; order Geobacterales; family Pseudopelobacteraceae; genus JACRCG01. The sequence goes on along the minus strand of JBAYTT010000027.1, from coordinate 12,068 downwards.
TCATATATGCAACACCAATTCAAACTCTGGTATTGTCAGCTATGGGGACGATTTCTTTAGGATTGTGCTGCAAAATAAAGGTTTTTGTCAAATTTCTCCCGAGAACATAACCCGTGAATGGTTAAAGACTCTCTCGAAAAATACGGCATTCCATGTTGAACTTGGCAGCAGTCAGTTTTCGGGGCGTAACGCGCTGATATGTCTGATTGACTGTGGTTTTGAAAATATTGATGTAACGATTCATGACGCACCGTGGGTGACATTTCCATTTTATCATAGTCGTTATGCTCTGCTTAACCAGTTGTTGAAGGCCTTTGATTGGTATTTCAACACTGCTGGAGCAACGAAAAGGTTGCTAAAGCGTTGTCGGCACGTATATGTTTTGAGTCAGCTGGGGAAAACTTTGCTTGAGCAGCGGCATAAGCTGACAAATGTACTTTACCTGCCGCATGTCATAGATCCCGACAAAATCTGGCGAGACCCAATAAACACTGATTGCCGGGATATCCTGTTTTTTGGTTTCATAGGTGCCATCAAGGGTCTCGAATATGCGTTGGCAGTGCACTCCGAACTACGGAAATTTATTCCTGACATCAGGATGTATGTAATTGGAGAGGCTTTTAATAACAAGGCCCAGAGCGAATTAGACCGTTTGATTGACACATATTCTGATGGAGTGACTTATCTGGGTTTTGTCCGGGATTCCGAGCTTGACGGATATTTTTCCAGAGTCAGCCATGTATTTTTACCGTTTTTGCCATACAAGTATTGGTGTCCGTGTAGTGGCAGTATTTTGAACGCTCTGCGTCGGGGACGAATAGTTTGGACCAATCCGGTAAATGCAATCCCGGAAATTGTACGGGACGGGGTAAATGGACAATATTTTACTGGTGATGTGGGCATGGATGCGGCCAAGTTTTTGGCTGTAACGGGACAGCGTGAGAAGCTTTTGCAAGTCAGCACGTCTGCCATTGATTCATGTCATCAGAGTCTGAAAGAATTGAGGCTGAAATATAAGACAGATTAGTGATGTCACTAAAGGGGAAACTACCATCTCTCAACTGGAACTTAGTTTAAGGGAATGCTCGGAATTTTGTGGAGCGGAGTGAAATAATCATGTCATGAAAAGATTATTCGATATTATATGTTCGCTTCTTTTGTTGACAATTTTTTTGGTGCCACTGATGCTTGTGGCCTTGTTGGTGAAACTGACATCCACAGGCCCCGTACTCTACTGGTCGGATAGGGTTGGCCGTAATAACGCTATTTTCAGGATGCCAAAATTTCGCACGATGCGCACCGATACACCAGCTGTTGCCACACATCTGCTTGGTGAGCCTGAACGTTGGCTGACACCGATCGGCAAATTTTTGCGTAAATCGAGCCTGGACGAACTTCCCCAGCTATTAAGCATACTAAACGGGGATATGAGTTTTGTCGGCCCTCGACCTGCCTTGTTTAATCAGGATGATCTTATCCAGCTTCGCACCCGAAAAGGAGTTCATATCCTTACTCCCGGGTTGACAGGTTGGGCTCAGATTAACGGCCGGGATGAACTGCCGATTCCGGTCAAGGTGAATTTTGACGAGTACTATCTGGAGCATCGATCATTTGCGCTTGATGCGAAGATTTTGTTCAGGACATTTTTCAAAGTACTACGTAGCGAAGGGGTACAGCACTGATGCTCACCACACGTAGATTGATAGTTTTTGTTTGTGACCTGATCCTGATCAGCGTTGCACTTTATCTGGCATTCTTGATGAGGTTTGATTTTTCTATTCCAGAAATGCAGATGAGCCTGTTTTGGGAATGTTTGCTGGTAGTTTTGGTTATCAAGCCGCTTGTGTTTATCGTGGCGGGATTTTACACCAGTCTTTGGCGCTATGCATCGATACAGGATGCGTTTGAAATTTTAAAAGCGGTATGCATGTCCTCAGTGCTTAGTATTTTTGCGCTGCTGTTGCTGCATCAGTTTAATCCGGTCCCGCGTTCCATATTTGTTCTTGACGGAGTTTTAGTCTTTGGATTGCTGGCCGCAAGTCGCCTGATCTGGCGTGCATACCGTGAAACGTATATAAGCAGAAGCTGCGAAGGTCCCCGTACCTTGATTGTGGGAGCCGGAGAAGCGGGGAGCCTGTTGCTCAAGGAGATTCGTCGCCAACCGCATTCTGCATATACGGTCGTTGGCTTTGTAGATGACGATCCCGAAAAGAAGGGCATGAAACTGCATGGCATCCCGGTGCTGGGTGGATCAAAACAATTGAAATCCCTGATTGTTGCCAACGAAATTCAGGATGTCATTATCGCCATGCCTTCGGCGGTTGGCAGGACGATCATGGGTATCGTGGAGTCCTGTAAAAATGCCAATGTAACCTTCAAGACGCTCCCAAGCATTGGGGAATTGATTAATGGGACATTGACCGTGTCTCAAATAAAAAACGTCGAAATTGAGGACCTCCTGGGGCGCGAACCGGTGGTACTGGATCGGACACTTATCGGAAGTTATCTGACCGGAAAACGTGTGTTGGTCAGTGGTGCCGGCGGGAGCATCGGCAGTGAGATCTGCCGCCAGGTGGCTCAATTTGATCCCGAAAAACTGATTCTTCTGGATCAGGCCGAGACTCCGCTCTATGAGATAGAAAAGGAGCTGATAGCCCGTTTTCCTGAAGTACGCATATTGCCGTTGATCGCCGATATTCGCGACCGCGACAAGATCATGCTGGCGTTTGAGGAATATTCCCCCGAGGTAGTGTTTCATGCTGCGGCCTACAAACATGTGCCGATGATGGAATATAACCCGACTCAAGCGGTGTTGAACAACGTCTTTGGTTCGCAAAATATTGCTGATGCCGCACACGAGTTCAAAGTGCGCAACCTGGTCATGATTTCCACCGACAAGGCAGTTAATCCCACCAACATCATGGGAGCAACCAAGAGGGCTGCGGAAATTTATATTCAGGCGCTTTCACGGGGCAGCAGCACCAAATTTACGACGGTACGATTTGGCAATGTGCTGGGGAGTAACGGCAGCGTTATTCCCTTGTTTAAGGACCAGATCGCCAAGGGTGGCCCTGTTACCGTAACCGACAAACGGATAATTCGCTATTTCATGACCATTCCGGAGGCGACTCAACTTGTATTGCAGGCGGGTAGTATGGGGAGTGGCAGCGAAATACTGGTGCTTGATATGGGAGATCCGGTGCGGATTATTGATCTTGCCGAAGAGTTGATCAGGTTATCAGGTCTGACTCCGTACGAAGATATCGATATCATTGTTACCGGTCTGAGACCGGGCGAAAAGCTGTTTGAAGAATTGCTGATTGATGGTGAAGGGATTCTTCCCACGGCACATAAGAAAATTAAGGTACTGGCTCCGGTTCATATCGATATGCAGCCTGTCAGGGATGAGCTCGACGCGTTGTATGAGGCTGCCCGTTCAAATGATGTGAATAATCTGATGGAATCACTGAAGCGTCTTGTTCCGGAATTCAAGCCATCCTACAGCTTTGTCGGTGAAGCGCCGCTGGCATTCCAGCGAGTCCGCCCCGACCTGTTTCCGACAAAACCGTCCAAAATAGCCAAGGTGCTTCCATTAAGGAAATAGCGTGCAACAGTCAACCCCCTGAAATTGAAAATTTTCCGGAAACGTGCTATACGTACCCTTCCATCCAAACAAAGAGGTCACATAATGAATGAAAGATTGAATAGCAAAGGTTTTACGCTGATTGAACTGCTGGTGGTAATTGTCATTATTGGCTTGTTGGCCTCCCTGGTAACCCCGAAGCTGTTCAGCAAACTTGGCACAGCCAAGGAAAAGACCGCCAAGGCCCAGGTTGAGATGATTGTCACGGCGCTGGATGCCTTCAAGCTCGATGTAAACAGATACCCGACGACAGATGAGAAACTTGAGGTGCTTTGGAAAGATCCGGGGAACATAAAAAACTGGAAAGGTCCCTATCTTCCCAAGCCTCTTCCCGCCGACCCATGGGATACTCCATACGTATACAAATCTCCAGGGTCTGACAAGCATCCGTACGATCTTAAATCACTCGGTGCAGATGGCAAAGAGGGTGGCGAAGGCGATAATAAAGATATAAGTGCGTGGGAATAATTCATGGCCAAACCGTTATTTGGTCAAATTCTGCTTAACAAATCGTATTGCGACGAAGACTCTCTCAAACGTGCACTTGACGTCCAAAAAGGGTACGGCGGTAAAATAGGTTCCATCCTGCTGAACATGGGAGCAATTACGGAAGATCAGCTTCTGGAGTCGCTCTCATTTCAGCTTGATATTCCGTATCTTCGCTCTGTCGAGGGACTGTCTCTGGTCCACCTGCCGCTTGACGTCCGCTTTCTGCGGGAACAAAACCTCTATCCCTACCAGGAGACTCCCGATTCAGTCAGTATTCTGACCACCAATCCGCTCAACAGTTCTGCGTTCTCACTTATCGAAACGCTTACGGGTAAGAAGGTGCGGGTTGCCCTTGTCCGCGAGGAACCGCTAAAACAACTGTTAATGGTTGTTGATGAGGAACTTGTCGCATCAACCAATTATCTGGATGCGGATGAGGAAATTGACAAGCTGAAAGAACTGGCGTCCGAGGCTCCTGTTATCAAGCTGGTCAACAATACTCTTTCCAAAGCCATGGAGCTTAACGCCTCCGACATTCATTTCGAATCATTGCGTGGCGCAATGAAAGTACGTTTGCGGGTGGATGGCATCCTTACTACCATAGATGTCGTAGCGCAAAGCCTCAAACTGGCTGTTATTACCCGCTTAAAACTTATATCCGGCATGAACATCGCAGAAAATCGCATCCCGCAGGATGGCCGTATCTCACTGCGCATCGCCGGCAAAGAGATCGATATCCGTGCTTCATCAGTACCGACCCAGTTTGGTGAAAGCCTGGTTCTCCGCCTTCTGGGAAAAGAGGATATTGACTATTCACTTGAAAGTCTCGGTTTTTTGCCGGATCAAATTGAACTCATCGCCAGCCTGACGGAAAAAACAAGTGGCGTTTTTCTGACTACAGGACCCACCGGCTCCGGCAAAACGACCACCCTGTATGCCGTCCTGTCACTGCTCAATTCCGACCGGGTCAAGATAATAACCGTTGAAAACCCGGTAGAATATGAATTCAAAGGTATCAGTCAGATCAACATCCGTCCGGAAATCGACTACACTTTTGCCAATGCCCTCCGTAGCATCCTGCGCCAGGACCCTGACATAATCATGGTCGGTGAAATTCGCGACGGTGAAACAGCAGACATAGCCATGCAAGCGGCATTAACCGGCCACCTGGTGGTTTCCACACTCCATACCAACAGTGCACTTGCTTCAATAGCCCGCCTGCTCGATATGGGAAGCGAGATGTTCCTCCTCAAATCGACTATTGTCGGCATAATGGCTCAGCGTCTGGTTCGACGTCTTTGTCCGGCCTGTGCCGAGGAAGTTCCGTTTCCTTCAGAAATTTCAGCGCGTTACGATATGGACCGCATATTGAAGGAATTCCCTGATTTGAAACAAGTGCCGCGACGTGCGGTTGGTTGCGCGCAGTGCAACGGCAGCGGTTATCGAGGGCGGATGGTTATTGCCGAAATTGCGCCGTTTACTTCCGAAGTTCAGGCGCATTTTGAAAATGACAAGAGTTTTGATGATATGAATCGCATCGGTTATCGCACCATGATGCAGGATGGTCTTGTCAAGGTCATCGGAGGGTGGACTACGCTTGAAGAAGTATTGAGGGTTGCCCATTGAATCGCTATATCTATGAAGGCGTGACAAAAAGCGGCGACAAGGTTTCCGGCAAAATGTTCGGCGTCGAGGCCGATCTGGTCAACGAAATCCGCTCACGCGGAATCATCCTCACCTCGATCAAGGAAGACCGCAAGTCGATGCGTCGTGGCAGATATTCGCTCAAGGACTTCAAAAACAATTCGGAAGAGTTGTTTCACCTCATTTCTGCCGGGATAAAACTGGACCAGGCGCTGGCAACGGTGATAAAAAACACCCGCAAACAGGCGGTGCATGATTTTTGGGAAGGAATTCTGAGGCGGATCAAGGAGGGGCAGCAGTTTTCGGCGGCACTCCGAGCCGGATTTGAAGAACATGAATTTGGTGGCGGTGATCTTTACATTAATGTTCTGGCTGTCGGTGAAGAAATCGGCGATCTCAAGACAGCTTTCAAAAACCTGCTTGATTATCTGGAGTTTAAATTTTCCCTCATCAAAGAGGTGAAGTCGGCCATTTCGTATCCGCTCTTTTTGATTGCCATGAGTGTGGTTACGGTCGTAATTGTGTGCGGATTCATTCTGCCGCGATTTGCTAAAATCTTTACCGCGGACGAGTTGAAGAAATTGCCGGCCATATCAAAAATTACCATTGGCTATGGCAAGTTTCTTAATGAGCACTTTCCTCTGATCACCTTGATAGCGGTTGTCGTTGTTGGCGTGATCGTATGGCTGGCAACCACCCCTGCTTTTGTGGCCCGACTGAAAAAATGGGCATATACCCTGCCGTTTATCGGTAACTTCATGCTGCTCTCGGATCTTGCCAATCTTTTTTCGTCCCTTGGATCGATGCTTGGCGGGGGGGTTGATGTCAGCCGGGCCCTCAAGCTATCGGCGGCGGTTGTTGGCAGCCAGCAGCTGACCAATCTGCTTGCCGAAACCAATGAAGAGGTGCGCAAAGGGAACCGTATCAGCCAGGTATGGAGCTGCAATGATCTGATTCCGGAAGATGCCGTGTCTCTTGTGGTCGTTGGTGAAAGTTCGGCCCGAATGGGAGAAATATTCGATACCCTTGGCAAACGATATCTTGATTCCTTCAAAACCGACATCAGCCGCCTCCTCAGTTATCTGGAGCCTCTTATCATTGTCTGTGTCGGCTTTTTCATCGCCATTATTGTCATTTCCATCATGCTTTCAGTCGTCAGCCTCGGGGATATGGCGCTGTGAAGAGAAACCCTCCCTGCCCGGGTGAGGAGTTGGTTGTCTGCCGCACGCCAAACGGTTTCACCCTCATAGAAATGCTGGTGATCATGGTTCTTATCTCTATCAGCGTTGCCCTTGTCTATCCGTCTCTTCATAACCTGCGGGAAAAGTTTGACACTCTGATCGAAAAGGCAGACGCTGACAAAAATGTTAAAAAGGAAACCTTCACACGCTTTGTCAATGATGGACTCCCCTATAAAGCCATATCGTCAGCAATCAAGCCGTAGCAGCGGTTTTACCCTGGTTGAGGTGCTGGTTGCTACCCTGATCATGGTAGTTTCAATTGTCACCGTAACGGCAGCGTTGCGTCAGTTCAGTATCAACCGCGAACAGCTTCGCCGCTACGAGCAACTCCACACGACAACTCTCTCGTTACGCGACAAGATAATGGGTGAGACCCTGTCGGACAATCGCCAGGATAAAGGAATCCTCAACGGGCTGTCCTATTCATATTCCTGCCGTCTGGAACAGAGTGCCAATAACTATCTCTTTGTTGAAGATGGAGCTCTGAGCGGTAACAATGGACCATTTTCGATCATGCTATTCAAAGTGAACCTGGAGGTAGGGGGGAAAACATTTGAGTTTTACAAGACTCAATACAAAAAGCGGAATGAAAATAGTAAAGAGCTCTTCTGACGGTTTTACGCTTATCGAGCTGTTGGTGGCTATCACCATTTTTTCTCTGGTAGTTGGCATGGCGATGTTTTCGCTTCGCTATTCCTTTACCGTTGTACGCCAGATCGATGCTCCCTTTGCAGAAGAGACTCAAAGGGTTTCGAGGGTGCGGGACTGTATCTCCGCAATGTTCAACTATGTGACCCCATCCCCGGATATGTTTAACAACAGAAAGTCTTTTGCTACTTTTTTCACCGGTGAGCCGGATAGCATGACCTTTATTTCCAGTACGCCACCTTCAGGACGTGAGCTGGCTATCTGCAGGTTATCCCTTGTCAAAGGGGATGTTTTGCTGGAAGAAACACCGCTTTATGCTGACAGTTCCAACTATCTTTCCCCAACACTTGAAAATGCGGAGAAAAAAAGCACCGTGTTTGCAACCGGGATCACGGTGCTTCGTTTGGAGTATCTTCGCAAAGGAAAAAAAGAGTCCACTCTCAAAGCGGCTCTCCCTTCGCAGGTACGGCTGGTAATTGCAGCCGATGGCAAGGAGTCGGAGTATTACTTCCGGATACGGACCAATTTCGACGAAAAGGCGCTTATGATCAGGGGGATTAATGACCCGATTTAACCGCTGTGAAAAAGGGTCCGTACTGATAATCGTGCTGGTGCTGATGATGGTGTCCATGTCGCTTGCGCTTTACACGGTTTCGCTCTCGCGGGATATGGTGGCATCATCACAGCAGTTGCAAGACCAGTTACAGGCAAAACTTGACACTGCGAGCGTATTGGAGAAAATGGTTTACATTGGTACCACCGGCAGATTCACGAGTTGGAATATCGAAAATATGAGTGCCAACCGTGAATTCCCCGCGCAGCTTAATCTCCGCAACACGCCGTTCATGGTTGGCAACAGCCAGGTGCGACTGCAGGACAGCTCCGGTCGTCTTGGGCTTGCGCCGCCAAATTCGTCGTATCTGAAGGTTATGTTGCGTAACATCGGCATTAAGCCGGTAGAGATAGAAACAGCCGTTGACAGCCTGCTTGACTGGGCTGATGAAGATGATCTGAAACATTTAAACGGAGCGGAATCGTACTATTATCGTGCCGAACAAACAAAAAAATATCTGCCGCGCAACGATCGTTTTATCCAGGCGGTTGACGAGTTAACGCTGATCAAGGGGTGGCGCGGGGCCGTTTTTGAAGCGATCCGCAATGAAATAATTCCGACAAGCACGGTAACGCTCAATATGAATACGGCTGACGCAGCATTGTTATCGGGTATGCTCGATATCAGCCGGGTATCGGCAGGGCAATTGGTCCAACTTCGTGAAAAGAACGGGGTAATAAGAAGAGCCGACCTCATGGTTGCCGCTCCAAATGCTTTGACAAAAATGGATGAATATATTACTAATTTTCCTTCAATGACGGTAGCTGTTGACATCCGGACAACCATTGGCTTGTCCGGAGACCTTCAACGTGCCGTCATCAGTTTTAAGCAGAACATAAATCATCCCTATACTATCGAGACGTTTGAAGAGTAATAAACAGGGACGTTGCAGGAGCATTAATTGTCAGACTTGGTAGAAAAGTAATGAAATTCATTCAAATCATCCCGATAGAAGAGACCTATCTTCGGGTTTTTGAAAAACCACCCAAGGTGCGCCTGACGCGTCAGATAATCAGCTTTAACTACGGCAATCTCTCTCCTTATCCGGACGGAGGACATCTCTCCGCCCAGACCGCTGACAGCATATTTGTCTGGTATCTTAAGCAGCCGGTTACGACCGGCATGACTATTTCCATCCCCGAATCATATCTGGTGTGGCGCTTTTTCAAGGATCGGACTAATGCCCTTGTTCTGATTCCACGCCAGGGGCTGCTCTCCATACTGGTAATTCAGGATGGGGCGTTACGCGCCCAGATAACCCGGGGCGTCGGCGAAGGTGAAGAGCAGGCGCTTGATCTGCTTAAACGTGAATACTCTCTGCAGGATGTGGAGGTTATCCGTCTTGCACCGACAGTGTCATTTAAAGTGAAACCGCATGATATTGTCACTTTTGCCGATATCCAGCTCAAACCGGCTGATCTGCTGGAACAGTTTGTTGCGCTGGTCAAAGTGCCCCTGATAGCGATGCTGCTTATTACCTCCGGTTTTTACATCTATCAGGAAACCCGGCTGGAATCGGACTATGCTGAAAAAGCGAAGTATCTTGCTCGTCTGAAGCGGGAAAATGGCGATTTGCAATCATCTCTGGAAGAGGTGCGCGATAAGACATCCTACTGGCGGGATTTTATTGCCAAAGAACAGGCGTACCCCGACTACTATCAGGTTCTTTCCAGTTTGACTGATGTGGCAAAGCGCCATGGTGGCTATCTCAACACGATTGAGTATAACGACAACCGGCTCACGGTCTGGACCGGCATCAAATCTTCTGAGGCCGCCATCATCAAGGAGCTCCTTGACACCGGTGTCTTTCAGGAGGTAAAGCTGCTTTCTTCCACCAAAGATTCCGGCAAGCCCGGTTTTAATCGCTACAACCTCTCCATTACCCTGCGTCCATTGCCGGTCGCTGCAGTATCGAAGGCGGCATCATGAAGGATCGGTCACTTCTCATTGTCCTGGTTATCACCGTTGCCTTTATTTTCTACATCAAACCGGCACGCGAAAGAGGTGAACAGACCAAGATGCGCCTGGCGGTAGTTGAAAGCCAGATTGCCGCTCAGGAGTCAATCAAGCGGGGGAGCGCCGATTTCAAAAAACGGGTCGCATCGCTTGGCAAAACAGCGACGACCAATGAAGCGTACATCTATCCTGCCAAAACCAGTTCGAGTCTTGCACTCGTTGATTTGCAGGATTTTGTAAAAAGCACTGCTACTGCCACTAAAATGGAAATTACCACCTCAACCTGGGGCGAGCCGGTTGCCGACTCGACAACCGGAATGACCCGCATACCGATGACCTTTATGCTCAAAGGTATTCCGGCGGATGTTGACCAGTTTCTCCAGAAACTTCTGTACGGTAAGAAGTTTATAAAGATTGAACGTGCCACCATATCGAAATATCAGGATCAGCAACTGCTTCTCAGCCTTTCGCTGGTTGCCTTCAAGCGGGGTGTGACGCCATGAAGCGCTCCGTTGTGATACTCACGGTACTGGTTTCGTTTTTGACCGTACTTTACCATCTGAACAGCCAAAATTCACAGATCACGAAAGACCGTTCAGGACCATCAACCACGCCTTCATTGGAGTCATCACCCCTGTTGCAATTCCAGAAACCACCCAAGGGGGCTATTGGCAGCCTTGAAGTATGGGACCTGAAACCGTTTGTCCCGCTGGGGCAGATGCTGAGTCTGAAGGATATGTTCAAACCGGTCTATACGTTGGTCAAAAATGGCCGGGTTTACACCTTGCAGCGTTCTGATCGGCCTAATGAAGCGTGGGAACTGCAGGGCATCGTCAAGCGAGGCTCACAGCCACGCGTGCTATTATATAATTCGGGTTTGAGAAAGATGAAAAATGCCGGTGTGGGAGATGTGATAGATGAACAACTTACCGTCAAGAGCATCGGGTCAGGAAGCGTAATTCTTGAAGCAAAAGACAGCAAAAAACCGCAACGCTTTGAACTTCACCTCTTTAATACACAGAAGGAAACCTATGCAATCAAGCGAAAGACTCTATAAATTATTTGTACTTCTGACGTTATGCGCCCTGATCCTGGGGGGGTGTGCCGGAAAGGCAGCTCAACCGCCCTATTTCAAGGATATATATGAAGCCTCTTCTCAACAGGAACCTGGTAAAGCAGAGAGTGGGTCTGAAACGCAGCCGGCGCAATCCGCTGAGGCCGGTAACGGTTCTATCACGCAGCTGGATGCTAAAAAACCGGTTGTCAAAATAATCTCCATACCCAATCCACTCAAGCGGGAAACCGTGAAGGCTGCAGCAGAAAAAGAGGATAAATCGAAGTCCCAGCAAGCGCCTGAAGAAGAACGGCCGAAACCGTTAGAACTTTCCGTGCAGGCTGCATCCGGTGAAGTCCAGGTGGTTATTGAAAATATGCCGTTGTACGATTTTGCCAACCTGGCCTTTGGTGAAATACTCAAGCTCAACTATACGATTTCTCAGGACGTTCAGACGACGCAGGAACGAATAACCCTGAACATGAACCGCAAGATGACCGGCAAGGAGTTCTTCCCCTTTGCGGTGGATTTGCTGCGCAAGAATAATCTGGATATCCGGGATGAAAACGGTGTGATCTATGTGCGCCGCAAGGTGCAGCAAGCCCAGCAGCCACAGGCGGAAGCGTCGTCCGAAATCTATGTAGGGACAATTCCGGCAGGTTTATCACCTCAAAAAAGAATCACCCTTATCGTTTCAACCAACTATGTTCCTGCAAACCAGATTCTGCAGGTGGTTCGCCAGATGCAGTTGATGAGCAATGACATCAGGTCGGAAGCTGT
>JBAYTT010000026.1:0-31091 GCA_041675485.1 Pelobacteraceae bacterium | reverse complement strand
TTGATGTGACCATCCTTGCCGGTCAGCAGGACGCCACGTTCGACGTCAGCACCCTGACGGACCTGCTGCAGGAAGGTAGCGAAACCTTTACGGCTCATATCGTTAGTGCCTCCAACCCGAACGGTGCGGTCACCATTGGTACCGCTGATGCGGTTGGTACCATTCTTGACGCTTACACACCGCCAGTAGTTACTATCGACACAACCATTGAGGGAGGTACAGCCATAGAAGGCAATCCTGTGACCTTCACACTCCATCAGGATGCGATCAGCGACCATGACACCACGGTCACGGTACAGGTAATTGGTGCCGCTGGTGACTCAGCTACCGCAGGCTCGGACTACACGGCGATCACCACTCTTGATGTGACCATCCTTGCCGGTCAGCAGGACGCCACGTTCGACGTCAGCACCCTGACGGACCTGCTGCAGGAAGGTAGTGAAACCTTTACGGCTCATATCGTCAGCGCCTCCAACCCGAACGGTGCGGTTATCGTTGGCACTGCTGATGCGGTTGGTACCATTCTTGACGCTAACATTCCAGTTGTTGATATCAGCACTACCATTGAAGGTGGCAGCGCTACAGAAGGCAATCCTGTGACCTTCACGCTACACCAGGATACGGTTAGCACCCATGACACCACGGTCACGGTACAGGTAGTGGGAGCTTCTGGTGACTCAGCCACCGCAGGAGACGACTACACACCGATTGCCACCCTTGATGTGATCATCCTTGCCAATCAGCAGGACGCCACGTTCAACGTAGCCACCCTGATGGATCAGCTTCAGGAAGGTAGTGAGACCTTTACTGCCCACATCGTCAGCGCAAGCAACCCGAACGGTACAGTCACCATTGGTACCGCTGATGCGGTTGGCCACATCCTTGATGCCTACATCCCGCCGAGTGGTGGTGAATCAGTTACGCTCTCTGTTAATGAGGCGTTGATACCCGATACAGCGACAAATAGCACTCTGACGTTTGTCGCCCACACAGCGGATATTGATACATTTGCTTTTGGTTCAATTATTGGATTGGCAACAGACGTAAATGGTATGCCTGGTGCCGATGTTGCGTGGACCCGCGTAAGTGATACGTTAATAGAAGGCAGGGTTGCAGGACAATTGGCAATCACTTTGAGCTTGACCGCGCCCGCAGTAATTGAAGCCAACCATAGCGGGGACGTGACGGTAACAGCTATATTGACTGATGCTTTCCCGCACCCGACTGGAAGTGGTGCAAATACCATCAATCTGGGTAACGTTTCAGTCGTCGGTACGGACATTAATCATATGCCTGCCTATGCTGCCTCTAACACACTGTCAGTAAATGTTGTCGACGACGTTCCAACTATCTCTGCCGACAATATTGCAATTCCTAATATTGAAGCTATTTATGAAGGAACCTATAACTTCGATGTTGGCGCAGACACGCACGCATTCAATGCAAGCATTGGTTCAGAGTCACTTTTGTGGACCAACGCCCCCACGGGATACTCCCTTGAGTATGACTCAGGCAGTTCTTCTCCAGATTCACAGGTCTATAACGGGACCTACAACAATGGTGATGAAACTTTCTTTACCATTGTCGTTAGAGCGGATGGCACCTATGACTTCAACCTGGTTGAAGCAAAACCTGTTATCGAGACATCCATCCCCAGCATCCTGCAGGGTGTTGCTGGCGGGAGCAATCTGCCTTACTATACTTTCGATAGCGCAAAGTTCGGCGGATACTTTGATCTGGTAGCTACCGGTTATGAGAATAGTGATTTGTCAACGTTGACAATTTCCGCAACCGATCTGGGTGTTGGAGACAACGTCATTCATGAGAACTCAGGTGATATCCTCAGATTTGAACTTAATCCCACACAGGCCGGCATCGACAACCATGCAACCGTGAGCGAACTCACCGTGTCCTTGGCCGATACTGCCAGTATCAAGGACGGTACTTATGTGGTGCTGGACGTTCACTACACGGATTCCTCGGCAGAAACCCTAACCGATGAGTATAATAAAGCCGAGGGGGGAGATTTGTCTTTCGAGCTTGATCCGCTAAGAACGGTAGACTACTTTGAACTTCATAATGATACAACTGATGGCAAGGATTACAGTTTCAAGATCGATGGAGTAGGGCTTACTTATTCAACAACCTCGTACCCGGATGATTATAGCCTCCAGTTCAATCTGTCCGGCGTAGATGCGGACGGTGACAGTGCCTCCGCCAACTTTACGGTTGCGGTCAATACCGCTACTGCAGCCGGCTATGAAATTGTTGGAACTTCGGGTGCTGATACTCTCTACGGTACTGCCGCTAACGATATCCTGACTGGCGGCACAGGGGCTGATGCATTCCTGGCAGGTCATGGACACGATCACATCACGGATTACAGCAAGGTGGTCGATGGTGACGTGGTAGATATCAGCAACCTGATTGCCAGCGCCACGAGAGATAACCTGTCCGTAACCGATGATGGTGGCAAAGCGCAGTTGCACATTTACGCTGATGCTGGTCATACCTCAGAAGTCGGCAGTATCACTTTCGACAACATCACCGGCACTACGGATCTCGACACGCTGCTGGGAACGGTAGATGTGAAAGATGGGTCTCATACCTTATGACATGGTTGGTTGCTGCAATTGTCCTGTAAACAACGTGACTGCCGCGAAAGAATCCTTTCGCGGCAGTTTTTTTGTCCGACCGGAGTTACGTCAACCTGCCCATATTGTCCATTCCGGCATACTCCGAATTCATTAATAAAAAAAACTTGACACCCGGTTGCATTTGACGCGTGCGGTGGTACTATTTTCTAAACATGGCGTTCTCACCATGAGTGAAAGTGAATTGCAATTAATTTCAGATGTGTGCGGGAGATAACTACAACTCAGGACCAAGTTTTCATCATCTTCATAAAGGAGGGCATACAAATGAAGAAAACAATTACACTGCTTTTGATTGGTTCAATCGTGGCGATGGCAACGGTCGCCTCAGCCGGCAACAAAGCAAACACGTTCTCGGTTTCTCCGGTGGTCGGCGGCATAACCTACGAGGGGAATCAGCATCTGGAAACAGCTCCGGTTTTTGGGGGGCGAGTCGGCTACAACTTCACCAAGGCACTGGGTATTGAGGCCCTGTTCGATTATTCCAGGACCGAATCCACCCTTACAGGCAAAACTCTGGATCTGTATCGGTACGGTGGTGATTTGCTTTATCATTTCTGGCCTGATAATAAATTTGTACCGTATCTGGCGGCCGGATATGGCGGTATGAATCTAAAGGGTGACCCGTATCCCGGAAACTCAAAAACAAAAGGCGTCGTTGATTACGGTGTGGGTTTCAAATACTTCGTAACAGAAGACATCGCCTGGCGTAATGATGTACGGGGTCTGCTGTATTATTACCCTAAAGACGATCAGCATGCGCTTGAATATACAACGGGAGTGTATATCTCTTTTGGCGGGACTCCTGCCGTCAGCAAGCTGGCCGATCCCCCGCCACCGCCACCACCACCTGCTGCCAAGCCGGTTGTAGCGCCGCCTCCCGCACCTATGGCCACCCTGTCTGCTTCGCCGGAATCCATTATGAAGGGGCAAAACTCAACGCTCAGCTGGACGTCTCAGAATGCTACGAGCTGTGAGATACTCCCCGTAGTCGGCTCTGTGCAGACGCAGGGATCTACGCCGGTCACACCAGACAATAACACAATCTATACCCTGACCTGCAGCGGCGAGGGTGGTACTGCAAAGAGTACGGCAACCGTCGGCGTGACTTTACCGCCACCGCCACCACCGAGTCCAGCAGCAGTGAGGTTCTGCAATAAGCCGGCGATTCTCATGATAAACTTCGATGTCGACAAATATAATATCAAGCCGCAGTACCACCCTGAATTGAAGACAGTCGGCGATTTCCTCAAGGAATTCCCCACATCACATGGAGATATTGCCGGCCATACCGACAGCACCCATACGAGGGCATACAACCAGAAGCTTTCCGAACGACGTGCCAACAGCGTCAAGGAGTACATCATCAAAAACTTCGGCATCGCTCCTGAACGTCTCACTTCCAGTGGCTATGGTGAAGACAAGCCGATAGCGACCAACAAGACAAAGGCCGGTCGGGCCAAGAATCGTCGCATCGTAGCAAATTTCGTGTGCGACTAAGGTAGTGCCATGTAACATCAAAATATAACCCCCCTCAGTCCCCCCTTACCTAAGGGGGGAAGCCTTGAAGTCTCCGCTTACGGTAAGGGGAGATTTAGAGGGGTTAGTCGCCGTCAGTAAGATGAAAACATGAAAAAGAAAGCGCCCATCCGGATTGTTTCGGAAGGGCGCTTTAGCATTCTGTAACATTAAAAACAACGTAGGTTGGGCAAAGCGGAGCGTGCCCGACAAATGAGATCCCCGATTATCTGCTTTCTCCCTGATTTATCAGCAATGCAAGGCTGAGCCGGTTGCCAACATGCATCTTGCAGTAGATGGCGGTAAGGTGGGCCTTGACGGTGCGTTCGACAATGCCGAGCTCGTCGGCGATCTCAAGGTTGGTCCGGCCGCGGGCCACTAATTCGGCTACGCGATGCTCCATGGGGCTCAATACGGCAAGCCGTTGATCCGGGGCATGCGAGGTATGACTTTCCATTTCTTTTACATCCAGGTATGCCTCAAGAATAAGCTGATGAATGACCTTCTGTCCCAGCCATACTCCCCCTGAGCCAATAACATGTAACGCTTCGGCGAGCCGTTCCGGAGAGATATAGGTGTTGGCGTATCCAACAATACCCAGCTTGAGGAATGCAAGACCCTCCTCATGGCCGGGCTGGTCGGAGAGTAGAAAGAGTCTGCTTGAAGGGGCCAGTCTGCCGATTTCAGAGCAGATGGCACTGTCTATCATCAGACGATGCAGCAGGATCAGATCAAATACACCGGTTGCGGCACGTTCCTTCAGCTCTTCCACGGTGCCGGCCTGTTGCAGCTGATTCCCTTCGGCAAGCAGGATGCGCCATCGTTCAAGAACGGAGCTGTTTGCGCTTCCCAATAGTATGAGCATGGGGTCACCTTTCTCGCAGGGCCATGTATTTCGCTTTTAGAACCGGCTTTAACAGATACGATAATATCGTTTTTTTGCCGGTCAGGATGTCGACCGTGGCAACCATTCCCGGAATGATGGGCAGCGGGTTTTTGTCTGTTCCGATATAGTTTTTGTCGGTTCGGAGCGTCACGAGATAGTAGCTTTCCTTTTCTCTTTTTTCATCGGTGATGCTGTCGGCGCCAATCTGCTCAAGCCTGGCATCCAGTCCACCATAGATGGTGTAATCATATGCGCTGAATTTCACCGTGGCCTTCTGGTTTGGCCGCAGAAAGGCAATGTCTGACGGCTTGATCTTTGCCTCGATGAGCAGAGACCCTCCCGTGGGGACAATTTCAACCAGATTCATCCCCGGCTGGATTACCCCGCCAACGGTGTTAACCAGGATCCGGTTGACCGTACCATCGACAGGGGATCTCACCAAGGTCCGGTTGAGCCGGTCTTTCAGCGCCAGGGACGAAGCGGTGTCCTCGCCAAGTTGAGAAGCAACCTCGTGGTACTCCGCTTTGGCCTTGTTGGCGAAATTGAGCCGAAGCTCCCTCATGGCCGACTGACTCTCTTCGATCTTCGACTGGATCCGGGGAATGGACTGTTTAATGGTTTCGATATCTCCCTGCATTTCACTTGCCTTGCGTTCAAGCTGGAGAACCTCCATCTCGGAAACGGCGCCTTTGCTTACCAGCGGTTTGGTCAATCTGATCTCTTTCAGATACATATCGTACGTTTTGTTTAACTCCCTCAGTTTGGTAGTTAATTCCTTCAGTTCATTCTGCCGCTGGTCAACCTGCGACTGTTTTACTTCCAGGCCTTGGCGAAGCTCCGCTTTCCTCGATTCGAACAACGACCGTTCGCTGGCGATGATGTCGGCGGGGGTATCGGCAGGGGCATTGAAAGTGGCGCTTCCGGTCGCCTCGGCCAGTAGCCTGGCGGCCTTGGCCCTGTTTGCTCCGGACTTGGCCCGGTTTTGCTCTAACGACGACACAAATCGGGTCTCATCGATCTTGAGCAATAATTGGTCTTTTTTTACGTTGTCACCAACATTGACATGCAGTTCGGCAAGGATTCCTCCCTCCATGTTCTGAACAACCTGAATCTGGCTTGCCGGAATGACCTTCCCTTGTCCTCTGGTGACCTGCTCGACCTCGGAGACCGCTGCCCAGACAATGAAGGCGACAACCAGAAGGATGGTCGCCCAGAGTATAGCCCTTCCCCCTTGGGGAGACTGAACCAGGATAGAGGTTCTGATGTCCGTGATGTAATCCACGTCATCTGCCGGAATCCTTCGGAACAGGCCGCTGGGCTTTGTTTTCTTATCGTTTTCCGGCACGTGTTCTTCTCCTGCTAACCCTGATAAACAGGATAAGTGCGTTTGCGAAGTCATTTTCTGCTGGAAGAACGCAAAAAATATCTTCTACCTTCTATTTTAAATATTGAGATGCCCTCTTTGCAGTGCATCAAGAACGGATGCCTTTGGACCATCCGCGACGATTGCGCCGTTGTCAATGACGATAATGCGATTAACCATCTCCAGCAGTGAGGCTCGGTGAGTAATCAGAATGACTGTTTTTTCACTGGAGATAGCGGTCAAGTTGTTCTTCAAGCGCAGTTCCGTCCTGCTGTCCATATTGCTGGTAGGTTCGTCGAGAACGAGAACCGGAGGATCAAGCAGAAGAGCCCGCGCCATGACAACACATTGTCTTTGACCACCCGAGAGTCCTCTGCCGAATTCCCCAACTTCCATGTCGAAACCGAGAGGGTGTTTTTTGATGAATTCATCTACACAGGCAACTTCGGCTGAACGCATGATGGAAGAGTCATCAACATCGTTGGTCCCCATGGTCACATTGTCTCGCACCGTTCCGCGGAACAGCGTGATGTCCTGTGGAACATATCCGATATAATGCCGCAACTCGCTGGGATCAATCTGTCTGATATCGGTATCATCCATAGTGACCATGCCGCTGCTTGGTTCAAAGAGGCCAAGTATCAGTTTCCCCAGGGTAGTCTTGCCCGACCCGATGGGGCCGATGATTCCGACCTTTTCTCCGGCGGCAATTTGCAGGGAAATATTGTTAAGTACGTTCACCGTCTGCCCGGGGTAGGAGAACGTAAGGTTTTTTACGCCGATGCTTCCCTGGAACCTCGTCCTGTGCAGGAACGTCTTGCCTGCCGGTCGCTCAACGGGAAGCGCCATGATTTCATTGAGTGTCCTTAAAGCCTCTTTTGCCCGATGAAAACGGGTGGCAAGATTCGCTACCTGGGCGATGGGCGCAATGACCTGTCTCGACAGTATGACCAGTGCTACCAGTCCTCCCTGTGTAAGTTGCCCCTCGGAAATCGAATACACACCTGCAATGATCAGAGCAACAACAACCAGATTCTGGATGAAATAGGAAAACTCGCTGACTGACGACGAAAGAAATCTCGATCGGGCGCTCCATGTGGCGATATAGCTGACCGCTTCTTCCCACGATTGCTGAATCTGTGACTCTGCGCCCAGCATTTTGACGGTTTCAAGGCCGGCCAGTCCCTCTATCAAAATGGCATTCTTCTGGGCCGAAGCAGCAAATGTGTGCTCCACGGCTTTTTGAAGCGGTGCCTGAATAAATGCCGAGTAAATGAGCATAAGCAGTATTGCTGCGATGAAATAGATGACGATGTAACCACCGATGTACCATATGACGAGCAGTCCCAGGGCAACAAAGGGCATATCAATAAGGGCGGTTATGGAAAATGAGGTGATAAATTCGAGAATACTTTCGAACTCTCTGAGATTATTGGAAAAAGATCCAATTGATTGGGGGCGGACTTCAAGCCTCAGGCCCAGAACCTTCTGAAGCAGCTGGGAGGATATCTTGAGATTGGCTTTTTTTCCCGCTTCGTCAACAAAGTAGCCGCGCAATCCTTGCATCAGCACGCCGAACAGATAGACCACGGTGATGCCGATTGAAAGCACCCAGAGCGTTTCAAAGGCGCTGTTGGGAATAACCCTGTCATAGACGTTGAGGATATAAAATGAGCTGGTCAGGGCGAAGGAGTTGATCAAGAGAGATGCCAGCAGGACATCCCGATAGATGCGCCATGATGAAAAGATGGTCCCCCAGAACCAGTTATTGGTCAAATCGGGGCCAAGTTCCTTGTGGGCACCTTTTTCGAAGCGGAATTTCGGGCGGACAAAAATGGCGTATCCGGTATACAGCTTTTCCAGACTCTCCAGTGTGACGACTTTTTGCCCCGTGCCGGTTTCCGGCAGGAGGATCCTGACTTTATCACCTTCCGCCGACAGTTCGGCCACAATGCATGCCGCACAGTTATGGAGCAGCACGACGGTCGGAAGCTGTAGTGCTGTAATCCTGCCCAGCGGCCTCTTCACAATTCGTGATGACAGGCCTGCCCGCTCAGCTGCTCTTGAAAAAAGCTCAACCGTGAGACGGTTGTTCACAAGGGGCAATCCGGCAGTCAGGCCCGCTCTGGATGCCGGACGTCCATGAAGTTTGGCCAGCACCATCAGGCAGTCGAGGAGCGGATCGTCACGTCGATCTGTATCTTCGCCCAGGTTCCAATCGGTTGCAGTGGCAGTCGGGTTTGTTTCTGGCACTGGAAACCTCTTTTTAAGAAAGTTGGTAGTAATTGGTGGCCGATTCCGGCTACCAGCATATTCGGCATTGAAATATTAATATTATATATTATGCTAGTTCATATGCAACCTGCGGCCGTTATATATTGACGTGCTTTATAGACGTATACAAATAATTCTCACTGGAGAAACCAAATGCTCTTCGTAGAACGTGGACAAGACGGCAAGATCATAGCGTTGCACAATGCCTCCACTCCCGTGGCCCAGGAACAGAAGTCGATGATGGACGAAGAGGTCCTTGCGTTTTTTAACGCCACCGATTCCTGGAAACAGTTGATGGCGATGTCCGATCTCGGTGCTGTACGCATTCTCGAAGATTTGATCGACGTACTTATCCGAAAAAACATCATCCACTTCACGGAACTTCCTGAACATGCCCAGCAGAGAATCCGGGAACGAAAGCAGCTTCGGGAAAAGATCGTTTCGCCGAACTTGCTGGTACACGATATTCTTTGAGGAAGGGGCGAACCGTCCGTATTATGGACCTCCGCATCCCCCTGTCGTCTGCCGGTTCCTTCATGTTCCATCTTTCGCTCATTTTGCGACTGGCTGCGGCTTTCCAATATAATATCCCTGCATTGCATCAAGATTCAGCTCTTTCAATATCTGCGCCTGCTGTTCGGATTCAACGCCTTCCGCCACGACAGCTATATCTATGCTATGAGCAACGCTGCATAACGATGCGATATAGAATCTGCTGTCATTTTCCCCCTCCTTGAGTTCTCCTGTGTAGGCCCGGTCAATTTTGACATACTCCGGATGGAGTGATTGCAGATAGCCAAGTTTCGAGAAGCTCTGGCCATAGTGGTCAAGTCCGATGCCATGCCCGCATTCCCGTACGGCAGAGCTGAACTCCTTGACCAGAGTTAGATGCTGGATGGCGGCAAACTCAGAAAATTCAAAATTAATGTGGGGTGTTTCCGGGGGAAGGCCCTTCAGGAATGTGCGTATCCACTGGCTGAAGGAATCATCCTCAAGCGAAGCTGGTGATAGATTTATGGCGACACTGTTGACACCCAATCGTTTGAAATCAACCTTCGTCACCTCTTCAATCACGATGCGGTCAATTGTGGATACAAGATTCAGACGCTCGGCTATTGGCATGAACAAGGCCGCATTCAGCAGTTTTCCGTCTTCCTGGACAATTCTTGAAAATATCTCCAGGTGCATAACCTGTTGCGTTTGAGTAATTTCGACTACAGGCTGCGCATCAAAACTGATCCTGCGCTCCTGAAGCGCCTTTACGAGGATATCCTTCCATTGTTGTTGTCCCAATGGCATTTTGTCGGTTTCTAAAGTAATAGACCGGATATCCCAGGTATTGGGCCCTTTCTGCATCGCTGAACCAAGCGCCAGATCCGCTTCGGAAAGGAGGCGGCCAAGCGTGGTTACCCCGTCGTATGAAGCAGCGCCCAGGTGGCCGATATTGTCAGACATTGCAATCTGCTCAGCGGCAAGCTGATTTAATTTGTTTGCTATATCCGTGGCAATATGTTCGCCATCCCAGAGAGAGGCATTTGGAGCAAAGATTCCAAAGTCTCCACCGGTAAGGCGGGCAAGCGCAACATTCGCATATTGGCCGGATGAGTCCTTCAAAAGGAGCGCGACCCTTTTTAAAAGGTCGTCGCCGGCTTGAAACCCTTTTTGTTTGTTGAGAGCTTCAAGATCATGAATCCGGACGAGCAGGGCGATCCCTTTTGCACTCGTATCATGCTGGTCAAGCCTGCCTGTTATCTGGCTTTCAAAGTACCGTCGATTACCCAGGCCGGTCAGGGGGTCATGATACGCGCGTTCCTGCAGCCCTTCAGCCTGGGCCGCCTGCTCCTCGAACATCTCTTTAACCTTATTGGTCATCCGGTTCATGGCCTCGACCACACGCCGGAACTCCTTTGTCCAGGGGAGAGGCATCTGAATTTTGTACTCCTTCTTGCACAGGGCGTCAGCCTGACGTTCAACGGCAACCAAGGGCTTAAGAAGCATCCTCAGCCCCAAGCCGCCGGCAATAAGTACAAAAACGGCGCAGGCTGCAAACCAGGCCGTCATGTTCAGCACGTCTTTCCAGAGGGTTGCATATGCGAAGCCGGGATGGCTTTTGACATGAATAGTGCCGGCTTGATTCCATCCGGCCATCACATCCGAGGTTGCTTCAGGAGTCTTGACCGGGATTAATCTGACAAACCAGCCCGGGACATCTTCAATTTTTACATCGAGTACATGCTCGACCAAAACTTTTTCGCGAGGGTCGGTAAACGTGATAGTCTGGTAATAGCCGCGATCAAACACGGCATTTATCATGCCCTCGACTGACGTCATATCCTTTTCGGCAACGTGCGGAGAGATGGATAAGGCGAGGGAGGTTGCCGTATCCTGGGCATGGGACTCCAGTTGCGACGTCAGAAATGAACGGGTGCTTTCGAGCTTCGCATACCATGTTCCGGCAAAGAGAAGCAGAAAGAGAATAAAGGTGAAGATAATGAGCTGTCTGTACAGTGTCATTTGGTATCCCTTTATGTTTTTTACAATTTATTCTCAGACATCTTCTGCAGGAGATCCTGCCATAGTTTGATCCTGCTGCTGTTACCGGCCATTTTGCCCTGTCCCCGCTGCTTTGCCATCCAGAGTCCTGAACCATTGAAACCGAATATAGGCATCAGATCAGTCCGTTTTGAGGCAACACTGATGGAATCAACCAGATTGTCAAGTACAAGAGGTTCTGCCTCAGGTTCGCTGTAATAGGTCAGCACCATGTGGTGAATATTGTACTGGATTGCCTTGACATAGGTGATTCGCAGTTTCCCGTCTTCCACTCCCATTGCTTTGAGCGTGAAGTATTTGGCAATGGCAAAATCTTCACAATCTCCTGCTCCCTTGCAGAGGAACTCGATCGGTGTTGCCCAGTAATCCTGAGTACCCCAGACATCCATGTCGTTTGCAAACCGTATCCTGCTGTTGAAAAAATGGTTGACCTTTTCCAGCTTTTCCCGATCCGTCTTGCTTCGGTCCTGACGAATGAGATCTTCCCATGCAGTGAGTCGGTTAAACGCGTCTCGTCCGTATTTCTTTTCGGCCTTTTGCAGGAGTTCCCGGTCAAGGCTGAAATTTGCAGCGGTCATGACAGTCGTTGCAATTAGCAACACTGCGCAGAGCGCCGTCACAAACCGTAAGGATGTTGTTAGAAAAGAGTTGCCCACAGTGATCCCGGCATATACTGTTTAAAAAGCCCTGGACCGTCAACAGGGGGAACTGATGATCCAGGGCTCTGGTGGTAACTACGCATCAGGGTTGATTACACGTATTAATGCGCCGCTTCAGCCGTTACGACAAGGCCCTGATCAGACAGATGCAATCCAAGAAATGGAATCAACTGCGACATTCCGTTCAATATCCGGTATTCGGAATACATTTTGTCGTACTTTGCATTTACAAGGCTGGCCTTTGCGTTGATATGTTCCGCCTGGGTATCGAGAAGGTCGAACATGGTTCGCCTGCCAATATTCCACTGGGCGGTAAAAGCATCAGCGGTCTGCCCGGCGGCCTTGACGTAGTCTTCAAGAAATGCAACCCGCTCAGTGGCTGTTTTGTTGGCTTCCCATGAAAGCCGGATTGCCTGGATCGTTTGACGTTTGGTGTTCTCGGCTATTTCCTGAGCCTCGTAGATTTCATACGTTGTCTGTCCCAGGCGAGCCTTGTTCCAACCCCCGTTCAGTATATTGAAGGAGATGGTAGCCATGGCCAGGAAATCTTCTTTGCGACCTGGGAAATTTTCGGCATCTTTTCGCCACTTGTAATCGAGGGCAACATCTAGACTTGGATAAAGCTGGCTTTTGGCTGTCTCATGCTGTGAATTTCTGGCTTCCACATCGGCTTTTGCCGATTTGAGAGTCGGGTTGTACTGCACGGCTAACCGTTCAGCCTCTTCCATTGTCTTCGGTAGTGCGGAGCCTACAAGTGCTGGTTTTACCAGGTCCCCCGGTAAATGGCCGATTACCGATTGGTAATCTGAAGTGCTGTCAGCCAGGTTCGCCTGGGCAGCAGCAACATTGGACTGAGCCAGGGCAACGCGTCCCATGACCTGATCAAAATCTGCCCGTCGGTCAACGCCGGACTCGCTTCGCAACTTGACCTGATCGAGAATCCTTCGATGATTTGTCAGATTCTCCTGTGCAAGATCATATAATTCCTGATAGCGCAGCACATTCAGGAAAACTTTGCTTGATAGCAGAGCATTGTTTTCTGCGCTTCCCTGCAGCAGGTACGCCTGTGACCTGACGCGTGCCTCTTGCCGCTCCACCTCGGATTGGGTGCCGAAAAAACGGAAAACATTCTGGCGGATGCTTATCGTTGCACTCTGCGGCCAGGTCGTATCAAAAAATGGTTCATGCTGTCGATCCAGGCCAGCTGCCACAGAAGCGTCAATCGTGGGAAGATACCCCGCTTTTGCCTGGCGCACCTCTTTTTCTCTTGCCATACGATTGTAGTATTGCGCCCTTACGTCCGGGTTTGACTTCAGCATAAATGTGACCGCGTCCTGAAGGGTTTCCGCTTGTGCGGCACCGGCCCCCGTCATAATAATACCTGCAGTTACCACAGCCAGAAAATTTCGAGATAGTGTCATCATCGCTGCCTCCTTTTTCGCGGTATGTAAGAAGTCATTTATGAATATCTGTTCCCTTCCTGCATAATGATACCCGAGAAAAACAAAGATGCAATCAGGCAAGCAAAAAAAAGCAAGCTGGGGTCTGAAGCCGGAAATGGATCTTATAGCGTTTGAGTGTCATTTGATTGTGAGGGAATAGTTCCATGAATACCACGAGCGTGGGGAGAATAGATGAATTGCATTATGTCAGGGGAATATGCTATATCTTGCAGGTGAAATTGCTATAAAAATCAGATAATTTCCGAAAAAAATAGTTTGTTTTGCAGTTCCGTCCACCAACTAGTTTATTCAGAAGTTAACGGGATGTTAGAGGGACATTGATGAGAATCAAACTCTTGTTTTTGCTCATTCTGCTGGCAGGTTGTACCGAGGTACGTGAAGAGGAACTGAAAGCTAAAATTGATGCCTGTACTGCAGCGGGGATGAATTATACCTATCTTCGCGATTTCAGAGGCAAACCATATGATGTCATGTGTGTTGCCAAGCGCTTGCGGTAAACGATTAGCAAATAATAACATGGTGTTGCTTGTGTCAATGACGTAGGATATCTATCATATGATGATTAGCAGATTGTTATTTGTCCTGTTTCGGGTGCCCGCATGATACGACACATTAACCGTAGGATAGTTAGGGGCTTTTCAACGCTTTCTCCATCAATGCTCCTGGTCTTCTGTACAGTTACTCTGCTGTTGCTCGGTTGGCTTGACATCATTACCGGTGATTACTCCCTGATCGTATTCTATCTGATGCCGGTTTCTCTTGCCACCTGGTTTGTCGGGAAAAAAAGTGGCCTGTTGTTCTGCCTGCTTGCCATAGTTGTCAGGGCCTTTGCCGATGAGTGGTCTCGACCGTTTATATTCGCTCATTCAGTATTACATTACTGGAACGAGTTGATTGAGTTTTTGTTTTTAATTATTATGAGTCTGTTGTTTTCCGCGCTGAAAATTAATCTGGAAAACGAGCAGGAACTGGCACGGCGGGACCCGCTGACGAATACCTTTAACCGTCGTTCGTTCTTTGATCTGGGTGAACATGAGATTAAAAGATCACAGCGATATGATCTGCCGTTGACCGTAGCGTATATCGATCTTGATAATTTCAAGAAAGTCAACGATCAGCTCGGGCATCAGACCGGTGATGAGCTGTTGCTGAAGGTTGTTTCTACCATACGTTCCCATAGCAGAAGTTCAGACGTACTGGCGCGCTTTGGCGGTGACGAATTTGTGCTTCTTTTGCCGGACACTCCCGGAGATGCGGCGCTGAAGTTCCTGAATAATATGCACGAAAATCTTGATCGTGCGATGGCTATCAACAAATGGCCGGTCAGTTTCAGCATCGGTGCTGCCACATATGTCCATGTACCAGCTACGATAGATGAAATTGTCCGCCGTGCAGACGAACTTATGTATACCGTCAAGCATGGCGGGAAAAGCAGCTTGCTTCATAGGGAGATTGGAGAGGAGACATATGGCTAAAGGAAGTTTTGATGCTACTGATTTGATTGCACCCTTAATGCTTAGAATTCCGCTCGGATTGATCTTTATGGCTCACGGTTCTCAGAAGCTGTTGGGTTTATACGGTGGCCATGGGCTGACGGGAACCTTCAAGACATTTGAAGAAAAAATGGGGATTCCGCCTATTTTTACCCTGTTGGCTATCATCGCCGAATTTGGTGGCGGTTTTGGCATCCTGACCGGTTTCCTGACTCGTCTTTCTGCGGCAGGTATCTCAGCTGTCATGCTTGTGGCCATCTACAAGATTCACTGGGCAAACGGTTTTTTTCTCAATATGAGTTGCGTTGCCGGTCGCGGACACGGCATTGAATACAACATTGCCCTGTTGGGCATGGCTCTCTACCTGATGTTTGCCGGCGGTGGCAGATGGTGTCTTGACCGGTTGGTATTCAGGTAGGGCGACCGGTGGGGCGTCCAACCGGGGTGAGTCAACGACTCACCCCTACAAAAAAGCAGGCGGGCTTGCCCCGCCTTTTGATTGTCTTTTAAAAGGAGTTATATTCCCGTGGAACTGTTCAACCAGAAAGAAGTCGAGAAACGCCGGACTTTTGCAATTATCAGCCATCCGGATGCCGGAAAGACCACTATCACAGAGAAACTGCTGCTTTTTGGCGGTGCCATTCAGCAGGCGGGTGAGGTTCGCGCCCGAAAAAGTGCTCGCCATGCAACATCCGACTGGATGGATCTGGAAAAACAGCGAGGCATTTCAGTTACCTCTTCAGTCATGAAGTTTACCTATGATGACTGTGAAATAAACCTTCTGGACACGCCCGGTCATAATGATTTTTCCGAAGATACCTACCGTGTATTGACCGCGGTGGATTCAGTGTTGATGGTGATAGATTCCGTTAAGGGCGTTGAGAGCCAGACAAAAAAACTGCTGGAGGTTTGCCGGTTGCGGCACACGCCGATCATGACTTTCATGAACAAGCTTGATCGTGAGGGGCAGGATCCGTTCGACCTTTTGGATGATATTGAAAAGAACCTCCACATGCAGACGGCACCGATAACCTGGCCAATCGGAATGGGCAAGCGGTTTCGGGGCACATACCATCTCTATACCAAGGAGCTGACTTTCTTCGACGCAGAGGCGGACAATGGTACCGGTGAAATCATAACGGTTAATGGCTTGGCCGATCCGCGTCTTGATGAACTGCTGGGAACTCAAGTAGAAGAACTGAGAAATGATATTGAACTGTTGGAGGGGGCAGCCCATCCTTTTGATATGTCTGCGTATCTTGCAGGTCGTCAGACACCGGTTTTCTTCGGCAGTGCCATCAATACATTCGGCGTTCAGCAACTGCTGGATGCCTTTGTCCAGTACGCACCACATCCTCAGCCGCGTGAAACCGTTACCCGGGCAGTATCTCCGTACGAAGAACCCTTTAGTGGCTTTACCTTCAAGATTCAGGCAAATATGGATCCGGCTCACCGTGACCGGATTGCGTTCTTCCGGATCTGCTCCGGCAAATTTACCCGTGGAATGAAGGTCCGTCATGTCCGGTTGGGCCGCGACGTCCAGATTGCCAATGCAACAATATTCATGGCCCAGGACCGCACTAACGTTGAAGAAGCCTGGCCGGGTGATATTATCGGGATTCATAACCACGGAACGATCAAGATCGGGGATACCTTCACGATGGGTGAAGACCTTAAGTTTACGGGAATTCCCAGCTTTGCTCCCGAGCATTTCCGCAAGGTTCGTCTGTTAAACCCGATGAAGTCAAAAGCGTTGGAGAAGGGGCTGGTTCAGCTTGCCGAAGAGGGTGCTACTCAGGTGTTCAAACCACTGATGGGCTCTGACTGGGTGATCGGAGCTGTTGGCCTGCTGCAGTTCGAGGTCGTTATGCACCGACTTGAACATGAATACAGCGTTAAAGTTGCATTTGAGCCGGTCAGCTACGTTACGGCGCGTTGGGTTACCGGTGAAAAGAAGCTTATAGAAGATTTTGAGAAGAAAGAAGCGATGCACGTTTATATCGATGGTGAAGGTAAGCTGACCTATATGGCGGGGAGCCAGTGGCGTCTGGACAATACCATAGAGAGCTGGAAGGATCTTGTCTTCCATGAAACCAGCGAGCACAGCTAAGGGATGTCAGCCGACAGTATGCGTGGGAAGAAAATACGAAAGTTCGACTTCAAGGCGTCGCTGAACGCTCTTCTGGGAATGTCATATACCCATTTTCCGCTGATTCTGCCAGGGGTTCATCCCCTGATTGCGCCGCTTATCATGTTTCGGCTTAAACGCCGTGGCTTTTCAAACTGTCGGGTAGATGTCTCAGGATCAGGACTGGTCGTGTACGCTAACCGCTAGCCAACTTTTTATTACGTACAAAATTATGAAGGGCGACTGGTTGGTCGCCCTTCATTGTTCCTATGGACTTTTTCCGTTACATAAACTTTGAAATTTCAAAGCCAATCTGCCCAAGTGGCAGCACTTCATCAGCAACACCACCGTCAACACAGGCTTTCGGCATGCCGTAAATCGTTGATGTCGCCTCGTCCTGAGCAATCGTAACGCCACCCTTTTGTTTGAGTAGCTGCATGCCTTTGAAGCCGTCATTGCCCATTCCGGTCAGGATTACCCCAAGCATTGCTCCACCGGTAGCCTCAGCCATGCTTGACATCAGCAGGTCTACAGAGGGTATGTATACATATTGAGGGTATGCGCTGGTAGGCTGAGTCCGTACGACGATGTGAGTACCCTGTTTTACAAGCGTTGTATGCATTCCTCCGGGCGCGATCAGAGCAAGCCCCGGCTTGAGAATGTCGCCGTCAACCGCTTCGCGGATTGTCATGGAGCATTTGGCATTGAGCCGGTCCGCATACGGTCCGGTAAACGCCTTTGGCATGTGGATACCGACCATGACGCCATAGGGAAAATTGACCGGGATGCGAGAGAGGACTTCCTGTAAAGCGACAGGCCCACCGGTTGAAGCGCCAATGCCGACATACTGTATTTTTTTTCCGAGAAATTTAGATGAAGTTGGTCGCTGGGGTGCTGAGAGAGTTGAAGCCGCGGGACGAACAGCCATGGATGCCGTTCCTGGCGCGTGGCGCATGCGCGATGAAATTGCTTCCTTGATCTTGCGTATCAGTTCCTGTTTAAAGATATTCTGGGCATCAGACGAGTCGGTTACGTTTTTTGGAATATAATCGATAGCTCCGGCATCAAGCGCTTCGAACGTTGACTTGGCTCCTTCGTTGGTCAGAGTTGAGACCATGATGACTTTAGTGGGAGCCTTAGCCATAATCTGCTTCAAGGCTGTAATACCATCCATCCGGGGCATTTCGATATCCATCGTGATGAGATCCGGTTTAAGGGCGATGGCTTTCTCAACACCTTCCATGCCATCAGCTGCGGTGCCGACAATGTCAAAAGAAGGTTCTTTTGACAGGACGCTCCGGATAGCCATCCGCATAAAGGATGAGTCATCAACGATCAAAATTCTGGTTTTAGCTTGCAGAGGCATTATCATCAGGGCTCGCCTTTTACAAAGTAGAAGTTATTTTCCGCTGTCTTTTCAACGCGCGTATTCAGGCCAACGGGTCAGGACGGGTTGAAAATGGAGGAGACCAGTTCTTGAACATCGGGAATGGCATCATCCAGTTCGTAACAGAAGCGCTCTACATCCATCTGTGCCAACACAGGGGATTCATTTTTGAGGATTGTCCAGGCTTCCTCGTCACTCAAATTGAAACTGATCCACTCTCGGCCCCCGTAATTCAAGCCGCGCACCGAACAGAACAGATCAGACAAATTGATGATAGCGCACAGAATCGGATCGACCGTGGCCTCGCCCGGGTTGTGGTGATACGCAATTACATCGCAATAGGCATCAGGAAAATTCCATTTCCGTGCCATGCAAAGGCCGATTTCACAGTGGGTCGTGCCGAGCAGCTCTGCTTCGGCATCGACAAGCTTCACCGGATGAGTTTTGATATGCTCCAGAACCTCTAAAAAAGGGTCACGCAGGAAGTTGCTTAAAAATACTTCGCCGAGATCATGGATGATTCCTGAAATATAGGCTTTTTCAAGGTCCTGGTACCCAATTTTCTGGGCGATAATTTTTGAAACCATGCCGACCCCGAAAGAATGTTCCCAAAAAGCATTCAGTTCCAGGGCTCCTGTTGTGCCGTCAAACGCATTGATAACCGATGTTGTCAACGCCAGTTCGCGAACATGACGCAAGCCGAGGTAAACCAGGGCGCGTTTAAGGGAGGTGATTTCCTGTGCAGGTTTGTAAACCGGAGAGTTGAGCAGCTTCATGACCCGAGCAGTCATAACTTGATCTGTAAGCATCAGGTCAGCGATCTCTTCAACGCTGACATCGGGATCATCAAGCAGTTGAAGCACCTTGGTTGCGACAATCGGGATGGTAGGAAGGTCATCAACTGCTCCCACTAATATTTCGGCTCGCTCCATCATCGTATTCTTATCCATATAAAAAGACCTCTCGGGCTATTTTTTATAGCCAAAACCACCGGGAAAGTGAACCGTCTTGAATTTGTCATTGACGCCGTGCAGTGATTCCGACTGGCCGACAAAGAAGTAACCGTAGGGTTGCAGGTTGTTATAAAAGTGCTGGACAACCTTAGACTTCGAAGCCGTATCGAAATAGATCAACACGTTGGCGCAGAAGATGAAATCGAAGCTTTTCATGAAAATCATTTTGGAGTCTTCATAGAGGTTAAGCTTGTTGAAGGTGACAAATTTTTTGACTTCAGGAGACAGGATGAACTTTCCGTTATCTTCACGAATATATTTTCGTTTATAGAGATCCGGAATATTGCGAACGGAATAGGCGTTGTAAATTCCTTCTTTCGCTTGAGCAATAACGGTTTCATTGATATCAGTGCCGACTATTTCAATTATCCAGTCCTTCAGCA
The DNA here is from genome assembly GCA_041675485.1 of Pelobacteraceae bacterium. GTDB lineage: Bacteria > Desulfobacterota > Desulfuromonadia > Geobacterales > Pseudopelobacteraceae > JACRCG01. The sequence goes on along the minus strand of JBAYTT010000026.1, from coordinate 11,317 downwards.
GGGTAGGGCGCTTTTCTAGAAGGATCATCGCCATGGTGTAGGCTTCTTCACCTGAGGATGAGGCAGCGCTCCAGATCCGTAGTTTACGAAAGCCCATTTTGTTTTTCACTTCGACAAGCTCGGGAAGCAGTTTGTTCTCTAACGCCGCTAATTGTGGCACATTGCGAAAAAAGTAGGTTTCGTTGGTGGTGATTTCATCCATGAGAAATTTTAGTTCTTCCGAACCTCGAGGAGATTTGAGTAGCAGGTAGTACTCCTGGTAGGTTTTCATTCCCGTGGCTTCCATGCGGCGCGTAAGTCGACTTTCCAAAAAATATTTTTTGGTGGTGTGAAAATACATGCCGCAAATATTATAAATAAAATCGCGGAGTTGTTCAAAATCTTTATCGCTGATAGCCACGTTTCACTCCTTGGGCGTCATTACCTGTGTATTGCTGCGGTTGATATACCGTGCAGCAGTTGCTGCCTTGTTATTCGCAGACTTCCGACATTGCAACCGGATCAATGATCAGAGCCACACGTCCGTCACCCAGAATGGTAGAACCGGCAATGCCCGGTATATTTGCCAGATAGTTGCCGAGTGATTTGATGGCCACCTCCTGTTGTCCTACCAGTCGGGTAACAACCAGGCCCATTCTCTTCTCGGCGGCACCAACTACCACGACGTAACAGAAATTATCGGTCTCGCCGCGCGGCTGGACATTGAATACCTTTTGCAACCGGATCAGCGGCAGCACTATATCACGCAGTTTAAGTACTTCCTGCCCGCCAATCAGGTGGAACTGGCGTTGATCTACCCTGATGGTCTCCAGGACGGACGAAAGAGGGATGGAGTAGATTTCGCCCTCAACCTCAACCAGCAGTGACTGGATAATAGCCAGAGTCAGAGGCAAGCGCAGAATGAATTCTGAGCCGAGGCCTTTGGTGCTCTTGATTTCAATCAGTCCATTCAGCTTTTTAATGTTGGTCTTGACCACGTCCATGCCAACACCACGCCCCGACAGGTCGGTAGTCTTTTCCTTGGTTGAAAAGCCCGGCAGAAACAGCAGGTCGAACACCTCACGCTGGCCCATGCCGGCATACTGTTCTTCCGTAATCAGCCCTTTTTCGATCGCCTTGCGACCGACACGTTCGGTATCGATGCCGCGACCGTCATCCTTGATGCTGATAATAATCTGATTGCCCTCGTGCACGGCAGCCAAGACGAGCGTGCCGCTCCGGGACTTTCCCGCTGCCAGGCGCTCGTCAGGGGTTTCAAGTCCATGATCCATGGCATTGCGGATCAGGTGGATCAGCGGATCGCCGATTTCGTCAACGACCGAACGATCCAGCTCTGTTTCTTCTCCGACAATCTGCAGGTCAACCTCTTTGCCCAAATCACGGGACATGCTGCGAACGATGCGGGGGAATTTTTTAAAGACCTTCTCAACCGGTATCATACGCATTTTTAGAACTTGCATTTGCAATTCTGAGGTGACAAAGCTCATTCGTTTGGTGAGTTTGCCAAATTCCTCGTTGAAATCGGCACGATTTGCATCATTTTGTTGTAAATCCTGATTGATCTGGATCATGCGGTTGCGCTCGAGTACGAGTTCACCAACCTGATTCATCAGATCGTCCAGGCGCTTAACGTCCACTCTTACCGTAGTATTATCCGAGAGGTCGTCCCCTTTTCCCTCGACCGGTTTGGGGGGCGCAGGTGCCTTTTTGGGTGCCGCAACTGTTGCCGGTTTTGTTGCGGGTACCGGGGCCACTTCGGAGACGGGTGCTGAATCGGTTGTTGCTTCCGGAGTCGCCGCGCCTGCGGATAGGCCGTCTGGTGCCGGTTGAGCTGGCGCTGTCGCGGGCGCTGCGGTCGCCTCGGCTGCGGCAATTGGCTCTGCTGGAGGCTTCGAGGGAGCAGCGGTTGGTTGTGATGTGCCGGCTGCGTCAGAAAGGAATGGCAGAAGTTTGTTGATTGTTCCTTCTGTCTCTCGTTCTTGAATATCCCCCGCCTTAATGTCACTTACCAACAGTTTTACAAGGTCAGTTGCTTCCAGAATGACATCCATGATTTCGGGCGTTACAAACAACTCACCCTTGCGTAGTTTGTTCAGGACATCTTCTGTTTTATGGGCAACCTTAACCAGCAGATCAAACCCCAGGAAGCTTGAAGCGCCTTTGATAGTGTGAATAGACCGGAAAATCCGGTTCATCAGATCAGTATCATCGGAAGACTTTTCCAGGGTAATGAGATCGTCGTCAAGTTTTTCAAGCAACTCGGTTGTCTCGGCAAGAAAGCCGTCAAGTAGTTCCTGATCTTCGCAATCAATAGGTGGCATGGGGCAAGGCTCCTGATAAATTTAATGGAGGAAAGGTTTGATTACATCCCGGTGAATAAATTCTTTTCATCACGGGAAAACATCTTCTCCAGATTAAGTAATACAAGCAGGCGTTCAGCCTGGTTGATTACTCCGGCAATACACTCCTGATCAATGCCGCCGGCCACCATTGCAGGGGATGGCTGGATTTCGCTGCCGGAAATTCTTATTACTTCCGAAACAGAATCAACAATGAATCCCATCAGTTCACCGTCCATGTCCATAACCATGATTCTTGTCTGTTTGTCATTATCGGACTCAACCAGACCGAATTTTTTTCTCATACAGATAATTGGAACGACCTTGCCGCGCAGATTGATAACTCCTTCCACATAATGCGGGGTGTTCGGAACGCGAGTGACAATTGGCATGCGAATGATTTCACGGACCTTGAGGACGTCTACTCCGTACTCTTCCTGATCAAGATTGAAGCTTACCAGTTGGATAAGTTCATCATGAGAGTCATCTGTCTTTACCGGCACCAGTGCATTCTGCATCAATCAATCTCCTCGAACAAAATGGATGTTCACCGTACGGTCAGTACGACCAGATTTATGAACGTTCTGGCAATTTACCATGCATATCAATCTATATCAAGCAACATGCAATAAATATTGACTATAAAATATGGCCGATTACTTGAGGTCAGAGAAGCCTTTTGACTTCATTTGTAATAAGTCATTTTATTGACAATTGCCCCAATGTATGTACTATGGTTAAAATGTATATTTCGGGAGGGTTCGTCCATATATGCGTGAAAACGGCACTATCTACATAGCAGACAATGACGTGAAAACGCGCGACCTGGTGTCGGCTTTTTTGACATATCAAGGGTATAGAATCACCCCTCTTGAAGGTGGTGCTCCCTTTTTTGACACTCTGAAAAAAAACGACGTTGACATTGTCATTGCGGATTTGGCGTATCTACAGTTGATAGCTCCGGATTTTATGGAGCATGGTTTTTCGCTTAATCCATTGCTGGTGCTGATCGGGTATGGTGAAGCGGGCGCTGCCGATTATAAAAAACCTGACAGTGATTCTGTCTTCACTCTTCCGAAACCACTTAATCTGGATGAATTGGAAAGTCTTGTCATGCGGGCTCGTGAGTACCAGTCGATGAAATTGTACGACAGTTCGACAGGGGCATCAGCCCAAAACCGGCTTCTCTCAGCCACCATGATTGGTTCAAGCCAGCCGATGCTGGCGTTGTTTGAAATGATTTCCAAGGTGGCTGCCTCAAATGCGACCGTCCTGATACAGGGTGAGTCGGGAACCGGCAAAGAACTTGCAGCAAGAGCTATTCATCAACTGAGTGACCGGCATGCGAAAAACTTTGTGCCGGTCAACTGTGCGGCTATCCCGGATGACCTGCTGGAAAGTGAGTTGTTCGGACACGTCAAGGGATCGTTTACCGGAGCATATGCCAACCGGATCGGTCGTTTCGAGATGGCAGACAAGGGTACCCTTTTTCTTGATGAAATTGGCGATATGAAGGCTAATTTACAGGTAAAGCTGTTGCGGGTTCTTCAAAACAGGGAATTTGAACCGGTAGGAGCATCAAAATCGCAGAAAGTTGATGTTCGTATTGTTGCCGCTACCAATAAAAATCTTGAAGAGTTGGTGGTAAGTCGCGATTTTCGCGAAGACCTGTATTACCGGTTGTCGGTTATTCCGATTACAATTCCTCCGCTTCGAGAGCGGCGTGAAGATATACCAATTCTGATTCATACTTTTTTGACACGTTTCAATGCAGATAAGCGTCATGCTGTAAAAGGTTTCTCACGGGAGTCGCTTGGAATTTTGTGCAACTATGAATGGCCGGGAAATGTCAGGGAACTTGAAAATCTGGTTGAGCGTCTTGTAATTCTGAAGGGGAGCGGTCTGATTGTTCCGGATGATCTTCCTGAAAAATATCTTTCAGGAAAAGTGCCATATGCAGGACCGGTCCGGGTATCAGACTTGAAGCCGGATAATCTGCTTCCCGAAGGGGGCATCTGTCTCAATTCTGCCGTGGATGAATTTGAAAACAATCTTATTATGCAGGCACTTGCCCGATCGGGTGGAAACAAAAAGGAAGCTGCCTTGCTGCTTAATCTGAAGCGTACGACCCTGATTGAAAAACTGAAGAAAAAGAACCTGGCTTTCAGCGAGGATTAACCATTATGTCGATATCAATAGATAAACTTTCATTGCTGGGATCTCTTGCCCCGCTTCGACAAAAGACTGAAAGTAACGACATCCGGCAGGATAGCCGCTTTGCAGAGCGATTTGACAAAGCACTTGGCAGAGGAGGATTGTCCGCATCAAACGTCAACGGTAATGCCAGGGAGTTGGCTGAATCGCTCACTCTCCAGATGTTGCAGAGCTCTCTTGCGCTGGCCGGAGATTCCTCGGCAGAGGGGGCATCTGCCGAGGGAGCAACGCAGCTTTCTTCATCCCAGGCACTCATGCAGGCCTATCGAGCCAATCTTTCATCAGAGGGAGAAAAACCATCTCCGCCCCAGGTGTCCTCTCCTTCGCAGCTTCAGGAATTATCGGGTGATGTTCCTGTCGTTTCGGAAAGCCGGACGTCCCAAGTCAGAACCGATACCGCCTGGCTCGATCCCATTATATCCCGGGCCTCCAGAAAATATGGTGTTGATGTCGGCCTGATAAAAGCGGTCATCAAGGCCGAGAGTGACTTTAACCCGAATGCGGTTTCCGGTGCTGGTGCGCGTGGGTTGATGCAGCTTATGCCGGCTACCGCTCGATCACTTGGAGTCAGCGATTCGTTTGATCCGGAGCAGAATGTTATGGGTGGCACCCGCTTCTTGAAAGACATGCTCAAGCGGTATAACGGCAATGTTGATGCTGCGCTGGCTGCCTATAATTGGGGGCCTGGCAATGTTGATAAACGTCCCGACAGTTTGCCGCGCGAAACACGGGATTATCTCGCGCGAGTCAAGTCACTGTACTCAACATACAGCGTCTGACCGCAGAGCAGAAAAGCTGATTCCTGCCGGCATCTTTATGGGGTGGCGTGCGGAACTGATTTCCACACTTTGACCTAAAACTCTTCCCACTGCGAGGGATTCATGGCTCCACTGTATATCGTCGGCACCGGACCCGGTGACGCCTCTCATTTGACTGAAGCGGCCAAACAGGCCATTGTCGATTCTGACATCATAATCGGCTATGATAATTATGTCGAGCTGGTGCGCACTTTGCTGGATGGCAAGCAGATCATGTCAACCGGCATGATGCAGGAAGTGCAGCGTTGCCGCGAAGCGATCAGGTTGGCCCGCTCCGGTGAATCTGTTGCTCTGGTTTCAGGTGGCGATTCCGGGGTTTATGGCATGGCCGGGCTGGTATTGGAGCTGGTGGAAATGGACACCAGGCAGAATCCGGACGCCGGGCACCTTGATGTGCGGATTATTCCGGGAATTTCCGCTGTGCAGGCCGCGGCTGCTCTCCTCGGTGCCCCTCTGATGCACGATTTTGCGGTGATCTCCCTGTCCGATCTACTGACCCCGTGGGATCTGATTAAAACCAGGATGGACGCAGCCGCCCGGGCAGATTTCGTTATCGCCATCTATAACCCGCGCAGCAAAAGCCGCAGGACCCAGATAGAAGAATCCCAGAAAATCATCCTCGCTCATCGTGTTCCTGAAACTCCTGCCGGAATAGTCCGTAATGCCTGCCGTGACGGACAATCAGTTGTCGTAACCACCCTGGGGCAGCTGCTTGATCATGAAATTGATATGACAAGTATCGTGTTGATCGGCAATGCCAGTAGTTTTATAGATGCCGAGGGACGCATTGTAACGCCGCGCGGCTATGCAGCCAAATATGGCCCCGGTGCAATTGCGACAGAATTAGTCACAGAACAAGGTCCACTTCAGCACGCCGGAGCGGTCATGTTTTGCGGCACAGCCTCCGATGTTGGAAAATCAATTATTACGTCCGGTTTTTGCCGCTGTCTGCTCAAGCGCGGCATGGCCGTTGCCCCTTTCAAATCTCAGAATATGTCACTTAACTCGTATGTAACCCCCGAAGGCGGAGAAATCGGTCGCGCTCAGGCGGTGCAGGCCCAGGCGTGCGACATAAATCCACATACCGACATGAATCCGGTCCTGCTCAAGCCGAATTCCGATATCGGCAGTCAGGTTGTTGTACAGGGGAAGCCGGTTGGAAACATGTCTGTCTCAGAATATGACTCCTATAAACCGATTGCTTTTGAAAAAATCTGGCAGAGTTTTGACCGTCTGCGCCAGGCATATGAGTTTATTGTCATTGAAGGGGCGGGAAGCATCTCGGAAATCAACCTGAAAAAAAACGACATAGCCAACCTCAGGATCGCCACCATGGCACGATGCCCTGTGATTCTTGTGGCCGACATCGATCGTGGCGGAGTCTTTGCCCAGATCATCGGCACAATAGAGCTGCTGGAACCACTGGAGCGCTCCTACATCAAAGGGATTGTCATCAATAAATTCCGTGGAGATATTGATATCCTTAAACCTGGAATCGATTTCATCGAGCAGCGTACCGGTGTCCCGGTGCTGGGGATACTCCCCTGGCTTGCGGATATCAGCCTTCCGGCTGAAGACAGTGTTGCTCTCGGGCAGCGTTCCAAGGTTATCAGCATCATGACGGGGCTAAAAAAGATCCATGTGGGCGTCCTCAAGCTCCCGAGAATTTCAAACTTTACCGATTTCGATCCGCTGCAGAACGAGCCGGATGTACACCTCAGCTATGTTGAAGTACCCGACCAACTGCAGGGGCTGGACATCCTCATCATTCCCGGCAGTAAATCAACGATTGCGGATCTGTACTTTCTGATGGAACGTGGGCTTTTTGACGCAATTCGCAATTTTAACGGTCATATCGTCGGGATTTGCGGCGGTTTTCAAATGCTGGGAACAGCGGTGCTTGACCCTGACGCCGTCGAGTCGGCAATCAAGGAGGCGCAGGGACTTGACCTGCTCCCTTCCACAACGACACTGCTGATGGAAAAGGAAACACATCAGGCGCTGACATATCTTGATGAAGCGGGATTGATCGTTGCTCCGGAATGCAATGGAGTCATGACCGGGTATGAAATTCACATGGGGCTGACGACGCTCGACAAGGGGGTACGGCCATTTTCACGCATCTTCCGCCGGGGCGACACTTCGGTATCCGTGGAAGACGGCGCCGTTTCTCATGATGGCAGGATCTTCGGCACCTATCTGCACGGCCTCTTTGAAAACAGCCGATTCCGTGAAATCTACCTGAACAGCATTCGACTCGAAAAGGGGATGCCGCTCAGGCGTGGTTCCCAGAAACAGCCGCAGCACGACCCGTTTGACCAGCTGGCGGAACAATTTGAGAAACATCTCGATCTGCCGCGTCTCCTGGCAATTTGCGGACTGGGCAGTGACACTCCCTGATTCACAGTTCATCTTCCTGGCGTTGCTGCTCGACCTGATAATAGGAGATCCGTACTGGCTCCCCCATCCGGTGGTCGCTATCGGGCGTGGTATCAATCTGCTGGATCGAGTGTTACGCCGTGACTGGCTCGATGAACGCCTGGCAGGAATACTGCTGCTTCTGGTAGTCGTGTCCGGTTCTGCCGGCACAACCTGGATTCTGCTCAGTGTGCTTACAGATCTGCAGCCTGTGGTCGGGTGGCTTACCGCGCTTTTCGTTTCTTCAACCTGTCTGGCCGCACGTTCCCTCCACAAAGAGTCCGCTCGTGTCGCATCCGCGCTTTTGGCAGGCGATCTTCCGGCTGCCCGCCTTTATCTCTCTTATATCGTTGGACGGGATACCGACCATCTTGAAGAACCGGAAATCTGGCGCGCAGTGGTCGAAACCGTTGCAGAAAACACCTCCGATGGCATTATTGCGCCATTTTTCTGGCTAACGATCGGGGGGCCGGTTGCTGCAATGGCCTACAAGGCGGTCAGCACCCTGGACTCGATGGTCGGGTACAGAAACCAGCGATATCTCCGGTTTGGATGGGCATCGGCGCGGATGGATGATCTGCTGAACTTTATACCGGCCCGTCTCTCCGCTTTGCTTCTGATACTTGCCGCACCGCTGGCCGGATGCTCGGCGCATGGTGCTGCCCGGATAGCACTTCGCGACCGTCTGAATCACCCTTCACCCAACAGCGGGCACCCGGAAGCTGCTGCCGCCGGAGCGTTAGGTGTGCGTCTGGGGGGCGCTTCGAGCTACAACGGGATTTCGTCCTGGAAAGAGTATATCGGCGATCAATTACAGCCTCTTGACGCTCTTGCGTATCGTCGTATGATCAAGCTGATGTACATCTCAACCCTGTTGATGGCGGTAGTCTGCATGTTCGCAGCCTTCTGCATGAGAGGAATCCGTGTCCCGTTCATATGATCATGGCGGCAATGTCTTTACCGTTGCCCGAACACTAGGTGTCGCTCCCGATCAGTTACTTGATTATTCCGCCAGTATAAATCCGCTTGGCATGTCATCAATGGTGCGTGAAGCCCTGATTTGCTCACTTGACAGCCTGATCCATTATCCCGATACCAGCCATGTTGATTTGAAGCAGGCACTTGCACAACAGCACGCGCTTTCACCCGCTCACTTTACGGTTGCCAACGGTTCGACGGAGCTGATTTACAATCTTCCTGCCATGCTCCCCGGCAACAAAGCGCTGATAATCTCCCCTTCGTTCAGTGAATATGTAAGGGCTCTCAATCAGCATCATTGGGAAGTGCAGCATTTTATCCTGACGCCGGAAAGTAATTTTGCCATCGATATGGAAAAATTGGAACAGGCTCTGGCCAGTGGAGTTGATCTGCTTTTTATCTGCAATCCCGGTAATCCCAGCGGAACGCTTTATCCACAGTCGGTGATTGAACAAATCCACACTCTCTGCCTTTCGGCTGGAACGTTTATGGTCCTGGATGAAGCGTTTATGGATTTCTGCGAGGAAGCCTCGTCCAAACGCATGATTGTTCATAGCGACAATGCCATTGTACTGCGTTCGATGACAAAATTCTTCGGCATTCCCGGTTTACGCCTTGGTTATGCCATCAGCAATGCGACTCTCGCTGAAAGACTTGATTCAATGGGTGGCCCCTGGAGTGTTAACTCGCTGGCTTTGGCCGCGGGAACGGCGGCTCTTCAGGACGTAACGCATAATCAGGAAAGTCTTGAGTTTATCCGGCAGGAACGGTGTTCGCTCTTCGAACGTCTCGGGCAGTTTTCCCAGTTAAAGCTATATCCTTCGAGCGCAAACTATCTGCTGGTGGAGATCAGGGAGGGCATGACATCTCGTGAACTCAAGGAGCGCCTGCTGCCCTGCCGGATTCTGATTCGTGACTGCGCCAGCTTTACAGGCCTGGATGGTCGTTTTTTTCGAATTGCAGTTCGTAGTAGTGAAGATAATAAGCATCTGCTGGAGTGTGTGGGCAGGATTTTAAAATGAACTGCAATTGAACACTGATTGTGCCGCAGAAGTCCTGTAAGGACGGTTAGTTACCGCAAAGACGCAACCAGAAGTAGGCGCTTTTAAGCGAGGTCGCTAAGAAATCAAATGCTTATAAAGATAAAGATTCGAACCAATCAGGTAAAGGCTTTATAAGATAACTGCCTGATTTTCCTTCGCGTTCTTTGCGTCTTTGCGGTTCAAGAGCTTATTATAGGTTTATTCGTGTGTATCCCATTCATCCGAGTTTCAAATGCCTTACATAAGATTGTAGTCGTTTCCGCAGGTTACTTGTCCTTACGCGGCACGACTACTATGCCGGATTCGGTGACGGTGTAGCCGTTACGCAGGTCGGAATCCCTGTCGTAGCCGATTACCGAGCCGTCCGGAATAACCACCCCCTTGTCCACGATCGCGCGTCTGATCTTGACGTGTCTCCCTACGGTGACGTTTTCAAACAGAATTGATTCTTCTACCAGGCTGTAGCTGTTAACCTTGCAGAGCGGGCCGAGGATTGAACGTCTGACGGTGCTGCCGCTGGTGATACAGCCGGCACAAACGTATGAATCGATGTTTACGCCCCTGCGGTCGCCATCGTCGAATACGGTCTTGGCAGGTGGCCAATTTCCCTGATTTGTCAGGATCGGCCACTTGTAATTATACAGATTTAGCTGCGGAGATACATTGACCAGGTCCATATTGGCTTCATAGTAGGAATCAATCGTCCCCACATCCTTCCAGTACCCGCGCTCTTCGGCCTTCATGCCGGGAATCTGGTTGTCATTGAAGTTGTAGGCGAACACCCGGTCACCGCTCTCAAGCATCATCGGGATGACGTGCTTGCCGAAATCCAGGTCTTCGTGCTGTTTTTTCCCTTCCAACAGCACATCGATCAGTTTCTTGGTCGAAAAAATATAATTTCCCATGGAGGCAAGGCAGGTCTCACGCCCAGGTATGGGTTCAGGAACTTCCGGTTTTTCGGTAAACGCGATCACCCGCCCATCGTCATCCACGGAAAACACCCCGAAGCGGCTGGCCTCTTCCGCGGGAATTTCCAGGGCGGCTATGGTTAAGTCAGCCCGGTTCATACGGTGTTCGTTAATCATCTGGGTGATGTCCATTTTATAGACATGGTCACCACCAAAAATTGCAACGAAATCGGCATCCGAGGATTCGACAAAGCGGAGGTACTGGAGAATTGCATCAGCGGTTCCCTTGAACCACTCTTCGCTCTCGCTGCTGGTTTCGGGAGAGATTGCCACATAAAACTCGCCAAGCCCGGTCCATTTTCCCCATGATTCACGGATATGCTTGTTCAGTGAATAGGCGCGGTACTGCGTCAGGATATAGACCTTCTTGATGCCGGAATTGAACAGGTTGCTCAAAACAAAATCAATGATCTTGTATTTCCCGCCAAAGGCGACACTCGGCTTGGCGCGACGCAGGGTCAGCGGACTGAGGCGTTCTCCTTTTCCTCCAGCCAGAACCATGGCGATAGTGTTTCTGCCGACATTGCTCATGGAATACA
>JBAYTT010000025.1:0-31502 GCA_041675485.1 Pelobacteraceae bacterium | reverse complement strand
TGGCTGGCCTGGCTGGTGCTGCATCTGTACTATCTGATCGGATTTCGTAACCGGCTGGTCGTTATGATGAACTGGACGTACGCCTATTGGTTTCAGGAGCGGCAGGTGCGGCTAATTACGGCGAAACAACGCCGGGGTAATGCCCGTTAGCTCTGTTGGTAAACCAGATTCCCACCCTCGCTGCCCCCCGCGATTTCAATCAAGCCACCTCGTGCAACCAGAGCTGGGCCTGGCGGGGTGGAATATCAATCGTGAAGCGTTCACCACGCACCTGCATCCTGCTGCCATGGATCAGGCAGCGATACTCCCCCTGGCGCAATCCCCAGGTCTGGCTGGTGGCCTGCTGCCACTCTTCTGTTTTGTTGATCGCCACGACGCCCTGGTCTCCGCGGGCAAACACGAGAAAGCCGTCGTCCTCGTACAGCGGCCGCTGCTGCGAGCCGTGAACGGCATTGTGGAAAGCGACCATTGCCGCGATATCAGGGCGGTCAAAGGCATTTGCCCAACGATTGCGGTCTTCGGGGAATTTGCCGGCACTCTGGTTCTTGTCGGAATAAATCAGCGGCACACCGCCATCCCGGGCCATGATGTAGACCGTGGCCAGGAACTCATCCTGAGTGGATAGCAACTGCCAACGGAAGCCATCGTTGTTCGGAATATCATGGGTAACACCGAACGTCACGGCCCGTCGCCAGGGCAGGGCTTGACCATAGGAAGCCGGATCAACAAGTTCACGCATGCTTCCTGCCGGCGAGAAGGCTCTGCGCAAGGTTTCAAAGAGCGGAAAATCGTAGAACGACATGTAGGTTTCCGTAACCAGCGGCCAGAGGAACAGCAGTTCTTCGTTATCGTTGGCGGTCAGGGCCTCTCCGAACATGAATTTGCCGGCCATCTCGGTGGTCTGGAAAACCTGGCGCACATGCTCGCCCGGCAGGTGCTTGACAGCGTCGATACGATACCCGTCGAAGCCGAGGGCATTCAGTGCGCGCAAACAGAGTCTCTGCTGATCGACCACCCAGGGATTCAGTTCCAGATCGGGGAGACCGGAAAGCGAGTGTTCGGTCGATTCGTGCAGATTCATCCAGTCCTGGATATTGCCGTCAGTGTGGAAATCCCAGGGCGAGAACAGCCCGTTGTCAAGATCGCCGTACAGCCGGTCTTTTTCAAACTCGCTTCGCTTGTCCCGGTAGCGCTTCAGTTCGGCATCGCCGGGGAAATTGAGGCGATCCGGCCGGTTTTCATTGGCCATGTGATTAAAGACGATGTCGGCGTAAACCCGGACTTTGTTATCGTGCAGGGCAGTGATGGCCGCTGTCAGCTCGCCCATGCCGCCGAGACGGGAGCGGATCAGGCGATAATCCTTCGGCTGGTATCGCTGCCACCACTCCGGACCATTTTCGTCACTGTACAACGGCGGCGAGATCAGCACCGCGCCATAGCCAACGGAAGCAATGTGGGCTGCCTGTGCGGTGATGTCGGCAAAACTCCAGTCAAAGGCATGCAGAATAACGTCGCGCATGGTGTTTACCTCCTCTTCAGCTTCACGATTACTCATGATTTTGAAAGCTTGATTCCTCTTTTGCGTTTAGTCGCCCAGTTGGGCTGTGTTTGACCTGCTCGGCGCTGTTTGCCGCGACATGGTCTGAGCGCTAGTTGGCTGATCAGTTTCGGTCGTACGCCGATGATTGATTCAAGTCAAAACATTTTTCATCCAACGGATAATAAAAAGGTACATCTGTACAAACAAACGGCCCGGAAGCATAAAGCTTCCGGGCCGTTTGTTTGTACAGAATATGAAACTGGTGTTACTTGTTGTGCACCTTCTCGGTGGCGGCATAATTGCTGGAACCGTGGCAGGTAATGCATGTGTTGGCATTCTGTGTGGCATGTGTGACCGAAGTTGCGCCGTCATGACACGTTATGCAGGAAGCGGCGGTTGGATTTGTACGCCAGTTGGCGGCATTTTTCGGCGCTCCGGTTCCTTCAAGGTGACACATCTGGCAGTTCTTGATCAAGCCGGGGAAGGTTATGGCGCTGTAGTCATGAGCGACATTGACGACATAGGTTCCACCAGCCATGACACTCGGCAAATTTTTGCCCATATGCAGCTTGTGAACAAGGGTCTCAAGTGCAACGGTCTCGCCGGTACCAGGATCTTTGGTGGTTGGGTTGTGACAGGTTACGCAGACCTCAATTTCATATGCAGCGTGAAGTTTGCTGTTGGCATGGCACCCGGCGCAGTTTTTCATTTTGACGATATCACGAGTTTCCGTTACCGCAGTGCCGGCCGGCACAAAGTCGAACCAGGCATTATTTGCATCGACATTGCCGGCTATCTTTTTGAACGTCATTGCCACACGATGAGTCTTGGTCGGCTCATACAAAACGGGATACGGTAATTCTACTGCTGCTCCATACAGAAGACGATCGGCAGCGGTTGAGGTGACATAGGCACCTGTTGTATTGATATCGTATGGTCCGACATTAACGGTAGCGGAACTCTTTGCCACATTATGTGCGTGATCGACGTTTCTGATGTCACCTTGTGGTGTGGCGGTTTTGAGCTTGAACGTGTAGCTGAAGCTGCCGTCCGGATTCGCTGTCAGGGTGCCGTCAGTCTCGCCTTTTGTCTGCTTCACGAGACCGAGTGCCGCATTTTTGGTGTTGAATTGATTTGTGTAGCCGACCCAGTTGAGAACGCCGTTGGCATCCTTGACCAGCTTTGCCAGAACAAAAGTAGGTGCGGAAAACAGGGTCTTGTCGGTAACGGCAACGCCGCCGTCAGTAACGGTAAAGTTTGCGGTTACTTTACCGGTGGTGGAATCAACGGTAACGCCGGTAATGGTAGCGCTCATGGTGCGTTTTGCAGCATCGGCAGTTGCCGGCAGGGTGTGGTAATTCGCGACCGGGTAGGGGCCGCTTGCGCCATGGCAACTCACGCAGAACGAGTCGTCTGCCTGTGCCGAGTGAGCAGCGCCGCCGGCTTTTGAATTGGCGCCGGTAGCAAAGTTGATGTTGTCGTGGCAGGAACCGCACGCCATACGAGTCGGTCTGGTCTGCCAGTTGTCGCCCTGGGGGGCCTTGCCGGTTGCATGGCACTGGCGGCAGTTGGCAACGCTGTTACCTTTGGGGTACGCAAGATCGTTGAACTTGATATTGAAGAAGTTGTAGCCGGTCTTGCTCAACTTGTTGCCCATATGAATCTTGTGGATCATAACCGGGAAATAGCCGAGCAACTCGCCATCTGCTTTCTGGATAGCTGTAGCGGGGTCAAAAGCACCGCCTACCGAGGCGGTGTCGGCAAAGGCTGCACCCGACTGCTTGGTATGGCACATCACGCAGAAGCGGACATCGCCACGTGAAGCGGTATGGCCGATCAAGGAGCTGAGATCGGTATGGCACTCATTGCAGCCGGCCACGCTGGCGATATCGCGAGAAACATCAGGCGTGCCGCCGGCGGGAACGAAATCGTGAACGGGCGGCAAGGAACGCACCATCGCTGCCGCTGCGCCAAGAGGGGTGCCGTTGATGACGAAGCCGACGCGGTGGGTTTGACTGTTTACATAGGGAACGCCGGCAACATTCTTGATGTCTTTTGCAAAAATATAGCTATAGCTGCCGTCGCCGTTGTCAATCATCCTGGTGGCATATCCGGCGGTAGATCTTCTTTCCGCATCGGGCCAGCCA
This sequence comes from Pelobacteraceae bacterium, assembly GCA_041675485.1. Lineage (GTDB taxonomy): Bacteria > Desulfobacterota > Desulfuromonadia > Geobacterales > Pseudopelobacteraceae > JACRCG01. The sequence continues at coordinate 27,815 of JBAYTT010000025.1, read as the reverse complement.
AGAGCCGCGCCCGACGTCCTTGTCATGTAGTTGAGCCACTCATCCGGAGCGCCGCTGGTGCCCGGTACAAGAGTCGCTATCGCAAAACGGTCAAATGCATTTTTTAGCCCGATAACACCCTTACCGGCTGCGGTGGTTACCTGGAAGCTTACGATCGGGCTGTTGCCGGGTATGGCAACCTGGGTTACCGTTACTTTGAGGCTATTGGCAAGTGCCTTCAGTTGATCCGCAGTCAGTGTTGCCACGTTTACGGCCGGAAGCAGGTCTGAGCTGTTGAATTTGCCGGTCAGGGCAAGTCCCGCGCCGCCGTAAGCCAACTGCTGACCGCCGTTGTTCACAACAAGCTGGGCAGCATCAACGTAGGTTTTGTTGACAGAGGCAAGTGTCTGCCCGGCATCCCCCAGGTCGCCGGTGAGTCCCAGAAACTGGGAAACCAGCTGCGCGACAGCGGTGCTCTGCTCGCTGATCACGATACTGATCGGGTTGGATCCAGTAATAGTGCCTGCTGCGGGAGGAGTGCTCAGGTCAACCGGCACGATGCTGAGGAACGTGCCCTGTGTGACGGTTGCTTTAAACACAAGAACCGTTTTGGTGGAGGGGAGGGTGAAGGTGAGGCCGGTGAAGCTGCCGTCAGCGGCAACAGCGGCATTGCCGAGAGCTGCGCCGTCCTGGGCGTTGTACACTTCTACCGTGTTTGCCGCGATTGCAGTTTTGCCGACCGACTTGGCGGTTGGTGAGCCTGCGACCTTACCAGCTACCGTGATTTCCGTGCCCTTTTCGGTCGCTTTGACGGGGCTTGAGCCTCCGCCGCTGCATCCTGCCAGAGGCAGCATCACTAATGCTGCGAGTGAAACAAAATTCCAAAATTTCTTGCTAAACATGGTTTCCTCCTGTCTGGTTTTGTACTTCCCTTTGATTCTGACTGTGATATGCCGTGTGTAACGTGAAAACCTCCATTCTCGTATGATTTTTCCGCATGTTAACCTCTGCAGCCCACTGAACAGCTCACGTTGGTGGAGAAACCAGGCCACTTATTGTTACTCCCAGTGAGGCCTGGTTCGGGGTGACCGGAAGCTGGTTACTTGCGGCCGATCGGTTTCCTGCAGCGTCCAACGCCGTGATGTAATAGGTGTAACTGGCGCCGGGTGCGAGCGATGGATCCGTGTAGCCAGGCAGGGATACCGTGGCGATCTTGCTGCCGTTGCGGTATACCTCATAGCCGGTTACCGCCGTGTTATCCGTCGAAGGATTCCACGTCAGCAGTACGGAACTGTTCGTTGCCGATAGGGCGGATGTGGCTGCGGTCAGGTTGGATGGCGCTGACGGCGCGAAAATATCCTGCTGAGGCAGCAATGAGATGCCTGATGAAAGCTGCCCGTCGATGGTGACGTTCAGGTTCGGCGCTGCCGGGGTTGTCGAAGATACCGCTGTGCTTGGCAAGGCGCGGTTCCCCGCTGCGTCGAAAGCAACAATGTAATATGTGTAGGTAGTTGTCTGCGTCAGGGGGGTGTCAACGTAACCGGTTGATGAAACGGAGGCAATTTTGCTGCCGTTGCGGTACACATCATAGCCTGCAACCGGATTGCCGCCTGTTGTTGTTGCACCGCTCCAGGCCAGAGTTACCGAGCTTGTGGTTGACGTTTCCGCTCCGGCAACGACGTTCAGATGTGCGACGGCATTCGGGGGGGTAGTGTCTGCGAGAACCGGTTCTGCCGGTGGAGCAGCTGCTGTTGCAACAATTGCGTTAACAACGGTTGTAACAGATGGGTCATTCGCAATAACGGCAGTTGCTGCAGCAGAAAGTTCGGTGCGATATTCCTGATACGCCCGGCTATTCACATCAACAAACGCCTGGTTTATGAGGGTCATCGTTTGAAGTGTGTTGGTCGTGGCTGAAGTGCCGCCGGTTGCTTTTGAATTCTCTATCATCCGATCGATTACTTTCAGGGAGGCCGTGTAGGAAGGATCGGATGACGGGTCAGCAAGTATGTCGCCGACATTGAACAACGTTGCGATTCTGGCGTTTGCCGCGCTGATGATTCTCGTATCGGCAACAGCGGACGGACTGTCGGTGATGAATTTCTGCACCTGCTGATACGCTGCGTCTGTCAGCGGGGTTACCGCGTAACCTTTGGCCGGTTCGAACGTATCGAGTACCGCTTTGAAAGATTCCGCCGAGGTGAAACTAACGGGGTTTCCCGTTGTTTCACTTGTGTACGTTGAACCGGCCTGGCCGGTGACGGTCACGAGTAGCGGTGCTGCCGCCTTGGCCTTGGCAACCTGGATGGCATAGGCGCCGTCATTTCCGGAAATTCCGCTCCCAAGCTGTTCGCCCGTTGCCCCGTCGCTGTTCAGCTTGAACACCCGTACCACAGCCCCCTTAATCGGACCCTTCATCGCAATGCCGGAGATCGTGGTCATCTCGACACTTTCGCTTCCGCCCCCTCCACCGCAGGCGGAAAAAACAAGAGGGACGCAGGCCAGTGCAGCCGAAGCCAGAAACCTCTTCAAAATCTTGTGCATGATTTCTCCTTCCTTACCCAGGCACACAATTGCAGCCTGATAGAGTTATTTCATTGAATGACACTGGTCGCACGCGGGGCCGCTCAAGAAAACTCCCCTGCCGTCAGTGCCGTGACAGGCGGATGTTTTGCAGGAGGTTGAGACATTGCCAATGGTGTCCAGGTAGCTTTTATGGCCGGAGATGGTCGTCCAGCCATCAGGATGTTTTTTGTACGCTCCACCCAGATGGCATTGTGTCGCACAGTTCGGCGCTGCCCCGGCTCCGGCAAGCGCGGCTCCATGACACGTAGCGGTGGCACAGGAGGTGGTCCGTTGTGTGGTGGAGTAGCTGTTGTGCCGTGCATAGGCGTAATTGCCCCATTGAGAAGGGTGGACCGCTCCTGAGCCCCCCAGGTGGCACAGGGAGCAGGAAACCTTGGCAATCCCCCCATCCAGATTTTCCCCGTGACATTCCGCGCATGACTCAAGGTTTGCCTTGGCGGACGTTTTATGAGCTGTTGCCCAACCGGATGAGTGGCCGTTTTCCTGGCTGAACACCACATTTGAATTTTTGTCGCCGCACCCGGCAAGAGCGAGCATTGCTGCAACGGCAACAAGCAGATGAGATGGTGTTATCGATGGCATGATGCGCACCTCTCATTGTTCTGGCGGCCGTGACATTTGACACAGCTGACCGGATTCACTCTGCCGTCGATTTTGTGCTGACTCAGGTAATCGCCACGGTGCGGAAGTGATCGTTCAGGAGCGTCGGAGAATTTAGCGCTCGGCTTGATCTCTTCCTTGTGCGTGTGGCAGTCCGTGCAGAACGATTCATGGTGGCAGCTGTTGCAGGCCTGGCGTGATGACACGGCATAAAAGCGATGCTTGGCCATGAAATCCGGGGCGCGATGATTCAGGGCGGCCCACAGGTCGGTGTGGCATTCGGAGCAGTTAGGGCGTGAAATGCCCTGCTTCCGGACGTCTTCGGGGTGGGTACGCGGCAGGCTGTTGGTGTTGGCGCAGGCGTACAGCAGGCTCATCATCAGCAGAAGAATTGACATGATTACAATTTTATTTTTCACTCTTTGTCCCCCCTTCAGCGGCAAACTTGGAGTCAAACATGTAGGTCGCCTTGAGAAGAGCGCGAACCTCCCTGTCAAAGTCCGGGTTTTTGGAGTATTCAAGGTCGGCCCCGAGTTTCAGCTTCCTGTTTAATTCATAGCCGGCCGCCCCGGTGATCGTATAGCTGTTGCTCACTCCGTTGATGTTTTTGTCATAGTTCACGTTGGTTGCATCAAGCGTCAGATCGGTATGGCCAAACTTTTTTGTGGCGAAGGCGCGGTATTCCATATAGCGCAGCTTTTCAAAGTCACCTTGCATACGATGAATAGCGCAGCCGACAACCAGCTCTTCCGGGAATGAGTAGGCTGCCTTGGCGCCGTAATAACCGGAATCACCGGACTGGCTGTAGCTGTAAAACCTGAAGTCCGCGGAAACCCTCAGGTTGCTGATTCCGGTGTAGCCAACGCTGGTGCCGATGGCGGTCTGCCGCTCGTTGTCTCTCCAGATCGGGTTCATCAGACTTAACGCCGACGTGGTGACACTGGCTAGATAATCATTGAAATTTATGCGCGAGAAATCGGCTCCGAAGCGGAGCGTTGACAGTGGCGCATAGGAGGCGGCATAGCTATGTTCCATCCACCCTTCGGTGAGAGTGTTATAGGTCGAGCGACCGGTGACATCGATCCGGGCAAGCGGCCGGACCCAAAGGTCAAGCCCGAGCTCTTCGCGAAAACGCGTATCATCTTCATAATCGCTTCTGAGGGCACTCAGACCGAGCGCATAATACTTGGCATTTGAGTGGGAAACCCGGCCACCATAAATTGTCGTCCCGCCTTTATAGTTGGCTTCGGTGATAACGGAGTTGCCGAAAAACGCCGAGGCGCCGACCCCGTAATCGAAGTCGCTGCGCAGATAAAGGCCGTCAACCCGGTCGGCGGTGACACCTTCGCTGATAAACTGACGGCCGATAGTGACGGCGGTATTGTTTTTGGGAGCGCGATAGGTGAGATAGGCGTATTGAAGATCGCCGTCGGTCCGGTTGGCGGTTGACTTGTCGGCAAAATCAGCGCGTCCCCACGCCCCGAGGTAGAACGAAACCCCGGATCCGTCGCTGCTATTGCCGGTCATGTTGAGACGCAGGTATTCATAGGCCGGAAAAAGTTTTTTATCATCCGTGGTTGTTCTCATGCGAAAAATGGTATTTGCTTCTCCAGAAACAGAATAGTCATAAGCCATGAGCGGCGCGGCCCAGAAAAATGATGAAGCAAGCGAGAGTACGCCCACTCCGAGGGCCAGATTGCTGAACCCAAATTTTTTCGTGTGATTATTTTTCAAAATATTCCCTCCTTTCCGGAAGATTGCATTCATGCTTGGCTAAGATATGGGGAGTCTTGTTGCGTGTAAGGCAATGACAGGCGTTATCTCCTTTCTGCACCATCGGGGTACTGCAATTGAAACTGCGGATAAAAACGGTCTCAATGGAATCTTTAGCACCTTCTGTGCCGCCAAATCAAAGTAAGTAATAACAGTATGTTGTGGATTGAGTGGGTCGCGGAGTGTGCTGATAGTGTTCAATATCCGGCGATTTGTGGTGTGTTTTCCTTGGGGCAAACGGAGGAGCAGTCCTGATAGCAACGACAAACAGGCCTATGGGCTGTTGTTCAATATCCGGCGGTGTGAGAGGGTGTTCGCGTAAGCATGAGCTAACGTACTTAAATTGTTGATCAAAGTTTTGTGTTCAAAATCGGGCGGTGGTGAAGCGGGATCAGGAGGGTTTCATAATGTGGTGTCGTTCCATCTTGCTGTACAGGGTGCCACGGGCGACACCGAGCGCTTCGGCGGATTGGGTGAGGTGCCAGTCATGCTCTTCAAGCACCGCACGAATCAGGGTTGCTTCGGCTGAAGAGAGAGAGCTGTCGTGCAGGGTCAATAAAAAATCATTATGCGGTTCCTGATGCAGTTCTTTCGGGATATGATCGGGAAGGATCTGGCGCCCCTGACAGAAAATGACGGAATGCTCGATAACATTGGCCAGCTGACGAACATTGCCCGGCCAGGAGTATACACAGAGCATTGCCATGGCCGCGCCGCTGATACCGGATATCCTTTTTTCGGATTTACGCCGGTACATTTCAAAAAAGAAATTGGCCAGCAGCGGGATGTCGGACGTGCGGGACCGTAGTGACGGCCCGTGTAACGAGACAACATTGATGCGGTAGTAGAGATCCTCGCGAAAGGTTTTTTCCTTAACGGCGGCAGACAGATCCTGATTGGTGGCGCAAATTACCCTGACATCAACCTTGATCGTTTCGGTTCCGCCAACCCGTTGAAAGCTTCCCATTTCTAAAACGCGCAAGAGCGCCACTTGCGTCTGGATCGGGATGTCGCCGATTTCGTCCAGAAAGATTGTCCCTCCGGAGGCAACTTCAAAAAAACCGGCTTTTCTGGCCATTGCTCCGGTAAAAGCGCCTCGCTCGTGGCCGAACAGCGTGCTGTTGATCAGTGTTTCGGTCAGCGCGGCACAGTTGACGCGCACAAAGGGCTTGGTGCGTCGTCTGCTTCTGGCATGGATCGCTTCGGCAATCAATTCCTTGCCGGTGCCGCTTTCACCCGTAATCAGCACCGTAGCGTCGCTCTGGGCAACCTGCTGTATTTTTTCATACAGCTCGAACATGACCTGATCCTTGCCGACCATGTTTTCAAAGCGGAACGTATCTCCCACGGGTTGCGGCGTTTCTTTCAGCAGCTGCCGGTGTTGCAGGATCTTTCCCAGTTGCCGCCGGATCATGTCTATATCCAGCGGTTTCAGAATATAGTCATAAGCGCCGGACTTCATGGCCTTGACCGCCTTGTCGGCGGAATCGACTCCGGTCAGAATCAGGACAAAGACCTCCGGCCAGAGGCGTTTGATTTCGTCCAGCAGGGTCAAGCCGTCCATACGCGGCATCAGCAGATCCGTCAAAACGACCTCGTGCGGTTCTGTCCGGAGAATGCTCAGAGCCTCTTCGCCATGTGCAGCGGTCCTGATGATGAAGCGGTCGTCATCGGCCATACTGCGGGAGAAAAGCCGGCAGTAGGCAGGTTCGTCATCCACATACAATATTCGACATTTTTCCGCAGCCATGACGCGTTCCTCTGTGTATGAAAATTATTCTTAAATAGGGGGGAAAAGAGTGTGCTGTTTTTCGAGCGATAATGCAATCGCCTCGGCAATGGTTTTTATCAGTTCCGCGGCTTTCCACGGTTTATGCAGCAAGGCGAACAGCTGGCCTTGTGCCAGAGCCACCTGGACCGTGTCAACATCAGCAAAACCGGAGAGCAGAATTCGTGTCGTTGCCGGCCACTCACGTAACACGGACGTGAGAAAGTCGATCCCGTTCATGCCGGTCATACGATAATCCGATATAACCACATGGACCGGCTCGGTCCGGCGCATGAATTGAAGCCCCTCTTCCGCCGAAAGTGCCGAATGCACCTCGACATCCATATCGCACAGCTGCCTGCGGATGGTGTTCAGGATATTGACTTCATCGTCCACGCAGAGAATCCGGATTTTATCAGGCATGATCAACACCCTGTGGCGTCGCGTTCAATGGAAGTCGCACGGTAAATGTGGTGCCGTTGCCGGGTACACTTTCAACCGTGATCTCTCCGCTGTGTTTTTTGACAATCTCCATGACGATCGACAGCCCCAGTCCGGTGCCTACGCCCGCTTCCTTGGTGCTGAAAAACGGTTCGAACAGCTTGTGAAGATTCTCTGCGACAATGCCGCAGCCGGTGTCGGAAATTGCGACAAAGACATTCCCGCTGTCAGCCCAGGTACGGATCGTGATTTCGCCCCAGTTCTCGATGGCCTGCGATGCGTTGATCAGCAGATTCATGAACACTTGATTGAGCTGCTGCGGATAACATAAAAGCTGCGGGATCTCCCCGAATTCCTTCTTGATGTCGGCCTTGTAGCGCAGCTCGTTCATCACGATGTTGAGCGTGCTTTCAAGGCATTCATGAATGTCGGCCAGGCGGGCCTCCTTCTCATCCAGGCGCGAGAAGCCTTTCAAGTTTTGCACAATCCGGCTGACCCGGTCAGCTCCCTCAAGTGACTCGTCAAGAACAGCGTCAAAATCATCCAGCAGGTAGTCCACCTTCAACGCGCGGCGTTGCTCGGCCACATGGCTCGCCAGCTCGGGCGATGCGCTGGAGTTCAACGCCTCATCCTGCATGGCGACAAATGCGGCAAGTTTGCCCAAATAGTTTTTGAGCACCTCAATATTGCCGGCCACAAAGCCGATCGGATTATTGATATCATGGGCGACGCTGGCCGCCAATTGACCGATACAGGCCATCCGGTCCTGCTGCAGGATGGTTGTCTGCTGGGCCTGGAGATTTGTGTATGCTTCTTCAAGTTTCCCGTGGCTGGATTCAAGTTGCCGATTCAGCTGCTTCAATTCATTGGTGCGATCAAGCACCCGTTGTTCAAGGTGCTCATTCAACGTTTTAAGGCTGTCTTTAGCCCGTTTCCGTTCGGCAACTTCGATCTCCAGCCGCTTGTTCGTTGCCGCCTGCTTTTCAAACTCCCGTTCGAGTTGCTCCCTGTTTTCCAGAAGCTGACGATCTACCCGGCCGAGAACCCTGTAGGAATATAAAAACAAGCACCCGCACACCAGGAGGCTGAAAGAAACCACCTTGATGATGAAAGAGCGCAGTTCCGACAGGTTGGCCGTCGAATCCAGCATGGTGATAAATTCGCCGACGGTCTGTTGCGCCGCGTCCTGAAGGGGGAAAGACCCGACGCGGTAGGTCCGGTCCTTGACGGTGATTCTTTTGCCGTATTTTATGGAGTCGGCGTCGGCCTCCAGGATGGATGCGACACTGCCTGGCGGTAAGGTGACGGTTTGATCTATCAGCACCATGTCCGGGAGAAGATTCCAGTCGGCGGAGCGTCCGAGCATCTTCATCCCTTCTTCCCAGGCGCCACTGTCAAGATAGCGTTTTTCGAGGACTACGGCAAAATCGACCAGGGTCACGACCTTGAGCTCCTGAAGAATATGATCGAACTCCTGACCAAGTTCAATGTAGCCGATCAGCGTGCCGTTAACCTTCCACGGAGACACTACTCGAAGGGTGAAGGTGCCGCTTCGGCCCAACTCCAGTCCGGAAACGGTTTTTCCCTGCGATATTGCCTGCTGCCTGGTAAATCGAATTGGAGACGTGCTGGTGTCGTCGGGGTTGTAGACGCGCAGGAGTATCGCGCCGTTTTTGTCGTAAAAATAGAAATGGGTAATCTGCTGATTAATGAATAGCCGTTTCAAGATAGGGGAGCCGAGTTTATACAGAGCTTCACGGTCTTTTGTCAGTACTGCGTCCTGAAATTGCTTTTGATCCGCTATGAATTCAATGGCTGAGGTCATGAAGCGGGTGCGGTCGGCAATCAGGCTTTTTACGACATGTTGAACACGTGTATGGCGTTGCTGCAAGCCTTTCTCATAATGGGCCATCCGCATCCAATAACTGCTGTAGACAAAGGAGCCGGTGAGGATAATAAAGGTGAGGGTCAGGGGGATCAGCACCTGACTTCGGATAGTTCTTTTCAACGTGGCCTCTACTTGTGATTCGAAGTGCTCTAATAACATCTTTTAGATCTGCAATGCCAAGACTATACGATAGAACAAATCCGAGTACAATGGGAGAATACGGGGACAGGCACAGTGCCTGTCCCTTATTTGATGAGCGACTCCTCTTGTCTTGGAAACTGGCCCTGCGTCATATTTACTCGTAGCACCGTTTGACTAAGCGACCGGATTTACAATCCGCTTCAACAATGCCTGGTCAAATGATCTTACGACATGCCCTTCGATAGCGGTCATGGCAACCAGCAAGCAATCAACCGGATCAAGCGTGGTTTCCGCAAACAGCGACAACGACCTTGTCAGCACTTCCCGGTTGTGGTTGATTACCCCCTTGTAAAGAAGGATTCCATGAAGACTTTTCGTTGCCTCTCCACGCGGCACCTTATAGTGTTTCGTCAGAACGTACAGACACTCAACCAGCACGGATTCGGCGATCAGGGCAGATTCTTTCCCGACGCGGACCTTCTCGAAAAACTCGAATGTCTCTGTAAAGTGTGCCTCGTTATCACGCAGCAAATAACGCAGGATGAAGTTGGTATCAGGAAGCCTTGCCCGCTTTTTCATCGCTGACCTCCTGCCACACCTTGCTTCGTATCTCTTCAAAGGATTCAGCGCCACGGTTATAAACAGCAAGTGAACCGGCGACACTTTGCACCGGGCGCAAAATCACCAGATTCCCCTGCACCTCAATATCGACTGTAGTGGAATTCAGTGCCTGACGGGCAGCGCGAGGGATGGTGATCTGCCCTTTTGATGTGATAGTTGCCGAATATGTCATATTCAAAACCTCCTACTTGTTATATATTGCATTACTTTATGTAATAGTAATGCAATATCACATATGCTGTCAACAAAGGAGATAATGTATGTTAACAGCAGTCGGTTGAATTGGCTTCGTCAGCGAGATAGACCTTGTAGCGAACCCGCAATTTGCTTCCATAGCCCTCAGGCCAGCTTCTGTGTTTTTCTTCCGTGCTCTTGGTATGTAATATCACTTTGGAGTTATAGATTATTTACCAGTCTCTTGATTCCATCCCTTAGCATCGGCACATTCCAGTTTAACAGGTAACCAAGTCGGCAGCCTCTCATTTTCAGATACGTAAGAAGCTGTGCCTCATGAATCGGCAATAGCCGCTCTACTGTCTTGTTTTCTATGATGATCATCTCTTCAACTATCATATCAATGCGGTAACCTGCATCTATACTAACTGCTTCGTATTGTATCGGAAGTGCGAGTTCACATTCGACGCGTAACCCCATTTTTCTGAGTTCATAATCCAGGCATTTTTGATAAGCAGATTCCAGCAACCCCGGACCCAGCGCTCGATGCACCTTGATAGCCGCTCCGATTACGAAATTTCCCAGCTCCTCAATATTCATATCGCTCTCTATTCTTCTTAAAGTATTTCAACCGAAAAGCATATCTTTACCGCAAAGACGCGAAGTGCGCGAAGAAGGCAAGAAACAAAGCGATACTATCTTGTACAAACCTTTTGATTAAACAGCTTCAGGTTTAATGTTGTGTTTTCTTAGCGTTCTTTGCGTCTTCGCGGTTCAAAAGCCGTTTACAAGAAGTAATCAAACGCCTTCGTCTTATTTATTACCGCAAAGACGCGAAGTACGCGAAGAAGGCAAGAAATAAAACGATACTACCTTGTACAAACCTTTTGATTAAACAGCTTCAGGTTTAATATTCTGTTTTTCTTAGCGTTCTTTGCGTCTTTGCGGTTCAAAACCCGTTTACGAGAAGTAATCATGATTTTAAAGTCTGATTCCAACCCCGGAAATCCGGCCGCCGCTGTATCATGGAATTACAACAAACGTTCCGGTGCCTGATGTATCGGCCTCTACGGTAGGGGTGCCGCTGGTGAAGGTCAATCGGGCCTTGGTTCCGTTGCTTCCGCTAAAAAGCAGCTGGCCGGATGTTGGCTCGGCATCGATGCTCAAGACAGTAAGAGGGGTAGGCGTACTGATGACCACATAGCCGTAGACGTGATCGTAATACGTGCCGGTAATAGTGAGCGAATTTCCTGTGAGAGTAAAAGTGAAGTCCTTCATCCAGAATGTGCGGCTGGACACGTTGTCGCTGAGTACGATCGACATGGTCTCGGTTTTGGTTGTTCCGCCGGCACTGGACGTCATGCTGCCGGACATGGTGAAGGATTCACCTGCATCGGTACCGGTCAGACGGATATTGCTCATGGTCATGCTGATGAAGGTATTTGCCGTCCTGCTGAAAACGCCGGAAATGTCCATGGTGCCGGACAAGCTGATTGCATCGCTGGTTGATTTGTATTGTGAGAAAGACAGCGTCCCGTTAAAGGCACCGGAGACATCATCGAGATTGATGTAGAATGACATAAAACCGCTGTATCCGTTGATGGTCTGCTGTGTTGATGATGCTACGACTTTTGCTGAAGACTTGTTTCCGCCAACAATAGTTGCAACGCTGTTTTCCAGGATTCCGGCTGTTTGCTGCATCAGGGCCGTCCGGCCGCTCTGTTGCGCAGCAACCTTGCCGATGGAAACGGCGGAGGAGAACTGACTGCCGGCATAGGCGTCCGCCGACAATGTTTTGGCATTGGCTGTGGAAATGGTTGCCTGGTTTGTTGAGCCGGTGTATGCAGCGGGCACGCTTGCAGCAGAACCACCACTGTCACCACTTCCGCCGCCGCAGCCGGCAAGTAACGATATTCCTGCAAGAGTTAGAATTAAGCGTTTGAACATGATTCCTCCGTTATTGATGTTTTATGTGTCGTTGTTTATTGGTTCTCTTGTCCGGCCGTTCTTAGCGGCCCTTTTTTGCCCGTACAAACACGCTTCTAATATTTGAAATTGTGTACATTGCGTCATGCTTGATTTGTAATTACGGAGCATTAGCTTGGTCCGACCCCAAGCTTAACAACCCCTGGTTTTCCTTTTTTATCATCAGGAAAGGGAAGCACACCTGACTCCGGGAGCGGTCTGATAGAGCCAGCCGGATACTTTTTTTGTTGCAGATAGTTTGCAACTGTTTGCATGCGCCAGAGGGTGTCCGGATGTGTCGAAATTATATCAGGTCGTTTAAAGCCGTGTTCCTGGCGAGCTAACACCTTGAATACGTCAATTGCACCTCCAGCATAACCATAAGCGCGGGCAATTAAATCGATGGCATAAAGATCCGCAGCCGACTCCCGATCTCGGGAGTGCTTTAAGTCAAATGTCTGCACTGAAGGGGCTATAAAACCTGGAAGATCTCCTGACAAGCCTAACGCAGTCATAATTGACATAAAGACAAGACCACGGCCCAATCCTCTTAAATGGTCACGATGGGCATAATGGCCTAATTCATGGGCTAAAATAATTGATACTTCATTCTCGGACTTCAGCTCAGAGAGAAGACCCTTGAAAACTACAATATTTCCTCCCGGCAATGCCATCGCATTGACAGCAGGCTGATCGTGGATCGAAACTTTATACGTAAATGGTGGAAGCCCCTCGGCTGATGTCACTAAAGTATCGAGGACTTTTTGCAAATATTTGCTAGTGCGCGGAAAGTCACCATGATCAAAACGGGAGGTAATTCCGGAAGCAATAGCTGCTTCAAATTTGGGAGGCAAACGCTCCGCGAACCTGTCAGCCGCGTACCCCAGAACGAAGTATATTCCGAAAATAATCCCTAATAACCACAAAGTCAGACGGATGAATTCCCTGAAATGATTATGAGACGGGACATTTACATTATTTTCACTATAGTTCGGTTCAAACTTCATTTAGCATAATAGACAGCTGTGCCATATGCCATGGCTTCTATCCCCGTTATTTTCTTTCGCTCGCCAATTTTCAAACCCTCAATTCGGACATTAAGAATTGCGTCTGCTCCCATAGCTTTCTCTTTCATGCGCAGGACTGCTTCGCGGCGCGCTCTGTCCATCATGGCTTCAGCAACAGAAATTCTCATGCCAAAAAGACTGGCTAAACTTGCGACGACCTGCTTAAAAAAGTCACCACCGATCACAACGCTGCCCATAACCAGTTCCGTCTTAACAACTGCGCGGTCTTCTGCAAACTTCATGGTTAAGGCAGGTAGTAAAACCAGTGTTTTTTCTCTTTCAACAAGATTCTTAAAATGCGCTTTTTCTCTATATGTCCCAATAAAAAAGGAAAATACAAAGAGTGAAATCCAAATCCCCCAAGTAATCAAATCTGCCATGGTTGCCCTCCTATTCAACTCTAACGGCAGTACCGTAGATGTAGATTTCTGCTGCACCTGCTGCAACATCCGATGTTGCGAAGCGCACATTTACGACTGCGTTGGCTCCTAAAGAAGTTGCATGCTCAATCATTCGGCTAATAGCTTCTTGACGGGTTTCTTCCAACAGGCGAGTGTAGTTTTTTAATTCCCCGCCGAACATATTTTTAAACGAAGCGCCGATGTCCTTGAAAGCATTCTTCGAGCGCACCGTACTGCCGCACACCAACCCATAATGCGTAGTGATTCTTTTGCCGGGAATTGTTTCAATGTTTGTGATTTCCATTGCTCCTCCTTTTGTATTGGTAATCATAATATGTTTAAATGCCTCTTTTTTCCGGTAAAAACGTGATTCTAAGGCCATAATCAGGGCCAATATTGCTCATTTACTTCGATATTTCATGTGGTTAATTTGGTCCGACCCCCGAATGTACCCCCTTTATCATGATCTCCTGTACCTCTTTTTTATCCAATGAGCCTTTATACAATCTGAAGAAACTGTGTGACTTAACGCCTTCGAAAGGCGTGAGCTTAATCGTCATAATTCCGTCTTTTAGTATTACGTCTTGAGAAACACTGTCAGGATAGGGTTCATTGTATACAATCTCTTCAATTCCAGATTGATATATTTTTTTAGCACATAGCTCACATGGAAAGTAGGTAGTATATATTTTCCCTCCGCGTACCCCAACGCCTCCGATCTTTGCTGACTGAAGGAGAGCGTTTTCCTCTGCATGTAATGCCCGGCAATATTCAAGACGTTTTATTCTAATTGCCGTTCCTTGAAGCTTCACCAGTTTGTCTAATGTGTCGCCTGACACCTCTAATGCTTTAATCTGTTCATAATTTGATTTTTTGAATTTATCCATTTGCTTTCTAAACTCGTACCGCGAGTACTCGTCTTTGTAGCAAAACACTTGGTCATCTGGTTTTTCTAAGATAAGTTCACGAAAATTCGTTTCCGAATGGGGGTGTAGTGGAAGGTCGTTGTTATCTGCACCGCGAACATCTGCGATTCTTCTCAAACCGCAGCCGATCTGTCCAGCACCGACATCATTCCAACCCGCTCCCACTATGTATCCATTATTTCCGACAATCACAGCGCCAACCTGCCTTGAAATGCATGTCGATTTAAGACTCAACGCATAAGCTTGATTCATAAATAGTTCATCGCTTGTTGGATTTATACATCCAGGGACCTGGATAAGAGCTGAATATACAAGTAACTTTTTATAGAAGCTGGAAAAGTTATCATTGTTTTCAGAGTTGTCAATTTGGATATCCGAAAGAAAAACGCATTTTGAAACATTCTGCTTGTGTATATCAGAAGCTGAGGCCTTAGTCCCACTATCCCTTTCGTCTATTTCACTGTTGACATTTTTTCTAGTCATGCGTGTTTTTATGTCTGACGTAACTGAGATTAAGTAAAATTCGTAATATCTATATCTAAAATACTCAACCTCATATGGATTTCTAAATGCGTCAACTACAAAATGGTTATAATCTTTTCCATCTTCGCGATTTTTGTAGTATTTTATTAGATTTTTAGCATCTTTAGCTAGTAATGTTACACAGTTTTTAATCAAAGAGGTTTCGGAATCTAGTGGATTCCCATTGAGTCTGATATTATCGCCAAAATCCTGAAAAGCATTTATTCTAACTTCAAGCGGAACTTCGACTTTGATTTTTTCAACAGCTACACCAACACTTGTTAGGTAATTGTCATAAACCAAACAATCATCAACTGACAGATTGGCATATTCTTTTTTTTCAACTTTATTGGACAGAGCAAAAATCTTCTCTTCATCCACCTTTATACCTTGTATAATACTCACAACATTTTGGTATTCTTTCTTAACATCTTGTTGTGGATTCTTTACCAGGTATTCAAAAATATATTTCACTAGTACCTCTAACATCGATATATAACGGAAATCATGGTGCTGGTGAGTTTGCAGTATTTTTATTACATCCCTAGTTCTTGCAGCTTGTTTCAAATTCTTTAGTGATTTTGCTAAATCAACTCCTGAATCAATGCTCTTTTTAACCCTTCCGATATTTTCGTATTCGTGGTGTATAAGTTTTTCATGATTATTTGAAATCAGTTCATGATAGGTCTTGTGTTGCCCACGGCTAAAAAATTCGGCACCGGTTGTACAACCACTTCTTAGTGGACCAGTGAATCCCAGGATTAGAAAGTCGTTTTTTATGTCTGGAATTAGGTTTCTCAATGTCGCTCCTTTTTAAGTAAGTAAATTAGAGTAGAAAACTCGGGACGCTCCCCGGTTTTCTGCACCTCTTTCAGAAAATTGCTAATAGGGGTCTATCATCCATTTTTCATATTTCAGCGCAATCTATCTTTGCTCCCATTCAAAATACTGCTGACAGGTTCAACCACACCCCAATTCCGGCCGACGTTATTCCTGACTTATCTCGATTGAATTAAATAAGGTGTCCCAGGAACTCCTTCCCGCGCAGGTAGGTCTTGACGAGGATGATCAGGAAGATGGTCAGGAAGGCCTTGGCGATAAAGGCCTGTTCTTCGTGGCGTTCGAAGTATTCTTGCAGTGCCTGCATGCGTGGTGGCCTCCGGTTTGGGTTTGATGGCAGCTAACCGTTGAGGGGATGATTTCATAGGGATCTGTCAAAGGCAACAAAACAGGCCGACAAAGTCCCGGTAAAATATTAGAATGTAAAAGATGATCCCAGTGTGAGGTGTGCCTCGATATCCTAACGATTCAAAAGTTTTCAAGTTATCAAGTCTTGACACTACAGCCACCCTAATTATGACCATATGCCGTTTCGAATAAGAATTTTTTTGTAAATTGAAGGAAGCTGTTGGAGTCGCTGATTGTTCTTATTCAACATAATCCATGATACAGGATCTTCTTCAATGTCAGGAACTAATGGTGCAATTTTAATAGCAGCACCGCGAGGAATACCTGCTGTAATTAATGCAAGTGTTTTGGGCTCTGAGCACCCTAATTCCAACATCATAGGTAGCGCTAGTGTCATAGCGTAATCATCTTGATCTTTCTCTGCTATGACAGATCTAATGATTTCCGAAAGCACCGAAAAGTACTTGGCTGTAACGAATGAAATATCTTTTGTGATGAAATCCATCGCCTTCTTTATTGCTTTGTCGACATCTTCTGTTTCCACGCTTGTTGCAGTTCGCAGTTTGCTCGGCAATGCCCGGATTATGATGTCTTTAAATGGTTTACCGCGGAGCCAAAGTTTCGCAAACGTGAGCAAATCACTGCGATAAAAGGAATGGTTTCCATTAGGTTTAATCTCCTCAATTATGTGAAATATTTCGTCTAGTTGTTTGAATACATTCTCAAGATCAGTGCTAAAGCCTGCTTCACGCCTGATAATCCACTGTCGGGGGTCAGCCTTGACCTGTTCGTACAACAGATTCTGAAGGAAAGGATCTGTATATGGATTTTTCAGAGCTAGTTCAGGTGGAATTGAGAGTAGCGGTACTGAGTTAGACAAGGCAGCCAGAAGGCTATTCTGTTGGTCTTCAGATAATTTTTTTGAAGCAAGATAACCAGTCGCAAGCTCGACCCCACGAAGATATCTAGAACGCAGAATCGTTACAGTGCCACGTAATTTTAATTCGTCATCTTCGGGTAGTAATGGTGTGCCTTCGAACAACAAGGATCTAATTTTATCAAATGACGAAATAAATCTCTCATCGATAGTTGGCCTGATCTCTTTCTTAATGTCTTTACGAAAAGCTTCAATCCAATCCGATTCTTCATCGTTGGGTACTTGGATGCAATAGACCATTCCGCATAAATGTTGGTCGAGTCGCCCAGCTCTTCCAATCAGATTTTTGAATTCAAAAGGCTTTAGGTCTTCATCAGCTTTCTTAGCTGAAACTATGAATATCTTGTCAGCCGGAAGGTTAACTCCTTCCAACAACGTAGAAGTACAAAACAAAACGTGGATTTCTCGTTGAGCAAAGAGCGCTTCAATTTCCTCACGAACAAAGTCGGGTAATCCAGCATGGTGGTAAGACACGCGGCGCAACAAGCAATTAACCAAGGAGCATTGTGGATGTATTGAATCCTTTATGTAAGTAATTAGGTCTTTCATCTCTATAGCAAGATTATCACAAGCATCAATTCCTGTAGCATACGACTTAGCCCAATTTTGCGCAGTACCTTGCCCTCTGGCATAAACAATAGAAGGGCTGTCGGTTGAAAACAGATCAACAGCATCACAGACGGCTTTTGTATGACTTCCTTGCCAACGTGAATAATGAGATCGATCTGTTTCGAATTCAAATGCGAAATCTTGCTCTGGTCCTGAAGAATCAACTACTTTTACTTGCAATGATTTGCTGTCTTTAACTGGAGTTAATTGAATCACCATTTGCGATACAGGGGAGTCTTCTGTGTAAATGCTCGGACACGTCTGAGCAAAAAGATTCTGCCCTAATTCATCACCCCTAGCGATAAATGGACCTGCGGCAAAGAATTTTGCCTTTTGAGCTACTGTTGTTATTTCATGAAGAACATATTCAAGTAATGCTCCACGCCCATCATTCTCAAGCGACTGAATCTCATCTACAAAGACGAAAGACAATTCCTTCGCAAACGGCTGAGAAAGTAAGCGAATGCAACGTTCTTGAGTAAGTGCCAGTATGGCACTTTTGGAAGGGATTTCCATCTGGTCGGGTACGGAAGAATAGATTGAAATATCAATTCCTTCTTGAACCATAAACTTTCTATATATGGCACAAATCTGTGTAATTAACGCCTTAGTCGGAACAATAAAAAGAGCAATAAATACTTCTCTGTTTTTGAGACGGCTTTTAACATATTCATGAATGATAAATGATTTTCCTGCTGAAGTTGGTGCGGAAATAATCCCACACTGTTCATTGGAAAGTGAATCAGCGGTGCTCTTCTGGAATTCAGTTAGTATTCGCCCCCCTCCCAAGTCGGAATATGAATCCATATATGACGCAAAGAACTCATCACTAAGAGTTCCAAGATCAGGACCAATATATTCAAGTTTTTCATTTACAAGCTTTCCAAGATGCATTGCAGCAGGTAGTGTTCCAGTCCTAGCGAAAATTGTGTAACACAATGCTTCAACTGAAGTGTCATTTGGTAGCATCTGTTTGGCTAATGCAGCGAAAAGCAGGGATTTTTGCCTATGTTTGTGGAATTTACTATTGGCAAGAAAAGTGGCCAACCAGCCAGCCCGCGAGAACAGTCTAGAAAATTCATCATCTTGTATATCTGAGCGAGATATCGTTGCTCTCTGCAAGCATGTCAAAACGTAATTTAGATCTTCATGGCCAAATGCCCGATCGAATCCGGTCATTTATTTGCCCCTTGTCCCGACTTATTTTTATTATCCAATTTCGCTTTTTTTATCGCAGACTTTACAGCCAGCGATTCATAGGGGTGGCCATGGAGTAACTCGTAAAAGTGATTTCGTAATTGCAAAGAATTTTCTACGGGAAGGAAGAAAAAATCTAAATATACTTGGTATGGTTTGGGATAAATACATTTATGCGCTGCAATCTTTGCTTGCCATTCCTCAACCTCTTTCTTTATGTGTTGCTGTAAAGCCTCCTCGGCAGATATAGATTCCTTGGCGTTCTGTGATACTGTTCCAATTTTTGCAAAGTCGTAGGCTATGAAAACAGGATGGACAAGAATTCCTTTTTCACGATTCATAATGGCAAAGACCGAATCGAGAATTTCACCTGACAGTTCACGCTCCTCAGGATATTTGCGAGAAACCAGTAATTCGGTAGCATATGGACCTGCATTTTCATGGAATCTTTGAAGAGATTCCATTGCACTTTTTACCGCCGCTGAGACGGTTTGATGTATTTTTGATTCTCCAATCAATAGTGCGGGTTGTCCTTGATACTCTCCTATAAAAACACCATCCGCCCCTTTTACTTGATCGTTGGGATTCCCCAAGTCTTTTAACTTATATGCCATGAGTGGAGTCTTTAAAAATGCCTCTACAAAGACATAAAGGAGCATCTCCCCAAGTTTTCCGTCACTTATTGGGTTGTTGTCCCCGAATTTATCTCTCCCAATAGCCCAATCAATATCTTCTGGCCGCTCTTTTTCTGGAAAAACATATTTGAGTAATTGCCGCCTTAGAAAGTTCATAATCTCATTAAAATTTTGCTGAGTTCCAGAAAATGGGATCGTATAACCACGTATTTGAATTTTTGAATCAACAAAACCGGGATGACAAACAAAGAGTTCCGCTGCTTTCTGACAATCCACTGTCAACAATTCTTCCCAATTAACACCCATTTAACTTCCCCACTCTATTGAATAATTAATTATTACAACGCCAATATGACTTCATCGTATTCTAGGGACACCTTACTTATCTCGATTGAATTAAATATGTGCGTCCGCAAAACCAAATAGTGTCAGAACTACACTCATGACAAACCATGTCAACTTCCCGCTCGCCATCTTTCAAAAACTACTCCTTCCCTTTCGACGGCTTCTGAGCCAACGCACTTCCCGCCGCTGCCTTTGATTCCTTACTCGTCCGCCCATCACGCAAAACCTTTGAAGCTGCAGTTGCCGCCTTAGGTGACGTAACTTTCTGCGGTGCTTTAGCCTGGGACAGAGCACTTCCCGCTGCAGTCTTGGATTTAGGAGCAGTCGCGGAACTTGTCAGAGTTTTTGATGCACTGGATGCAGCTTTTGCGCCGGTCATTTTTGCCTTTGTCATGATGATCTCCTTTTTGTTCAGGATAGTTCCCATGGAGCGGTACTGCTGGTAAAATCAATGTTCACGCTGTTTTTTAAAATACGCCAACAGACAGCATATCTCTGCAATCCTCAAGATTATTATTGTACATATTCCCTTCTCATTATTGCCTCTCTTGCCCCTGCAAACTATGGCATCAATAAATTCAGGCAAACTTCCTCTACTGACGTCACAAACAATTTATGAACACATCAATGAACCAGTGCATTAAATGAATAATAAGGAGATGCCCCCAGGAAAAAGCGGGACACTCCCCACTTAAAATCTTAATCTCCCCTCCCAAACCCAATCGCTCGCTTCTTTTTCTCCTCCGGCGGCACCATCAACTGCCGGATAGCGTCAAAAACCACCTTGAACTGGGAATCGTATTTATTCTCCAGCGCATTTACTTTGCGGGAAAGCTCCACATTGGAAGCAAGCATTCCGCGCAGCCGCACAAAAGCCCGCATAATCTCGATATTTACCTTGATCGCTCTCTGACTGTTGAGGATTCCGGAGAGCATGGCAACTCCCTGCTCTGTAAAAGCATAGGGGGTAGCACGACGTATGCCTCCCCAACTTGAAGTCACAAATTGTGACTTCAAGTTGCCAAACTCCTGGTCTGACAGCTGAAACATGAAATCTTCCGGAAAACGTTCAATATTTCGCTTAACCGCCTGAACCAGAACCTTTGGCTCAACTTCATAGAGCGCTGCCAAGTCAATGCTCAACATAACCTTGTGCCCGCGAACCGTGAATATCCGCTGAGTGATGCCCAATTCCGGTATAGTCGTAATTTCGGTCATTTATTACCTCTGTGAATTCCTGTAACACTAGTGAGAAACAGCAAACAGTGCCAAACCTGTACACATGCCATCCTCAATAATGCAGCACCTGCCCACGCTTCTCCTTCGGACAAACCAGCACCGGCGTCTGCTGATACTTCAACTCCTTAAGACGCTTGGCAACTGCCTTGATCAACTTGTCAACCGTAACAGGCTTCTTTTCGGCGCGCATCTGGCGCAGTATGCCCGCCAGACAGTAGGTAAAAGCCCCGTACGAGGTCACTCCGTGGCGGTATTCATAGGAGTATTCCTCCTCGCGGCAGGCTTCGAACAGTATCGGGGTATACGGCCCGCTGTGGTTGTAAGCCTTGGTGGCCTTGCGGAAATTATCCGCCGACGTCCAGAGCGGCACGGCAAGCCCCAGACGCCGCTCCGCACCCGTGCTCCCCAGGTAGTGCGCCTTTTCTCCCTTGTCAACCAGATCTTTCCCGGCCAAAGCCAACTCGCGCGGCACCCACATGCTCCGCTTCCGGTCCCACTTGAGCGAACGGTGGCGGATATCGTCGGGCGGGTCGAGGCCGCGCACCTTGAGCGCGCCGTTGCGGGTCATGCCGCCCGAATGGCAGCAGTCGAGCACGGCGGTGAAATTGGTGTCGTAGGGGATCTGGCTGTAGAGCCGGCAGAACCAGTCGTCGGTGACCGCCTTTTCCTTGGACCAGTCAAAATCAAACGGGACGAGACATTCGTCCAGATGGTCCACCTCCTCCCTGCC
Organism: Pelobacteraceae bacterium; assembly: GCA_041675485.1. Lineage (GTDB taxonomy): Bacteria > Desulfobacterota > Desulfuromonadia > Geobacterales > Pseudopelobacteraceae > JACRCG01. Next base: position 6,083 of record JBAYTT010000025.1, on the reverse strand, counting down.
GCCATAGCCGGGCAACTGCGCGCCGTGGCCGCTGTAAAAGAAGAAGCGCTGATCGTCTTTTCCGGCCCCTTCCAGCAGCCATTCCAGCCGTTCCCTGATGCCGTCGGCGGTGGCCCGCTCGTTCAACACCACCCGGATATCTTTCGGGTCGAAGCCCTGCTCCTGCAAAACCTCGCTCATCAGGTAAACATCGTTGACACACCCTTCCAGACGGTCGGCGGGATTGGGATAGCCGTTGATCCCGACCAGCAGGGCGCGGCGCTTCGGCTTGACAGCGGCTTTCTTGAGTGACGCCAGCGAACGGGAAAGGGTTGCTGGGCGCTTGGTCACGATGCTGCGCCAGACGAGATCGATGGCATTGGGATGGGACAGGTACGCGGCCGGGTCGTGGTCGGCAGGGCCGGGGATGTCGAAAAAGGTGGTCACCTGCTCGAAATTGTCCGCCCTGATGTCGATCCCGGCGGTCAGCACGTCGTCCTCTTCGTTAAAGAGGTGATACCAGAAGGAGGCCTTCGTGAGCGGCTCGATGCGGCCGCCGAAGATGGAACGGACGAAGGGGTTGCCGATCTGCGAGCCGAGGGTGATGAAGGTCTTCCCCGCGACAACGTCCGGCTTGCGCGCAAAGGTGTCGTAGGCGATCAGCGAGCCGAGACTGTGGGCACAGATCAGATCGGGCTTGAACTGCGCTATCATGTTCTCCAGCGCGGCATTGCAGCCGGCCCGGAGCTCTTCGTCGGCTGCCCACTGCGCCACCATGCCGGCGGTCCAGCGGACATCATCGCCAAAGCCGCGGCTCGAAAAAATGTCACCGATGCCGTGCCACACGCCGCTGGCCAGCAGGCGCGCCAACGCCTCGGCAATCACCCCGGCATCGAGCTTTGCCTTGGCAAACTGTTCGTCGTAAGGGACTTTTTCAAATTCAAGCGTCACGCCCGGATCGATACCGCCGACCGCCGTGCGGATGGCCGCCTGCCATTCGGCATCCCAGGTCCCGTTTACCTCTTTATGTCCGACACCGTGAACCAGAAGAATTTTCAGAGTGCTCATAAACCGGCAGCATCCTTTCTTTGTGGCGATTGCTCCACCAGCTATTCAACTACACACACACAAAAGCCGCCGATCAGCACAATGCATGACCCTGGGCGGCTTTCGCGTTATTTATGACAAACAGTATGTTCCCTCACGCTAAATATCATTCACGCCCTTTTTCCACCGGAGGCAGCCTTAAGCAGCTTCACCACCGTGGACTTCACTTCTCCGTTATCAATCCTGCGGAACATCTCCACCACTTTCCGCTCCGACGGATTCAAATGATCTTCCTTTGACACCTGCTCAGTCATGCAATGCCTGGTGAAGAAATACGAAACCGGTACGGCAAGTGCCTTGGCAATCAGCTGGAGGTTTTCTATATTGAGCTTGTTCTTGCCGTATTCGTACCGCTGCACCTGCTGGCAGGTGACCGCAATCCGGTCGGCCAATGCATCCTGCGTCAATCCCAATTCCTGTCGCCTCCGGCAGATGGTTTTACCTATCTCTAACGCCGTCAATATCCTACGTTCGTGCATAATCTCCTTCGCTGCAAACTAAGCAGACTTTAATTGATATTTTCACTAAACACAACAACGCCAGGCTTGATATTTGAAATAAAATTAATCACGTGATGCGATGTGTTTGCTAACTGATCTGCACTCTCTGTTCTGCGTTCATCTGCCGTTAAATGCTTCAATCGCTTTTGTCGGGTACGTGACTTGATTCTCTTCGAATCACTGCCATGCGCGACCGTACAAGTACACGGAGTGTGCCAAGCAGTGGGTATCCACATACCAATATTAAAAAATGCAACAATTCAAGCAGGTTGAAATTTTGTATGCCAGCAGGCAAAGACCGGTGTTGGATCGTTTGTGCAGGTGCCAGGTGAACGTTTTTTTACACCTGTTTTTGGAGTGTCTGTAAAGGCAGTTGTAGCAAGGGTTTACAGAGGTGTAAAAAAGTGGGCGGGGTGCCCATTTTTTTACAGTGCCTGCAGAGAGGGGAAATTGCAGGCTGCAGCAGTGAGGATTGTATACGTGAAAGGTGCGGTATTTTCTTCGTTTCCAGCCGTAATTCTCAAACAAATTGCAATCTCACGGCATTTTTAGTATAGTCCGGCGCTATTATTTACTACCGATTTTGTCTCTGCAAGGAACATGACCGATGAAAACAATTCTCTCCGGCAACGAAGCCATTGCCCGCGGTGCCTACGAAGCCGGCTGCCTCGTCGCATGCGCATATCCCGGCACCCCTTCAACAGAAATTCTTCAAAATACGCTGCAGTATAAAGAGATCAATTCCTCCTGGGCTCCCAACGAAAAAGTGGCGCTGGAAGTTGCCATCGGGGCCTCCTTTGGTGGCGGCCGGGCGCTCTGCACGATGAAGCATGTCGGCGTCAATGTTGCGGCAGATCCGCTCTTTACCCTGGCGTACACCGGCGTGCGGGGCGGTCTTGTGCTGGTTGCAGCCGACGATCCGGAAATGCACTCGTCACAGAACGAGCAGGACAGCCGCAACTATGCCAGATTTGCCAAGGTGCCGATGCTGGAACCGTCCGATTCGCAGGAATGCAAGGAGTTTACCCGGCTGGCGTTTGAACTGTCCGAACAGTATGATGCGCCGGTCATGCTCAGAAGCAGCACCCGCATTTCCCACGGCAAATCCGTCGTCGAGCTGGGTGAGCGGGTTACCGGCCTGCCGGTGCCGAAACTTGAAAAAAACCCTGCCAAACTGGTCATGCTCCCCGGCAATGCCCGCGTCCGTCATCCGCTGGTAGAGCAGAAACTGGTTGATCTATCCAAGGCTGCCGCAACAATGCCGATCAACCGTCTGGAACTGCGCGATAAAACCATCGGCATCATTACGGCGGGCATCTGTTATCAATACGTCCGGGAAGTGCTGCCGAACGCCTCGACCCTGAAGCTCGGCATGGTACACCCGCTGCCGCACGACCTGATCCGTGAGTTTGCCGCGAAGGTTGACACGCTCTATGTCATCGAGGAGCTTGACCCGTTTATCGAGGATCAGGTCAAGGCGATGGGAATTCCCGCCATCGGCAAGGAGATCATCTCGCTTTGCGGCGAACTGACTCCCGGTCGGCTGCGCGCCGCTTTCAAGCTTCCACAGCCATCTGAATCGTCCGTCGAAAAGCTTCCCGGCCGGCCGCCAAACATGTGCCCCGGCTGCCCGCACCGCGGCGTGTTTTATACGCTCAACCAGCTTAAAGCCTACGTTACCGGCGATATCGGCTGTTACACCCTTGGTTTCATGCCGCCGCTCTCGGCCATGGATACCTGCGTCTGCATGGGCGCCTCCATCGGCATGGCAACCGGCGTGACCAAGGTCGTTTCCGATGAGGAGAAGAAGAAAGTTGTCGCCGTCATCGGCGATTCCACCTTCCTGCACACCGGCCTCAACGGTTTGATGGATATGGTATATAACAATGCACCGGCCACGGTGATCATCCTCGACAACAGCATTACCGCGATGACCGGCCGTCAGGATAATCCGGCATCCGGCTTTACCCTGATGGACGACCCGACGCACGCCATCAATATTCCGCTCCTCTGCAAGGCGCTGGGGGTAAAGAATATTCGCGTCATCAATCCGCTCGATCTGGAAGAGACCAGGAGAGTCATTGCCGAAGAGATGGAGCGTCCCGAACCTTCCGTGATCATCACCAACAAGCCGTGTGTCCTGATCAAGCGGGATGATGTCTTCCAGAAAGGGCCGGTTTATGCGGTTGATGCCTACAAATGCACCGGGTGCCGCGCCTGCCTGAAAATCGGCTGTCCGGCCATCGAATGGCTGCCGGCCGGTGACGGGAGCAAGAAGGGGAAGGCGAACATCGACCCGCTGCTCTGTACCGGGTGCGATGTCTGCCGCCAGTTGTGCAAGTTCGATGCGATCGGGAGTGTGAAATGAGCCGACAGATTACAAACATACTGCTGGTCGGTGTCGGCGGACAGGGGATCCTGCTGGCATCCGAAATACTTTCCGAGGCGGCCATGCTGGCCGGTTTCGATGTCAAGAAAAGTGAAATTCACGGCATGTCCCAGCGCGGCGGCAGTGTCGTTTCCCATGTCCGCTACGGCACGGAGATCAATTCTCCGATTGTGCCGGAGGGGGAGGGGGACATCCTGTTCGGCTTCGAGTTGATGGAGACTGCCCGGTCACTGTCGCTTCTGAAACCGGGGGGGAGCGTTGTCGCCAACGACCTGCAGATTTCGCCGCCGTCCGTGCTGATGGGGCAGGAACTCTACCCGGAAGGGCTTGCCGCACGCATCAAGGCACAGTTCTCCGATTTCCTGCTGGTGGATGGCCAAAAGCTGGCTACAACCGCCGGCAATGCAAAGGCTGCCAACACGGTCCTGCTCGGAGCGGTTTCCAAACGGCTCAACATCCCTGAAGAGTTCTGGATGAAAGCCCTGGAAAAGATGGTGCCGGCCAGGGCGCTGGAGATCAACAAGCGTGCCTTTCAGATGGGGCGGGAGTTCCAGTGACGCAGCTTGAGGCGGTCATCGCCGCCAACCGGAATTTTGTGAAGCCGGATGCTTTTCCGCCGTTGCCTAAGTCGCCGCAAAAGCAGTTGGCCATTTTCACCTGCATGGATACCAGGCTCGTTGATTTTCTGGAACCGGCCATGGGGATCAAGCGGGGTGAAGCAAAGGTTATCAAGAATGCCGGCAACACTATCGTCGATCCGATGTCGGGCGCCGTTATCCGCTCCCTGGTGGCCGGAATCTTCATGCTGGGTGTGGACGAGGTCTTCGTCATCGGCCATCGGGACTGCGGCATGGCCCATATTGATGCCGAGTCGATCAAGGGTGATATGGTGCGGCGCGGCATCTCCCCCGATATCATCGACATTCATATCCCGGACCTGAAGCAGTGGCTGGGAATCTTTGCGCATCCCGTGGAAAACATCGAACGGGTCGTCAAGATAATCAGGCATAACCCGCTGATACCAAAGGACGTCCCGATACATGGTCTCCTGTTTTGTCCGAACGATGGTCATCTTGATGTCGTCGTGGATGGCTATACCGGAGAGAGTTTTGCCGCAGGGTTGGTTTGATTTTTGAATCCGTGTCGCTTCCGCTCCGGCATTCTGGCATTTCGGCGCTCCACCGTCACGGATTCAGATAATTACTTTTCGAGGTAACGATCGTATGTTTTTCAACGAAGAAATTGAGACTCTGCCGCGTCCGGCTCTTGAAGCGATGCAGCTGAAGCGCCTGCAGGCAACGCTTGAAAGAGTGTATGCCAATGTGCCGTTTTATAAAGCAACATTTGACTCGCTGGGTATAAAGCCCTCCGTTGTCACCAGCCTGGAAGAGCTGCAGAAACTCCCGTTTACCACCAAGCAGAATATGCGTGATTCGTACCCCTACGGCATGTTTGCCGCGCCAATGGAAGAGATCGTACGAATTCATGCGTCGAGCGGTACAACCGGCAAACCGACTGTTGTCGGCTATACGCAGAATGATATCTCGACCTGGTCCGAACTGATGGCGCGCTCGTTTGTTGCGGCCGGCGCCCACAAGGGGGATATCATCCACAACGCCTATGGCTACGGCCTGTTCACCGGCGGTTTGGGTGCCCATTACGGTGCCGAGCGCCTGGGAGCTTCAGTCATTCCGATATCGGGCGGCAACACCAAGCGCCAGATCATGATCATGCAGGATTTCGGTTCGACGGTACTGACCTGTACTCCTTCCTATTCGCTGTTCATGGCGGAAGAAGCGCAAGCGGAAGGGGTGGATTTCAAGGATCTGAAGCTTCGGGTCGGCATTTTCGGCGCGGAGCCGTGGTCCGAGGCGATGCGCTCCGAGATCGAGGCAAAACTCAATCTGTCGGCAATCGATATCTACGGACTGTCTGAGATCATGGGACCGGGTGTTGCCATCGAGTGCATCGAAGCCAAGAAGGGCCTCCATATCTGGGAGGATCACTTCATCCCGGAAATCATCAACCCGGAAACCGGGGAGCGGCTGCCGGAAGGGGAGCGGGGTGAGTTGGTCATCACCACGATTACCAAGCAGGGTATTCCGCTG
>JBAYTT010000024.1:0-31731 GCA_041675485.1 Pelobacteraceae bacterium | reverse complement strand
TGTATTTATTTATTATATCATTCTATAACTTCTCCCTTTTTCTTTACTCCGGCGGAGACATGCTGATTTACAAGCACTCGATAGCGACCATCACTTCCGCGGATGGTACCTTCAGGCTGCACCAGTAACCAACCCACAGCCCCCTCTCTGGTCAACCCGATCCGGGAGGGGCTTCTCGAAACGACCCATGTCAAAAAGCACAAAAATCCTTTTAGGTACGGCACTCCTGTTGGTTATTCCTGCCGCTGCCGTACTCTATTATTCCTCGGACGTTTTCCTGCAGCTGTTTATCGCTTTTGCGCTGGCCTACATACTGAACCCCGCGGTGGAGTTCCTTGAACGCAAAGGAATAAAGCGACTCTACGGCATTATGATCGTCTTTGCATTGACGGTACTCCTCTGCGGCGGTTTTACTCTCTTTCTCGTGATATCGATTTCCGGAGAACTTTCAAGCATACAGCTCAATCTGCCGGCGTATGTCCAGCATCTCTATGAGATTACTCCGGCGGCAATTAAAGAGTATCTTGGCGTTGAGACTCCGGACAGGCTTGCACTCCGGTTGGGCGAACTGCTGCAGCAGGCCCGCAGTTCCGCGCCAGATCTGCTCAAGCCGCTGCTGGCGCTCCTGCAGAAGGCTCTCACGTCGACGGTAGGCGTGCTCCTTGCCGTTTTGGGGTACCTGATCATTCCGGTCTATCTGTTTTATCTGCTGTTTGATCTCCCGCAGCTGAAAGCCTTCATCTCATCGTATATTCCGGAGCGTTTCAGACCGGCTTACGGCAATAAACTGGCAGAAATAGATGCCGTGTTGTCAGGTTTTGTCCGGGGCCAGTTGTCCGTATGCGCAATTCTTGCGCTCCTCTACTCTGCCGGCCTGTACGTCATCGGGATAGACCTGGCGATTGCCATCGGTACGCTGGCGGGGATTACCTTTATTATTCCCTACGTCGGCACGATTATCGGCATCTGTCTGTCGGTTGTCATGGCCCTGCTCAAATATAACGACATCCTTCACCCTCTGCTCTGCCTGGGATGGTTCGGGCTTGTTCAGCTGCTGGAGGGTATCATTATCACTCCGAAAATAGTTGGCGATACCGTCGGGTTGCATCCGTTGGTAGCGATCGTGTCGCTGCTGATCGGCGGACAGCTTTTCGGCATTACCGGGATGCTGCTGGCGGTGCCGGTCACCGCCGTACTGCAGGTGTTCCTCCGCTCTCTGGCTGACTTCTATCGCACCTCTGACTTTTACCGGGAGGGGTGATGACAGGACTTCGAATTGATTATGTCGCTTCCGGTTCAATTGCTGACGGGTTGGAGGTCGAAGAGGGCGACCGGTTGCTGGCTGTTAACGGACAGCCACTGCGCGATCTTATCGATTACAGCTATTACACCGCTTCCGAAGAAGAGTTGCTGCTGGAGATCGAGAAACCGGATGGCGAACTGTGGGAACTTGAAGTCGAACGTCATGCGGGAGAACCGCTCGGGTTGAAGTTTTCCGCCCCTGCTCCTGCCCGTTGTGCCAACAACTGCCTGTTCTGTTTTGTTCACCAGCTCCCCAAAGGGCTCCGCAAACCTTTGTACGTCAAGGATGAAGACTACCGCCTCTCCTTTTTAAACGGGAACTACGTCACGCTGGCCAACCTGAAGACGTCGGCTCTGAATCGTATTATCGAGCAACGCCTCTCCCCGCTCTATATTTCAGTGCATGCCACCAATCCGGATCTGCGCGAGCGGCTGCTCGGCAAGCCCGGAATCCCCGGCATTTTGCAGCAGTTGCAGAGGCTGGCTGCCGCCCGGATCGTCATGCATACACAGGTTGTACTTTGTCCCGGTCTGAATGACGGAGTCGAGCTGCAGCGCACCGTGACCGACCTGGCTGCCCTTTACCCGGCGGTGCAATCACTGGCGGTTGTACCGCTCGGTCTTACCGCCCATCGGCAGAAACTGCCTCGGTTAACAGCGGTAGATGCCGAATATGCACGGCACTTCATCTCGGTCTGGCAGCCGCGGGCGGAAGCTTTGCGGAGAAAGCTGCGGCAGCCGTTTCTATTTCTGGCAGACGAGTTTTTCCTCAAGGCAGGTCTGCCATTCCCCCCCATAAAAGAATACGGTGATTTCCCCCAGATAGAAAATGGAGTCGGCATGGTGCCGCTCTTTATGAAGGAGGCAGGCCGGCTGTTGCGGAGGGCGCGCCCGATTGGAGGTTTTCGGGCTACTGTGGTGACCGGTGTCTCGTCGTATGATTTCGTCAGGGATTTCCTTGTTCAACTAGCGGACAAGAGCGGGGTCGATATTGTGCCGCTGGCGGTTGAAAACACGCTTTTCGGATCGAGTATTACGGTAAGCGGGCTGATTGCCGGCAATGATATCGTGTCGGCGCTGGCCGGCCACGATATCGGTTCATGCCTGCTCGTACCGGATGTGATGCTGAAGGAGGGCGAGGGGGTCTTTTTGGATGATGTTTCGCTGGAGGGGTTGGAGCGGCGGATTGGTTGCCCGGTCCGTGTCTTCGATTCAACGCCGGAAGGCTGCTACAAGGCGCTGCGCTCGTTCGGAAACCAATTACTCAAAGCCCGTCCCAGGCATGGGGAGTGGCGATCGTAAACTGGGCTCCGCTCCCAACGTTTGCAGCGGTAAGAGTGCCGCCAAAATGCTCCTGAATGATGGTTTTTGACATATACAGGCCGACGCCGCTCCCCTTGCCTTGTTCCTTGGTGGTGAAATAGGGGTCGAATATCTGTCCGATGATCTCTTCGGGAATTCCGCCGGCATTGTCCTGTATCCGCACGATTCCCTGCCCCTCCTCACGCGAGATCCTGATGGTAATAACCGGCTTGTCCACTCGCTTGTCCAGTAAGGCATCCCTGGCATTGCTGAGAAGGTTGAGCAATACCTGGTTATACTCGTTAAAATATCCTGCAACCGCAACATGTTCTTCTTTCTGCTCGACGATAAGCTGTATACCCTGCTTCGACAGGCTGGCTTCAATCATGGCTATGACTCTGGTGAGACCCTGGGAGATGTAGAAAATCTTCTTGACTTTGTCCGGGGAGAAAAAGCTGCTGAAATCATTGATGGTCTGCGACATGAACATGATCGTCTCCATCACCTTGTTCACGTCACTCGCCAATTCTTCGGGAGTCTGCCTGCCTGAGTCGTAGTCAGCCTTGATGTTCTGGATGATCAAGCCCAGGTTGTTGAGCGGTTGACGCCACTGATGGGCGATATTGTTGATCATTTCTCCAATTGCCGCCTGTCGCCCCTGTGCCAGCATGACCCTGTCCTTGGTGCGCAGTTCTGCAAGGGTTCGGTTGATGCGTTCCTCCAGCGACTGATTGAGGGCTTCCAGTTGGTACTGCTTGACGGACAGCTCTTCCTGCGCCATCTGGCGCTCTGCTACCTCGTCCTCTAAAAGGGAAGTCTGCATGCGGAGTTCATTCTCCGTTTGGAGCTGCTGCTCGGTTCTTCGTTTCAGATCAGCGGTCATGGCGTTGAATGCCAGCGTTAATGCTCCGATTTCGTCATGGGACGAAACCTCGATTACTCCGTCCAGGTGCCCTTCAGCGACCATTTTTACGCTGTTCGAAAGAGCGATGATCGGCCTGGTGATTTTTGAAGCAAACCACCATGCTGCGGTGCTTCCAATCATCAGAATCAATCCGATAAACGGCGCGTTATGACGAGCCATCTCTCGCCGCTCTGCCACAAGCACATCTTTCGAGATCCCGATGTGCACGCGACCAAAGTCACCCTGTTGGATAACCGTAGAGACATCCTCCAATCGCTCTTGTTCGACCTGCAGCGGCTGAATAAGCGGCTTTTCGCCATTCATATCAAGGCGGTCGAGTTTAAGCAGGTCTTGCGGAAAGAGTTGGCCGAAGGTATGAACAATAACCTGCTGCTGTTTGGTGACGATGTAGATGTAGCGGATATCCTCTTCTTCCCGCTTCAGACTGTTGACAAGAAGCTGAAGAGCAACGTTGTTCTCGGTGAGGATCGGCTTGACCGATGCTTCGGCGAGATTTCGAGCAATCGAGACGCCCCTTTTCTGCAGTTCATGTTCCAGTCTTTTGTTGAACCGTACGCTCATATAGAGCAGCAATGTCAGGGATACAAAGAGTATCAGACCACAGATGCCGCATATATACTGAGTTTTAAGAGGGAGTGGTCTCATTTTGCCGCGTTGCGCTGCCTCGCTATCCAGACATTCATCGTTCGGATGGTGTCGTAGTTTTTGTCATCTCCGGCAACAAACGAGTCGATCATCATCCCCTTCAGAATCTCTTTTCCCTCCGGGTCGTTTGCCGCTGACAGCAGGATATCCTTCAACTTTTTTCTGATCTCGGGATCTAATCCGGGCCTGACAACCATCGGCGGGATTCCGTAGGGAGCCGACTTTGCAATTATCCTGGTCTGGCCGGTCAGTTCCGGTTTTTTGATGGCGATATACTCCCAGATCAGGCTGTCAACCGCCGCACCGTCGACAATCTTTTCAGCGACAGCTCTAATTGACTTGTCGTGGCCATAGGTGTACTCAACGCGGGAAAAGTAGCTCTCGGGGGTCTCTTTCATCCTTGCCAGCATATAGGTTGGTACCAGCTTGCCGGAATTTGATTTCGGATCGGTAAAAGCGAAGGTCTTGCCCCTCAGTTCCTTGAAGCTGCTGATGGGACTGTCCTTGTGAACTAGTATGTACGAATAATAGATCGGCTCCCCTTTTACCAGTGGCATGGCCAGCAGTTCCAGGTTGAATTTCGACTTACCTTCCACGTAGGGGCCCGCACAAACGAAAGCGGCATCAACCCCGCCCGATTCAAGCAGTCCGTTCATCTCATCGTAATTCTCACGGTCTACCAGCTGAACAGGTCTCCCCAGTCTTTTCTCGATATAGCCTTGCAGTCGCTGGTAGTAGACATACCCTTCCTTTGGAGTGATCATGGCTCCCATCCCGATGCGTAGCGGCGGCATTCTTTTAACCGGTGCGGTTTTACTGGCCACCTCAGCGGTTTTCAGGCTTACCTGCGGCGGTTCCGAACGATTGCAGGCGGTGCCGGCCAGTAAAAGACCAAGTGTCAGCAGCAGGTACAGGAGATGAAAAGGTCGTTTCATTATGTCAGCCTCCGGAATCGTTCAGCTACGGGATCTCCGGTTCCATATACCATAATAATCAGGAACCGCAAGGCAAGGGAGGTTCTTGACTGAAACGAAAGGAGGGGACCCTTTCCGGAACCCCCTCCTTTTGAACGAATGATGGAAACAATCCTAAAATTCAGCAAAACTCTCCCGTTCATCATCGGAAAACATCTTGTCAACATCCATGATGATTAAGAGCCGCTCGGCATGGTTAAATACGCCGGTGATGAACTCCTGGCCGATGCCGCCGGAGAGCACCATTGAAGGGGGGGGTTGAATTTCGCTGCTGTGGATGCGGATAACCTCTGAAACAGCATCGACGATAAATCCGGTCAAACTGCCGGAGACATCCATGATGATGATACGCGTCTGGCTGTTGTTTGCATTCTCCATCAGGTTGAAGCGCCTTCGCATTGAGATGATCGGGATGACCTTGCCGCGCAGGTTGATGATGCCTTCGACATGCTGCGGCACATTGGGCATCTTGGTAATCGTCGGCATGCGGATAATTTCGCGTACTTTAAGGACTTCAACTCCATATTCTTCGTCGGCCAGCATGAAACTGACAAGTTGGATCAGTTCGTCGCTCTTTGCTTCATCAAGTTTTACAAGTGCATGTGTGGCCATTGGTTTCTCCTTTGTATTATTACCGTTTCCTGCAGCGACTCAGTGGAGCAGGCGATGCTGACTGAAAGACCTGTTCCGATTCTCAAAGCCGACGGCACGTACAGTTTATTCATTGAATTCTGATGTTAATTAACACCATATAAGCCAAATATCTGTCAAGTATTTTTATGTATTGCGCCCAAAGAGTGACGTTTCATTCCGAAAAGAATACCGCAGATGTGCGGATTATCAAGCGTCGGTCCTTATCATTGAAGAGGCACTCACCCAGAACGAAAAAGGGACCCCGTCCTGGAATCCCTTTGTCTGCCGTTTATCTTTTGACGACCATGCGCCGCTGCATCCTGCCCCCCATGGACGCCATCTGGTGCCTCTGCAGGGCGCCGAGGCTTTCCAGGTGGAACTGGAACCATAAATCGCCATACGCCCGCATATTCATCTTTTTGCCCCTCTCCAGGCAGTCCAGGTTTTCCTTCAGCTTCTCGTCACCCGGAATTTTTTTCAGTCCCTTGGCAAGTATCTCCTTAGCTTTTACCGACTCGCCGCTCTCGTTCATGCAGTATGCGTACAGACTCCAGAGAAGCGACTCCTTGCTGTTCCATTGTACCGCCCGATCAAACGTGCTGATCATCTTGTCCTTCTTCTGGCGTTTCATGTAGGAAACAGCCAGCATGGCGGTGGCGGCCCAGTTCTTGAAAAACGACTTTTCCAGATGGGGAAAGGCGTTCGAGAAGTCACGTTTCATATAGTAGATCATGCCGATCTGGGAATGAAGCTGCCCCTCCACGTACAGCTGCCATTTGCTGTATTGCAGGGCATCTTTCAGTTCGCGAATCGCTTTTTCAAAGCGCGGGGGTTGGGCCTGAAGGTCTTTGCCGGCAGTCTCGATGGAAGCCATGACCTTCTTCATGGTGATGCGTGAAAACAGGACGAAAACAATGCCGAAGACAATCAGTCCGACAATCAGTGATCCCCACCAGGCCAGCTTGAGGACAAAAACAAGTATCAGCAGCACGGCAACTGCAGCAGCTGCGGAGATAAGAATGTTATACATCGGGGTTTCCTTTCATACTTCGAGGCACTGGGATTGGGATAAGCGGAAGTCGTCAGCTCTTTGGTTCTGCCGGAGCCATCTTGCCGTTTTTTTCGGTGAATTTTGCGATAATAATGCGCCGGCCCGGCTTGAGAGCGACTTTTGCTTTCATGTTATTCCAGGCGGAGAGCAGTTTGGTTGAAACATTGAAGCGTTTTGCCAGGGAGCTGAGCGTGTCGCCATGTTTCACGGTGTAATATTTAGCAAAATTCCCTTTCCCTGCCGCAGCTGTTCGGGGAGCCCTGCCTTCATGGCTGAAATCTACGGTCTGCTTGACCGGCACGAGCAATGACTTGCCGGCGACACGACTTTTGGCATTAAGGCCGTTCAGCTCTGCCAGAATAGCTGGCGACGTGCCGAAACGGCGGGCCACGCTTTTGAGTGAATCCCTCTTGCGGGCCTGATACCGGCTGTACAGAACGCGTTCGGTATAGCGCTGGTCTTCGGGGACTTTTGCATATTCAGTTTCAAACTGCTGCTTGCTCCCTTTGGGGATTTTGAGGCTGTAATCCGGATAGTTGGGTGGGGTACACCAGTGTCGCAAATCCGGATTCAGTTCTTTTATCGCTTCGTAGGTTGTACCGGTCAGTTTTGCTACCAGATCAAGGTTGGTGCGGGAGGGTATTGTGACGGTATCGTACTCGATTGGTGTCAGATACGCGATGTCGGTGAAGCCGTAGCGTGCCGGATCTTTGGCAATTATGGCAGCAGCAAGAAGTTTGGGGACATACTCCTTGGTTTCGCGCTTCAGGTAGGATCCTCGGGAAATTTCCCAGAAGTCGCTGGTGTTATACATGCTGATGGCGCGCATGATCTTGTTCTCACCGGCATTGTAGCCGGCAGCCGCCAGGTACCAGTCGCCTTTGAACATGCCGTACAACTCTTTGAGGTACAGCGCCGCAGCGGAGGTGGCCTTAACCGGATCCTTACGCTCGTCGATCCATTGATCGATCCTCAGGGCATAGCGTCGTCCGGTCTCCGACATGAACTGCCACGGACCTACCGCGCTGGCCCATGAACGTGCATGCATCTGGAAACCGCTCTCGATCATTGCGACATATACAAGGTCTTCCGGCATTCCTTCGCGCTTCAGAATCTCCTTCATCATTGGAATATAACGGGATGAGTGCGAGAGCCAGCGCGAAAAGGACGGTTTGCCGCTGGTCTGGAAATAGTACAGAAAATATTCAACCTTGCTGTTCAGGGTTAACGGAATATCGGAAATCGGCAGGCCGACATCGGGCAGTTCGAGATCACTGGCGGCATCACCTGAATCCCGCAGCTCTTCAAGAGAAAAGAGCGCTGTAACCGGAGCGGACTCCCCGGGTTCGTTTGTTGCCTGATCGTCAACCGGCACAAGCGCGGGAGATTCCTCCGCCCCGACCAACAGGGCATTCGGGCGGGTCAGTTCAGCCAGAAGGGGCTGAATCGGCTCAGTCGCAGCAACGGGCAGAGCATGCAGCAGGGCTGCAAAAACGAAAGTGATATATGTAGAGAGGGTAAACTTTTTCATTGGCGACGTAGTATAAAGGAAGCGAGCATGAAAGTCAATGACGCTAAAACCGCGTAAAATGGGCATCCGCTTCGAAAAAGCACGCCGGATTGAGGCTGGAAGGGAGTTGGAATTTTTGTGCTCAGGTTGTAACAAAAAAGCCCACCGAAGTGGGCTTTCAAATTATGATCTGTTCTGCCCGTTACTGCGCCGAACTGCGCTCTTTCTGCATCGCTTCGCGGCCAGCTTCGATAGCGGATGCCAGGACGGATTTTTTTTCAGCAAACGTTTCCTTGCCATCTTCAACGGCGCTTTTAATTTTTTCCTGCGCTTCCTTGGCGTATTCCTTGATCTTGTCGACTGCGTCTTCCGTCAGGTCAAGAATGTTCTCACGCATTTCGCGCCCGCTTTTTGGTGCGTACAGCAGCGCCAGTCCCGCCCCGATTGCTGCCCCGGCTACAAACGATACCAATACAGTTCCTGCCGATACGTCGCATTTGTCAGACATAATTACATACCTCCCCGTTTTTTAAGATACCGTTCAACAATGTATTTTCCTGCCACCTTTGCTCCGGTCGCCCAGACTGAAGTGGTGTTGAGAACGCCGGTAACGACGCTTACCGTACGATTGATCGTGTGCAGATTGGTGCCGGTTTCTCCCAGTGCCGACATGAAACGTGTAACATCTTCGGTATGCTCGGCCACGCCGCCACCAACAGTTTTCAACTCAGTCAGCACACCTGTCAACTCCTGCAGTGTCGGCTTCAATTCGCTCCGGATCATCACCGCAAGCTCTCCGACCGAGGCGGCGGTCCGCTTGATCGTGAGAAGAGTCGGGATCATGGTTACTACAAGAAGACAGGCCGCTGCAGCTATGATTATCAGGACGATTTCTATCAGAGACATCTTAATTCTCCCGTATGGGTAATCGTAGGTTCTTCAGGCAAAGTATAGAGCAATTCGGGAAAAATTCAATGTCTAAACCGGCATCATTTTTGAGACGATCTCTTCCACGGCAGAATACGGGTCGATGTGGTGATCATTCATGTCTGCCACAATCCGCTCAAGGGAGCGGTCCTTTGCCATGAACTGCAACGCCTTTTTGAGCAGGGTGTCGCGCAGGATGCTCATAAAATGGCGCTGGTTGCGTTCGCGCAGAAAATCGTTAATGGTTCCGCTTGACAGGAAAAACTCGTGGTGGGCAAGGATTTCGTCGGTCAGTTCGTCAATACCGGTGCCGCGCTGCGCCTCGGTCTTTAAAACCTGCGGGTTCCAGCTTCCTTCCGTTCCGTGACGCATATCCAGCATGGTGCTCAGCTCCCGTGCGGTCCGGTCAGCGCCGTCCCGATCGGCCTTGTTGACGACAAAAATATCGCCGATTTCGAGGATTCCGGCCTTGATGGCCTGGATATCGTCACCGAGTCCCGGCACCATTACGACACAGGTGGTATGTGCCTCTTTGACGATATCCACCTCATCCTGGCCGACCCCTACCGTTTCGATAATAACAATATCCATGCCAAGGGCATCCATAACCAGGGCGACATCCGAGGTTGAGCGCGAAAGACCTCCCAGCGCTCCCCGCGTGGCAAGGCTGCGGATGAAAACCCCTTCATCGCAGGAGTGGCGGTTCATGCGGATGCGATCACCCAGGATCGCGCCGCCGGTAAAGGGGCTGGTGGGATCGATCGCGACCACGCCGACTTTTTTTCCCTTCTTGCGGAATGAGGCGGTCAGCTGATCGACCAGGGTTGATTTTCCAGCCCCCGGAGGGCCGGTGATGCCTATGATAAAGGCGTTGCCGGTGTGGGGATAGAGCTGCTTCAATTCTTCAACCGCCTGGGGACGGCCATCGTCGATGTCGCGCATCAGCCGGGCGGCGGCGCGAATGTTGCCTTCTAATACCTGTTCTGCGAGAGACATTGGGATACCTGCGTATAGTAAAATTAGTACGTAATAGCGAAAGAATAAAAACGGGTCCGGTTCGGAACCGGAGAAAACGGCAGAATTACGCTTCAGTCCCCCAGCCGTCTGCCCGGAACGAGATAATTCCTGATGTAATCCGCTACCGCCTCTTCCACAGGGGTAACCGGAGCGGCATACCCGGCGGCGCGAATCTTTGCCGTTTCGGCACAGGTCAGGTACTGGTAGGTGTTGCGGATAGATTCGGGCATGTCGATATATTCGACGTTGAACGGGCGCTCCATGGCGCTGAAAACGGCGCGGGCCAGACGGTTCCAGCTGACGGTGGTGCCTCCGCCGACGTTGAAGATGCCTCCGGCGCTTCTGTTCTCCAGAAAGTGGAGCGTCATGGCGGCGGCGTCCTTGACGTAGACGAAGTCGCGCAGCTGTTCGCCGTCACCGTATTCCGGACGGTGCGACTTGAACAATCGCAGTGAACCGGTTGCGTTGATCTGTTCGTATGCCTTGAGCACGAGGGAGCGCATCTCCCCCTTGTGCTGCTCATTGGGACCATAGACATTGAAGTATTTGATGCCGACGATGCTGCCGAGTATTCCCTGCCGCAGTGCCCACAAATCAAAGAGTTGCTTGGAGTACCCGTACATGTTCATCGGGCGGAGCAGCGCCAGTTGGCTGTCGTCATCGATAAAACCATGCTCGCCGTCACCGTAGGTCGCTGCACTGGAGGCATAGATGAAGCGTGCATCTGAAGCCAGCGATGCCAGGGCCAGTTTGCGGGAATATTCAAAGTTATTGCGGATCAGATAGGTAGCGTCCGGTTCGGTGGTAGCTGAACAGGCGCCGAGATGGATGACGGCGTCCAGTTTCTGATTGCCCGGCAGGCGTCCGGGGAGTGTGCCGTCGTCAAGCAGTTTTTCAAAAGCGTCTTTTTCCAGATAATCCATAAAGCGGAGCGGGGTCAGGTTGCGCCATTTGTCGGTGGTGCCGAGGTGGTCAACAATCAGGATATCTTCCCTGCCTCGTTCGTTCAGGCGCTGAACCACAGCGCTGCCGATCAGGCCTGCTCCTCCGGTTACGATGATCATAGGTTGTTCTCCTGTCGGTGTAATTCGCTTATTGCCTTCAGCAGTTCACTCTTACTGCGCGGCAGATACCCATTAACACGAACATCCATTCCGGTCAAGGTGAGGGAGGTGGCGATGTCTGCAACCAGTGGTGATGCGCCGAGTTCAGTCTGTACGTCAGGTTGCAGCAGCACTTCAGCGGCGTTGCCATGCGCCAGTAGCCGTCCGTTCCGCAGGACAATCGCTTCGTCCGCCCACCCGTAGGCAAAATCAAGGTCATGGGTTGCAATGATAACGGTGATGCCGATCGTGTGCAGATGATCAAGAACTGCTGCCAGCTCTTTCTGCATGGCGGCATCAAGTCCGGCCATCGGTTCGTCGAGTACGACCAGATCAGGCTGCATGGCCAGGACACCGGCGATGCAGACCCGCTTTTTCTGGCCGTAGCTCAGATTGTGCACCGGTTTATCGGCACATTCGGTCATCTTTACGGCCCGGAGGGCATCTGCCACGCGATCCCGCACAATCCGTTCCTCAAGCCCCAGGTTCATCGGGCCGAAGGAGACATCCTCCCGCACACTGGCTGAAAAGAGCTGGCTGTCTGGATTCTGGAACACCAGGCCGACCCGTGAGCGGAGGTCCCGCATTCCTCTCCGGCTGTAATCAAGCGGCGTTTCCTCCCAGTACAGCTGTCCGGCAGAGGGGCGCAGGATGCCGTTCAGGTGCAGAAACATGGTTGTTTTGCCGGCGCCGTTGGCGCCCAGCACGACCGTGCGCTTTCCCCTCCGTATCGACAGGGTGCAGTTATCGAGAGCAGCGGTGCCGTCCGGATAGCGGTAGGAAATGTTTTCCAGTTTCAGGAGTGCTTCGCTCATGGCAGGACCATCGACAGGGCAATTATCAAGCCGCCAGCGGTGGCGGCGATGGAGATGGTGCGGGGAGAGTCCGGATAAACGGGCTCCAGAAAGCGGAGTGCGCCGTCGTTGTTGCGTGCCAGCGCGGCCAGATGGAGGGCTTGCGAACGCTGCCAGACCTGAACGGTCAGATTTGCAACCACTCCTCCCAGCGACCGGAGTGACAGCCGTAGAGATGTGTATCCCAGTCGTGCCGACTGGGCGGTAATCGTATCATGTACCGCTTCAGACAGCACAAAAAGGGTGCGGTAACAGAGGGTCATCAGATCGAGCAGGGTATCAGGCACCTTGCAGCGCCGGAGCAGGGAGATGATATCCGAGAGCGGGGTAGTCAGAGCCAGAAAGAGCAGCGCTGCCAGGCTGGCCAGCGAGCGGCAGCAGACCTGGGCGATGCGGGGAAATTCCGCTTCTGCCAGATGTAGTGATATGCCATGTGTAGAACTGCCGAAGTCGAGGGAAATGAGCAGAGACAGACCGCTTGCCGTGAGAAAAAGAAGCGGAGGAGCCGCCACCCGCAGATAGCGCATGGCAGGGACACCAGCACCGAAAATTGTTACAGCCGAGAGGATGAATGCGACAGCCAAGGCTGTCCGTGGCGATCCGGCTGCAAAGGCCGCAACCATGCCACAAAGGGAGAAACAACCCTTGGCAACGGGGGAAACCTGCCGCCAGTTGTTGGTATAGGCTGACTGTTCTGTCAGCACCGGGCAGCCCTATGATTCGCCTGATCAAGCTTTGCCCGTGTTCTGGCGCACCCGTACCAATAGCCGATGAAACCGGCTCCCAGAGCTGCCTGAAGGGCAAAAAGCAGTGAGCCGATCTCTCCGCTGGGTGGCTCCATCAATGGTGTGAACCACGGTTTGTAGTCTGGGGAAATAGTCCCAACCAAATCTTTTGCTTTATCATCGGAGCCTGCAAAAATCTGTACTTCCTTGCCATCCGCCCCTGGTGCAGGTCTTTTTACCATCCAGAGCGGAAGTGCCACCAAGGCGATCACCGCAATCATCATCAACATGTTTTGATACCGCTTCATGCCTGCACCTCCTGCGGTGCTGTTACGTCCATTTCCTGAAGCTCCCGGGAGTTGAAGCGTACAAGGGCATTCATTACCACCGCTGTCAGCAGGCCTTCGCTGATAGCCAGTGGAATCTGGGTGATAGCAAAGACTCCGGCAAACTTGACAAACGAGGCGGTGATGCCGCCGACTGGGTCTGGAAAGGCAAACGCCAGTTGAGCCGATGTAGTGACGTAAGTGAGAAGATCCGCACAGGATGCGGCAAGGAAAATCGAAAATCCAAAGGGAAGTCTTGCCGCTTTGGCAAGGCGGTAAATTGCTGCAGCGGCAAACGGTCCCACTATCGCCATGGAAAATATATTGGCCCCCAGGGTGGTCAGCCCACCATGTGCCAGCAATATTGCCTGGAACAATAGCACCACCATGCCGATGGGAGCCATTGCCACCGGACCGAACAGGATTGCTCCGAGGCCAGTGCCGGTTGGGTGTGAACAACTGCCGGTGACTGAGGGCATTTTCAGCGCTGAAAGGACAAAGGTGAAAGCGGCGGCAACCCCCAGCAGCATCCGCTGTTCCGGTTTTTCCTTGATCCGTTTGTTTATGGAGCGCAGGCCGTAGGCGACGAACGGGGCTGAAGCGATACTCCAGCCGATGGCATGTTTTACCGGTAAAAAACCTTCCATGATGTGCATAATATTTATTCCTCCCTCGGGTTATTTGGTTGGAGCGGTATTCCGGCTTCAGGCTTCCTACTTGCCCGCCTTCCCAGGATTTACCCAGTGGCTTTATTCGGGCGTTCGTTCCTTTCACGGCTGCGGGGCAGCGGGGGTATTTCACCCCTCTTCCACAACTCCATCCAGTAAAAACAGTAACAAATAAAAAAAAGTCCGCACCTGCCGAAGCAGCATGCGGACTTTTCGTATTCAAAGTCACATTTCGCGTATTTCACTCTCCCTTTACCATGGGGAATAGTTGAGTGCTGAAATCATGGCAGGTCTTCTGGCTCGCGATTCATCCTCCGGGCGCCTTCCCAGTCTTTCGACCAGTGACATATTGCCCTTTGTCCTCGCTTACAGCGGCGGGTCCGCGGGGGAATCATGCCAATCGGCAGTACACCCCTCTTCCCTATCAAGCCCTTGCGGGCACCGTGATTCGATATTCAATTGTCATTCAACATGCAAATAGCACTGTTGAGATACCACGCAGCCTGCATCGTGTCAAGGTGGATTGTTGTTGTGAATCAATAGCCTATCCATCGTTTAATGTGCAAAAGGATTAGTCCCCTTGCCCCGTAATCGAAGCGAAAACCAGATTCTCCTGTGAAGCGTTGCGGATGCCATGATCTTCATGTGCCGGGACAATAACAATTTGTCCGGTAGTGATCGTCTGGGTCTTTCCTCCGGCGGTGAATTCACCGGTACCCTCAACAACAAACCAGATGTGGCTGCCGTGGTGAGTGTGGGTAACGATCTCCTGTCCCGGTTTCATGCCGAACAGGCTGATCTTTGAGTGGTCATCGGACCAGATGGTTTGCTGGTGGCGTTTTGCATCATCGAACTTCTTCAACAGCTGTACATCCAGAATCTGAGTTTTCACGATTGCTCCCTTTGTGTGTGAGTATTTTACCGTTACGCCGAGTCAGGACGTCTGCGCTGCTCGATTTTTCAGGATAAAGCCGATCAGAAAGGCCAGCGCCAGTGTCATGATCCCGCCGACAAGACCGGCCACGCTGGTGCCGGCAACATTCTTTGCTTCTTCAGGTTTCTTTTCCCCCGGTTGCGCGGATTGATGCGCTTGAACCGCTTCCGGTTTTGCCTCTTCTTTCTTTGCTTCAGCCGGTTTCTTGAATGAATAATCCGGCAGGAAGGCTGTTTTTTCCTGAAGCGCATTCAACGTGGCATGCAGCCCCTGTTCCGGCCCCTTCAACTCCTCCTGGCCGGTCACCTTGGTGATCGACCATTCCAGGCCATCGGGATTTTTTGAGGCAAACCATGATACAAAACCTCCCGTCACCAAAGCCATAGCCAGAAAGGCCAGGATGACATTACGAACCGGATGGCTGCCGATGGGACGGGTTTCAAGCGCGCTTTGCATGATTTCGGGGCGGGCTTTGTAGACAAAGGAGACCACCGAAGCTGTAACCAGACCCTCGACAACTCCGATAGCCAGATGGATCGGCTGCATCATGGCGACAAAGGTTGAGAAGGGGAGGGAAGAGATGCCGGAGGAAATGGTTTCCAGCACCACACCAAACGCGCCTAACTGTAAGCCGACGATGGCGGCAAACACTGAGGCGACGGATATTTTCGTGGCGCTTGGCTGATTGCCGACTATCTTTTTGTAGATAAGCGGATAGGCGATGAAGGCCGGGAAAAAACCGAGGTTGAAGATGTTGCATCCCAGAGCAAGCAAACCGCCATCGGCAAAAAACAAAGCCTGTACCACTAGCACCGAGGCGATAGTGAGGAAGGCCGCATATGGTCCGAGCAGAATCGTCAGGATGAGACCGCCGCCAAGATGCCCGCTTGAGCCGGTTACCGGAATGGTGAAGTTGATCATCTGCGCGGCAAAAATGAAAGCTCCCAGTACTCCCATAAGCGGAACCTTGCTGCTATCCATTTCTTTGCGGACTTTGCCGGAGCAATAGGCAATGGTGCCTGCCGAGGCCGCCCACATGGTGCTGCCGACAGCCGGGGATAGAAGTGCGTCTGCCATATGCATGATGCTGTCTCCTTTGCGTTGTTGGTGTTGTAATCAGAATTTGCGGGTGACGCCTAGTAATCCTGTCAGATCCGTTTCAGGTTTTGTTAAGCCAATCTTGAGCGCGGCGCTTAAATCCAGACTCTTGTCAGGTGAATAAATCATGCCACCGAGGCCGAATACCGGAGTATCGCTGGATGTCTTGTCTTCGTTGGTGGCGGCTCCTACATCGGCGACCAGTTTCAGGTTTTTGATGACTTCACAGGTACCTGCCAGAGAATAACTCATAACGCTGCTGCGGCTGGCATCGCGAACATCCGCCAGATTATAGTCGTTGTAGGTGTAGCCGATATTCAGATGGACTGCAAACGGCTCAAACTCTTTTGATATGACCAGCGCCGCGCCATAGGATACTGCGTGGTCATCAGTCGCGCCAACGGCGTAGGAATAGCCAAACTGCGGTTTTACGGCAACACTAAGTCTTTCATGCTCATATACCTGCCATTTCATTGCCAGAGAGAAATCCGCCGAACCGGCATCGTTGAAAGATGCTCCGTCAACATCGCCATTTCCCCATGGCCGGGTAACACCGAGCGCCACATCGATCTTGTCCGTAACGCCGATCCCGAATGAACTGGCTACCTGCCTGCCGGTGCTTTTGGTGGTTGAGCCGCCGGTTGTCTCCTTGTCGGTTCCGATCTCTCCGTTCAATTCGACCTGCATGTTCCCCTTGCCGAGAGTTCCGGCGTCATCGCTGATGAGCGGATGGGCGGCAAAGCTCGTTCCCGCTGAGAGCAGGAACAACATGGTCGTATAGGTAAGGACTCTTTCCTGTAGCGTCATACTGATTTCCCCTTTCAATGATGATGATTTGAATGTACATTTCAAATCATCACCTGCACACGAAATGACAATAATGTTGCGTTGTGTAACACGATAAAAATAAACGTGCAACTGTTTTTTCGGGTGATTTTGACGGACAGTATCCGGGCACTTGTCTGCAGCCAGCCGATAACGATGGCGTTTTGGCTGGAAACCAGTTCTATTAATCAGTTGCCAGCTCGCATTGTTCCGGCTATAGTGCCGCAAAATTTGCCACTCTCCGAGTTGCACCGCCTACCAGGGAATAAATCCTCACGGCCTGTAACCTGCGGGCGTCACCGGAAACGGCGCCGCTCTCCATTTGAAAAGGGGAACTGGTACATGCGGGCCACAAAACATGGTCCGCCTGCACCCCTTTTCTATTGAGAGAAGGGTTTTTTTATTTCTGATCCAAAGGTGAATGAACGATGAAGAACTGTTCTCTGATAAGATTTCCGGGTGTTCCCGTGCCTCTCATTTTTCCTGATGCCGGCACAAGACCGGCTTCACGGAGTCTCCGGTGGAGCTGATTCTCGACGGCATACTGCAGGCGCTCCGCCTGGTCGTGTCACTCGATGCCGAGGTCATGGCGGTAACGCTGCTTTCGCTCAAGGTTTCCTGTAGTGCCACCCTGATAAGCCTGTTCCTCGGCATACCCTCGGGTACCCTGCTGGCATTGGCCCATTTTCCCGGACGCCGCCTGGTGGTCAGCCTGGTCAATACCGGCATGGGGTTGCCTCCGGTGGTGGTGGGCCTGTTCGTAACCATCTTTCTCTGGCGCAACGGGCCGCTCGGTTTCCTTGAAATTCTCTACACCCCCTCTGCAATGGTGCTGGCCCAGTCGGTGATTGCAACGCCGATCGTGGCCGGCATCACGATCGCCTCGATCCAGAACCTTCCCGCCAATCTGAAGCTGCAGGTGCTGGCGCTGGGGGCCACCCGGGTCCAGATGGTCTGGATACTGGTCCGGGAAGCCCGCCTGCCGCTCCTGGCGGCCGTGATGGCCGGTTTTGGCGGCGTAATTTCCGAAGTGGGTGCCTCGATCATGGTCGGGGGAAACATCAAGGGGCAGACCAGGGTGCTGACCACCGCCACGGTGATGGAAACAGGCAAGGGGAACTTCGACGTGGCAATCGCCCTGTCGCTGATCCTGCTGGCGCTTGCTTTCGGAGTCAATTATCTGCTGACGGTTATTCAGCAGAGGGAGCGTCCGCGATGAACACCCTTCTTGGGGTAGAAAATTTTCGTATCAGGAGAGGCGGGGTACAGGTGCTGGATCTGCCAAGCTTTTCGGTAGCCGTCGATGAGAAGGTGGCGGTAGTTGGCCCGAACGGTGCCGGTAAGTCCAGTTTGTTGTTGTCTCTGGCGTGTCTGCTGCAGCGTGATGCCGGAACCATTTCCTTTCGGGGCAAACCGGTTTCCAAGAGCGGGGAAACCGCCTATCGCCGCAGGATTGCCATGGTCTTTCAGGATCCGCTGCTGTTCGATACGACGGTAATCGACAATGTAGCCGAAGGGTTGCGGATTCGTGGAACGGCGCGCAACGAAGCCAGGGAAATCGCCAGGGATAGCCTGGAGCTCTTCAAGGTAGGACACTTGGCCGGGCGTTCGGCACACAAACTCTCCGGCGGAGAGGCCCAACGGGTCAGCCTGGCCCGTGCATTCGCCGTCCGACCGGAGCTGCTCCTGATGGACGAGCCGTTCTCCAGTCTCGATCTGCCGACCAGAATTGTGCTTGCGGAAGATTTGGGGCGTATTCTGCATGAATCTGGAACCGCTGCCATCATAGCGACCCATGACCGCATCGAGGCGTTTCATGTCGTGGATCGGTTGGTGGTTATGGATGGGGGAAAGGTCGTTCAGGAAGGAACGCCGAAAGAGGTCATGGCGGAGCCGGTCAATTCCTTTGTCGCTGCGTTTAGAAGGACGACTGTGCCCACTTGATGACTCTTATTACGAGAGCAAACTGCTGGTTGCCTTTTTTGAATCAAAATCTTTGTTCAGCTTCACGATTACTTCAAGATTACTCAAGATTTTGAAATCTGGAAATAGTAGGTAAGCGTGAGGCATTGTAAGGCGTTGGAGGATTCCGGGAAAGGAGATTTGCCGTGTTTGAGCATGCTGCCGGGCTAGTCAGGGATGCAGAAGTCTTCATCATTACCGCCGGGGCGGGAATGGGGGTGGATTCAGGTCTGCCGGACTTTCGAGGGGATCATGGTTTCTGGCAGGCATATCCCGCGTACTCCCGTTTGGGATTCTCCTTTGTTGAGTGCGCCAACCCGCAGCATTTTGCCGATGATCCCTCCTTTGGCTGGGGCTTCTATGGTCACCGCACCAATCTCTATCGTGATACGGTTCCCCACGACGGCTTCCACATTATAAGCCGATGGATAGAGCGGAACAGCGCCGATTACTTCGTGGTTACCTCCAATGTTGACGGCCAGTTCCAGAAGGCCGGGTATGATGAGGGGCGGATTCAGGAAGTGCATGGCTCGATTCACTGGCTGCAGTGCCAGACACCATGCGGCAGCAGTATCTGGCGCAACAATGAAGTCATCCGGATTGACGAAGCATCCATGCGGGCCCGCCCGCCGCTCCCGCGCTGTCCTGACTGCGGGGAGGTCAGCCGCCCCAATATCCTCATGTTCGGCGACTGGTCCTGGCTGCCGGACCGGACCCGCATTCAGGAACGAGCGTTTGACCGGTTTCTGACCAACAATGCCGACCGCCGCATTGCCGTGATCGAGATGGGCGCAGGAAGCGCCATTCCCACGATCCGGGCGACATCGGAACGTATCGGCTGGAATTTCGAACATGCCTCGGTAATTCGCATCAACCCCCGCGAACCGGAGATCAAAGCTCCCCATATATCACTGCCATGTGGGGCGCTGGAGGGGTTGCAAAGCATTGATGCTCTGCTATAGTCCCTGCATCCCATTCATTCGAGGAAAACGGATGAACTTTTTTGCGCTGGTATTATTGCTGGTAATTCTTGCCGGTTATCCGGTATCCGCTTCAGCAGAATTTTACCGCTATTACGACGAAAGCGGCGGGATTATTGTCACCAACGACTACAAGAGCATTCCGGAGCGGTATCGTGCCACTGTGACGGTCGTCACTGAAAAGGAACTTGAAAACAAGGCCAAAGCCCGCGAAAGGCGGGAACGGGCTGAAAAGGGCAGGTCAGCACAACGTCAGCACCCACAACCGCACCAAGCGTTGCCCGCCCAGAGTGTGACCTCCGGGCAAACGCCCACCCCTTTGACGGATCAGAAGGAAGCTGCATCGACCCCGGTCAACAACAGCACCTGGCTGTCCCGTCAGCTTCCGCTTCTCAAAGTGATGGGGATCATTGCACTCTGTATAACCGGTTTTGTCATCGTGGGAAGATTCGTGTCAGCTCTGGCCCCGCGTCCGCTTGCAATTATAATCAGAATTGCCCTGTTTGCCGCTCTGGCTGTCTATCTGTTCAAGGGGTATGCGGAGAAAGTCGCCGATGCCTTTTCCAGGATAAAAGAGCAGAGCAACAGCGCGCAAAAAGCGGTTGATAAAAGAAGTGAGAAGATTCAGCAGCAGGCGGAGTGAATCAGTTGCCGGTTACAATCGTGGCAGTGCGTTGATATGAGTCGCGGTCTCGCGCTCCAGCAGGCAGCCGGTGCGGAGGTCAGTGTCTTCAGAAGCGTTGATGAGGCGCTTTGCTGCGGAGAGTGCGGAGAGGGGATGGCTGGCGATCCGCTCTGCAAATGCTGAAACCTTCTGCCAGAATTCATTCTCCCGATATACCCGGTCAACCAGCCCCATCTGCAGCGCTTCTGCTGCAGTGTAAATCTCCGAGGTCATGAAGATTTCCCGCGCGTAATTCTTGCCGACGATGCGGGGCAGCTTGTGGGTGCCGCAGAAACCGGTGATAATGCCGAGCTTTGCCCCGGAATGGCCGATCTTCAACCCTTCTGAGGCGATGCGTATGTCGCATGACATGGCCAGGTCGCAGCCGCCACCCATGGTGATGCCGTTCAGGGCGCCGATAACCGGTTTGGGACACGACTCGATCTGGTCGAACAGTGACTGGCCGAGTTCGGCAAAGTGGAAGGCGTCGTCGGGAGAGAAGTGCACCATCTGGCCGATGTCGGCCCCGGCGGCAAATGATTCTCCCGGGTACCCGCTGAGAACGACCGCATTAATAGCCACATCTTCCTCAACCTGTGCGAAGGCTCGCTTTAACTCCCGGATGGTGGTTATGGAGAGTTTGTTGAAGCGTGAACCGGCATCGAGCAGGATATACCCGACCCGGTTCACCACTTCTATGCGGAGTTTCTTGAAAGGCATCAGGCTCGTGGGTGAACGTTGTTTTTTACCCAGGCAACGATATCTTCGGTCGAAGTGCCGGGAGTAAACACTTCGCAGATTCCGGCGGCCTTCAGTGCGGGGATGTCGTCTTCTGGGATCACGCCGCCGCCGAACACTTTGATGTCGCCGGCATTTTTCTCTTTGAAAAGCTGCGTAACCTTGGGGAGCAGGGTGTTGTGGGCGCCGGACAAGATCGACAGTCCGACGCAGTCGACGTCTTCCTGAATTGCTGCCGAGACGATCTGTTCCGGGGTCTGGTGCAGGCCGGTGTAGATGACTTCGAAACCGGCATCGCGAAAGGCGCGGGCAATGATTTTCGCGCCACGGTCGTGGCCGTCCAGCCCGGGTTTTCCGACAAGTACGCGTAATGTTCTCTCAGCCATGGTAAATTCCTCCTGTATGTTAGGTGCTTATCTGATCTTGTTCTTATCAGCGAATTCGCAAAAAGCTCCAGATGGCAGGCGCGTGAAGTGTGAGGAGTGAGGCGTACCCTTGCGGTATGCCGCAGCGACGAAGATGAACGCAACGAACCAGATGGACTTTTTCCGAATTCGCTCTACATCTCTATGCCGGTTCTGGCCGGGACTCCCGCCTTATAGTAATGCTTGATCTCCCGCATCTCCGTCACCAGATCGGCGGCTTCGATCACCTGCTCGTGCGCGTTGCGTCCGGTCAGCACCAGTTCCGTCTTTTCAGGTTTGCGGCTGATCAGTTCAAGTACCTGCTCGACGTCAATCAGGCCGAAGCCGACAGCGCCGTTGATTTCGTCACAGATGAAAAGATCATATTCGCCGGAGATCAACAGCTCTTCTGCCTGGACGAGCGCTTCCTGCGCGGCGTGGCGGTCTTCAGTGATGTCCTTGGTGTTGACCCACCCCGGTCTGCCGGTCTGGATGATCGTCAGCAGCGGTGCCAGCTTTTCGGCGGCCAGATGCTCTCCGTAGCGGCCGCCACCCTTGATGAACTGGAACATGCAAACCTTGAGGCCGCGTCCGGTTGCCCGAAGCGCGAGTCCGAGCGCGGCGGTTGTTTTCCCCTTGCCGTTACCGGTGTACACCTGAACGCATCCTCGTTCCAAAGACATGGCTATTCCCCTTTGAACTGCGGCTGGCGTTTGTCCAGAAATGCCTGCATCCCTTCGCGCCGGTCAAAGCTGGCAAAGCAGAGGGCAAATGCATCCCTCTCCAGCATGCAGGCGGTCTGCAGGTCAATATCATAACCGGCATTGACAATTTCGCCGCCGATACGGATGGCGTTCGGACTGCGGGTACAGATGTGGGCGAGCAGCTCTTCTGCGTGGGCCTCGGCGCGACCGTGAGGGTAGATGTGGTTTACCAGGCCGATCCGGTGGGCTTCAACTGCGTCAATCAGGTTGCCGCTGTAGATCAGCTCTTTCGCTTTTGATTTGCCTACCAATCGTGAGAGGCGCTGGCTGCCGCCACAGAAGGGGACCATTCCATCGGCGATGCCGGGAAAGCCGAAATGGGCTGAGCCTGATGCCACGATAAAGTCGCAGGCCAGGGCCAATTCCAGCCCCGGTCCGGAACATTCTCCCTCAATTACCGCAATGCAGGGTTTGCCGATCTTTTCGAGACTGAACATGACCTGTTGACCGAAACCGGACAACGTCGCCGAATCGCTAAGTGATGCGCCGCGTTCGACACGGCAGTTGCAGAAGCCACTCTCCGGGCCGGTCAAAAGGATGCCCTTGATCTCATCTTTGCCGGCCAGGGTCGTCGTCTGGCGATGGATCGACTCCAGCAGCTCTCTGGCAGAGATGGCCCGATTGCCGGGAATGGTCAGGACGGCTATGCCGTTTGTTCTTATCTGGGTCGTGAAAAGTCTCTCGGGCACCGGCTTGTTCCTGTTTACAGGTGGAATAAAAAATTGCGGCGCGACTATAGCAATTCAACCGTATACGGTCAAGAAAAGCTTTGGTATTTTTATCGACAGTAAAATTGCCAGAAACCTTTGCCGTTTGCCAATATGGCGTTTATACTGAACCGGTCACTACTTCCTTCAGGGAGAACAGATCATGCATTTGCCTGCACTTGTCCGCCGCGCCGCCCATTCGTCCCGCATTGCCGCCGAAGAAAACGCTGCCTGGCTCCAACAGCATATGAGTCCCTATTTTTTCGAGGCCATGGCTGACGAAGAAGATGCTTTGGTGCTGCTGTCCAGGGAAATGGGACGTCTGCAGCATAACCGGCATCTGATACTGACCGATCAGGAGAAACGGTTGGTGATCGCCTGTGTCAATCGTCCCGGATCGCTTTATGAGACGTTGCGCCGGGTGGGGGAGCGCGAGATCTCCTATGCCATGTTTTCCCACTCCAATGCCGATATGCCCGGCATGGATAACGAGATTGAAATTCAGCGCTTCGAGTTCGACCGTCGCCAGAACCATGACATCGATCTGAGCCGGAAGGTTGACATCCCGGCGTCGCTGGTGCGCAAGGTGCGGTCTGAACTGCGCGTTTCTTTTCCGGATTTTGACCTGAGAAAACTTGACCGGCTGCTGAAAATCTTCTGGCTGAACAATGAAAATTACATGCGGATGTCTCCGCCATCGCGAATTGCGTATCTGGCATGGCTGTTCGATAACGGCAACGCTTCGGGAGGCCTTTTTCTGGATATCTCCTGTGTTGAGCGTGACGGGCGCTGCGAGACGCGAGTGCTGTTTGCGGTCGGCAACCCTCCCCAGGACGAGTTTCTGCTCCAGCTGCTGGAAGTCTTCAATCGTCTCGACATCGGTATTCGCAGGGCCTATTGCCAGACCATCTCGAATGGTATTCATCCTTATTTCCTCGGCTCTTTTCTCGTCATCAGCCGTCGTGGCGAGGATATCTCTCCGGACAGCCCGCTGGCCGCGCGGCTGAAGCGGGAGCTCTGTACGACCCAGATACTCTCCACCTCATCCCCTGCCTATCGCGATTATGTGGTCGAGGGACTCCTCTCCGGCGAGGATGCATCGCTGGTCAACGCATACATCGCTTTCTGCCACACCAGCCTGGCCCACGGCCAGCCGGAACGTTTCGGGTTGGAGGATGTCCAGGGTGCGTTTTATGACCACCCGGAAATGGCGCAACTGCTGATCCGCCTGTTCCGGGTGCGCTTTTATCCCGATCTGGCCGAGCGTGAAACGCATTACGCTGCCGCCCTGTCCGAAGCGCAGGCTGCCGTGGACGGGTACAATACCGGGCACCGCTGGCTGGATGATATCCGGCGTGCCGTGTATCGCTGTTGCCTGCTGCTGATTACGCACACCCTTAAAACCAACTTTTTTGTGGTTGAGAAGCAGGCGCTTGCCTTCCGGCTTGACCCGGGGTATCTGCGGCTGCTTGGCAAGGAATTTACCGCCGATCTTCCGGAAGCACTCCCGTTCCGGGTGACTTTTTTCTTCAGCCGTTACGGTGCCGGGTATCATGTCGGTTTTTCCGACATCGCCCGCGGCGGTTGGCGCACCGTTATCGCCCGCAGTGCCGATGATTATATCACCTCGGCCAACACCATCTTCCGCGAGGTATACGTTCTGGCCAATACCCAGCAGCTGAAGAACAAGGATATCTATGAGGGGGGCTCCAAGCTGGCGGTCGTTCTGGATGCCTCCGATCTGGATCAGGCAGGGAGCGAGGCAGAAAACTTCAGGCTCTATAAACTACAATACGGTATCGCCAATGCCTTTCTGGATATATTCATCACCGAAAACGGCATGGCCAGAGACCGCCGGGTGGTCGATTACTACGGTGACGACGAACCGATCGAGATCGGTCCGGACGAGAACATGCACGACGGCATGATCGAGGCGATCGCAGCACTGTCGAAAAAACGCGGCTATCTGCTCGGTGTCGGGATCATGTCGAGCAAGCGCTTCGGCATCAATCACAAGGAGTACGGGGTTACCTCGACCGGCGTAGTGACCTTTGCGGAAATAACCATGGCTGAAGTGACCGGGATCGATATGCGCTGCGACCCGTTCTCGCTCAAGATGACCGGTGGGCCGAACGGCGATGTTGCCGGCAATGCGTTGCGCATCATGCTGGAACGCTGCCCGGGAGTGCAGGTCCGCCTGATTCTGGATGGAACGGCGGCGCTGTATGATCCGAACGGCATCAGTCACGACGAATTACGTCGTATCGTTCTCCTGCACGATCTTGACGCTTTCTCGCCCGATTTTCTGGGTGATGGCGGCTTTATCATCTACCAAACCGGACGCCGCGTGGAGGGTTTGAAGGAATCGCATCGCAAGATAATGCGCGGCGCGGATGGACTTGTTGAGGAGTGGCTCGATATCGATGATTTCAATCGCCTCTACAACAGCCTGGTCTTTACGGTCAAGGCAGATCTTTTTATTCCGGCCGGTGGTCGGCCGGAAACGATTGACGCCGAAAACTGGCGCTCGTTCCTGGGAGAGAACGGTGTGCCGTCATCAGCGGTAATCATCGAAGGAGCCAATTCATACATTACCCCTGAAGCGAGGATTCAGCTGCAAAAGAGCGGGGTGGTGCTGATGCGTGATGCTTCGGCCAACAAATGCGGGGTTATTTCGTCGTCATACGAAATCATCGCCAACCTGCTGCTGTCCGAGCGCGAATTCATGGAACAGAAGGAACGGTATGCCGCTGATGTGCTGGCCATCCTGGAGAAGCGTGCTTCCGACGAGGCTCGCCTTATTCTGCGGCGGCGCAAGGAATCGGGTGGAAGTCTGCTCTACAGTGAAATTTCCGAAACAATCAGCCAGAATATCAACAGACTCTACACCCAGCTGTTCGAGTTCTTCTCGGCCCGTCCGGAACGCTGTCTGCAGCCCCCATTCCGAAAGGCCATTTTGAACCACCTGCCGCGCATGCTGCGTGAGTCGGCCGCGTACCGGCAGCGGATCAGAAAACTGCCGCAAAAATACCTCTGTGCGATTCTGGCCGCCGAGATCGGTTCGTCATTGGTCTACAGTGGTAGCCGTGATGCCGACTTCGAGGATATGATCCGGCGTCATCTGGCGCGGATACTGTAAATTTTGCTTTTATTGAGAGAGGCTGTTGTGCTAGAAATAATGCCTCGTTAGAGTAATTAACCGAACACCGCATAAAGGAGTCTGTCATGTCAAACAACAATGATAATGCCGCTGCCGCTGTGATCGCTTTTGTTTCCGGTGCCGTGATCGGCGCCGCTGCCGCTTTGCTGCTGGCCCCTGCGCCGGGTCGTGAAACACGCGGAAAGCTTACGGGTCTGGGAGAAACTGCTGCCGAACGTGTCAAGCGGCTTGCCCGTGAAGCAAAATTCAGGGTTACTCCCAAAACCAAGGGTGCCGATTATGAGTACGATGGCGGGGACGCCTGGATTTAACCGGCGACTCACCCGATGGAACTGAAATACGGATCAACTGCATTCTCTATCGACCTCCCGCCGGAACGCCTGGCGGGAGTAGTCGCTCCACCCCTGTTTGTCGTTGAAGAATCCCCAACAGATATAATCGAAGCCGCACTGGATGGTTGTCACAGCATGCTCTCTCTCATCAAACCGGGGGAGCGCATCGTCATTGTTACATCCGACATCACCCGTTATACCGGTAGTGAGGTATACCTGCCGCTGCTGATAGAGCGCCTGAACCGCCTGGGTATTGCCGATGGCGACATTGAAATCCTGATTGCGCTCGGTATTCATCGCAAACAGACAGATCACGAACATCAGAAAATACTCGGTGCGCTCTATGGCAGAATCCGGGTTTCAGATCACGAATGCGACGATCATGACGCGTTAACGCTGATCGGTACAACTTCGAACGGCATCAAGGTCAGTATCAACCGCAAGGCGGTGGAGGCGGATCATCTGATTCTGACCGGCACTATCGGTTTTCATTATTTTGCCGGTTTTGGCGGGGGGCGCAAAAGTGTTCTGCCCGGTATCGCCAGCCGCAAGGCCTGCATGGCCAGCCATTTTGCTGTCCTTAACCCGGGCGAAGGGACCGGCAAGAATCCCTTGGCGGTTACCGGAAACCTGGAGGGAAACCCGGTCCATCATGCCATGGTTGAAGGGTGCGCACTGGCGAAGCCCTCCTTTATTCTTAATACGGTGCTGACTGCCGACAAACGCATTATTGCCGCTTTTGCTGGTGACTGGCGCGAGGCTCACGAAGCCGGATGCAGGTTTTATCGCGAGCGCTTTGCCTATCCACTGAAGGAAAAAGGGGATCTGGTGATTGCCTCATGTGGCGGCTTTCCCAAGGACATCAACCTTATTCAGGCCCACAAGTCGATGGAATATGCGGCACAGGCGCTTAAGGACGGAGGGGTAATGATCCTGCTGGCTGAGTGCCGCGACGGTTTCGGCAACGGGACGTTCTTCAGCTGGTTTTGCCATAAGCAGCTGGATGCGTTTGAAACTGCGCTGCGGGCACAGTATGAGATCAACGGTCAAACCGCCTATTCATTGCTGCAAAAAGCACAGCGCTTCCGGATTATTCTGGTTTCGCAGTTTCCGGCGCATCAGGTTGAGGAAATGGGCTTGATTCCGGCGCACTCACTGGATGAAGCGATGGGAATGGCGACCGGGATGCTCCCGAAGGAGTGGCGTTGTTACCTGATGCCCGAGGCGGGAAGTGTGCTGCCGATGTCTGCAGCATGATCGGCTTGTCATGAAAATGATTGCCCGCCGCGCTCATTGTTGCTATTGTGCCTCCGTTTTGCCAACCGATATCCTCAGGAAGTGACGTGAATGAAATTGCATGATCAGCTGAAATCGCTCGGAGCCGGGGCTACCGCCTACCGCTATGACAGGCCTGACGCCGCTCTGCTGGAGTCATTTCCCAACCCGTTTGCCAAGCAGGAACTAAATCCGGTCGGGGCTGTCGGTACCCTCCATATAGAATGCCCCGAATTTACCAGTCTCTGTCCGCTGACCGGCCAACCGGATTTTGCCAAAATCGTTATCGACTACCAGCCGGATCAGCTCTGCGTTGAAAGCAAAAGCTTGAAACTCTACCTGGGGTCGTTCCGCATGCATGGCGAGTTCCATGAATCCTGCGTCAACCGGATATGCAACGATCTGGTGCAGTTACTCCAGCCGGTCTGGCTGACGGTACGGGGTGAGTTTACTCCCCGTGGCGGCATCCCGTTCTGGCCGACGGCAGAATACCGGAAGCCGTAAGGCGGAAGAAAAGAAGAACATCTTAACCCAACCACCCCCTCCTTCTGTAAGGAGGGGAGCTTAACCATACACATTACCAAGGAGAACCAGCAGTCATGTTTTCAACATCCGATTTCAAAAAAGGGCTTGTCATTCAACTGGACGGAGCTCCCTGCCTGATCGTTGATATCAACATCAGCTCACCCACCGCGCGTGGCGCCAACACCATGGTAAAGACCAAATACCGTAACCTGATCACCGGCCAGGTATTGGAGAGAACTTTCCGGTCTGGGGATAAGGTGGATGAGGCCGATTTCGAGCGCCATAAAGGGCAGTTTTTGTATGCCGATGGCGGCAACGGCGTTTTCATGGATCTTGAAAACTATGAACAGTTTGAGATGCCTGCCGATGAATTTGAACCGCTCTCCTTCTATCTGCTTGATGGCACCGAAGTTGTGCTGGGTTTGTTTGAAGGAAGGATGATTACCGTTGATTTGCCGATGACGGTTGAGTTGATCGTGACAGAAACGCTGCCCGTCATGAAAAACGCTACTGCAACTGCTGAAACAAAGGAAGCGATTCTTGAAACCGGTTTGAAAATCCGGGTTCCCCCGTATCTTGAAGCGGGCGAAAAGGTGAAAGTCGATACCAGGGACGGGCGCTTTCTTTCACGGGCATAACTGCTGAAAATGGTTCTAATATAGCTTGACATGAGTGTTTACCTCCTCTATTATGCAACTCCCCTACGGGCCTATAGCTCAGTTGGCTAGAGCCACCGGCTCATAACCGGTTGGTCCCAGGTTCGAGTCCTGGTGGGCCCACCATTTCATACATCGAGGGATAAACGCCGGATGCCGGCCAGATATTTGGGAACGTCCCGTTACCATACCTCACCACGAGAGTGCACACCGCAAGGTTGCACTCTTTTTAATTGTAGCCGATGAAAATTCCAAAAGTTACAGACATAGCTGGAATTATTAATAAAATAGCTCCGACGGCTTTGGCGGAAGCGTGGGATAACCCCGGACTTCAGATCGGAGACCCCGCTGCCGAAGTCTCGCACGTCATGGTTGCCCTTGATCCAACTCCCGATGCGATCGATTCTGCACTCAAAGCTTCCTGTCAACTGCTCATCACTCACCATCCCCTTATATTCAAACCACTCAAGTCCATCTCAACCGCAACTCCGCACGGCGCTCTCATTCAAAAGGCAATCAAGGGTGGGGTGTCCATAATCACGCTCCATACCAACTACGACATTGCCTGCGGCGGACTGAACGACCTGCTGGCAGGTAAAATCGGGCTTGCGAGTTGTGTCCCTCTTAAAGTTACCTCGGTACGCGAGTTGATTAAGCTGGTTGCATTCGTTCCGGTTGATCATCTTGAACAGCTGCGGTCGGCGCTGTTGCCCTTTTCCGTGCAGCTGGGAAATTATCGCGATTGTTCCTTTGCTTCAGATGGAACCGGGACGTTTACCCCGCTTGATGGAGCGAAGCCGTTTATCGGAACGGCAGGGGAGTTGGCTGCGGTGCGGGAAGAGCGGCTTGAGCTACTGATTGAGCGCGCCCATCTGCCGCGAGCCATTAAGGCACTGCTGGCGGCACACCCCTACGAGGAGCCGGCTTTTGATGTGTACCCGCTTCTGAACGAGGGAGAAAAACTGGGTCTCGGGCGGATCGGCCGGTTACCTGAGCCTCTGTCGCTGGCGGAGTATGCCGCCCGGATCAGAAACGTCCTGGCAGCGCCAACGCTACGCTATGTTGGCGATCCCACTGCAAGAATTTCAAAGGTGGCGCTTTGCAGCGGCAGCGGTTCATCTTTGCTGCATGATGCTGCCCGATCTGGGGCGGATGTGCTGGTCACTGGTGACGTAAAATATCACGAGGCGCGCGAAGCCGAAGATCTGGGAGTGGCATTGATCGATGCCGGGCATTTCCCCACGGAAATAATTATGGTGCATGAAATAACGGAACGCCTTGGCCAGATGCTGGTCTCGGCCGGTTACACTGATTGCCAGGTAGAAGCGTGCCGAACGGAATCGAATCCGTTTCGAATATAGCTGGAAACAGTCAAAAATAATTCGTAGCAAGGGGAGAGTTAATTTGAAAAAGAAACTGGACATGCTGGAAGAATTGCAGGAAGTTGATCAACGGATTGATGCCCTTAAAGCTAATCAGGACGGATTGAAGGCCGAACTGAACGGGATCAATCAGGGTGTGGATGCCACTCGCGAAGAGATTGCCATTCTTGAGGTCCGCCTGGCTCAACTTGAATCGGAAAAGGGCGAACTGGAAGGTACCCACGCAGCGGAGCTGGAAAACATCGCCAGATCCGAAACAAACATGAAGGAGATCAAGACCAATAAAGAGTTTCAGGCGGTTGGTCGTGAAATCACCGCAGCTCGGAAGCAGGTAACCGATCTTGAAGAGCAGCTGTTGCAGAAGATCAGCCAGATCGACGAGCTTACCGGTGAGCTGGCGGAAAAAAAGAGCCGGTGCGATGAGCTTGCCGAAAATTCTGCCCAGCGTATCCTGGCAAAGCAGGCTGAAATTGACAAGATTCAGTCGGACATTGATGCGGATACGATTCGTCGGGAAAATGTGACCAAGGGGATACCTGCCAGCCTGGTGAAAAAATTTACATTACTCCGCGAGCAGCGCCGCGGGCAAGCTCTTGCCATTGCCCGGGATGGCTATTGCATGGGATGCAACATGCAACTGCCTCCCCAGTTGTTTAACAACTTGTACAAATATGAGGAGCTACTGGCCTGCCCTCACTGCCAGCGGATCCTTATCCTTAAATTGCAGCAGCAGTAATCGATTACGGTTTGCAGAGGCTCCTCAAGGGAGGATTTGCGAAGCCGACAGCTTGGTTGAAGTAGTCCAGATGGTCGCTGCCGGCTTGTCCGGTGGAGGAAAGTCCGGGCTCCATAGGGCGTGACGCTGGATAACGTCCAGCGGGGGTGACCCCAGGGATAAGTGCCACAGAGAGAAGTCCGCCTGCCTCGGCAGGTAAGGGTGAAAGGGTGAGGTAAGAGCTCACCGGGTCTGACGGTGACGTCGGATGCCAGGT
Source organism: Pelobacteraceae bacterium (assembly GCA_041675485.1). GTDB lineage: Bacteria > Desulfobacterota > Desulfuromonadia > Geobacterales > Pseudopelobacteraceae > JACRCG01. The sequence goes on along the minus strand of JBAYTT010000024.1, from coordinate 371 downwards.
AAACCCCGTCAGGAGCAAGACCAAATAGGGGGGCGTTAAGGGCGGCCCGCCCGTGCCTCCGGGTTGGTTGCTTGAGGGTGTCGGTAACGGCATACCCAGATGAATGACCATCGCCCGGGAAGGGGTAACCCGACCCGGGAACAGAACCCGGCTTACGGACTGCTTCAACCAATTTATCAGTTAGAATGAAAGTGACAGGATTTACGTGGACGATCGGCAGTTGTGGAATCTCGGTACGGAGCGTCTCAAAGGACTGCTTGAGGATCTTCCCGTTGAAGCCGTAGCGGTATTGATAAAATCTTTGACCCGCTACCGGGAGGTCAAAGAGGCTCTTGCCGCACTGATTGTGGAGGTTGATGCTGCTTCCACCG
>JBAYTT010000023.1:0-32459 GCA_041675485.1 Pelobacteraceae bacterium | reverse complement strand
GGCCAAAAACCCATAAAGTTGATTATGGTCAGGAAGAGGCTGCTGCCAGATTCGGTGCCGACCCCCGTGTCTATTTGACCACCGCAACCCGCTTTGAAGGTGACGCGGATGGTGCTGTTAAAGCTGTTCATACCGTTGAAGTGGCTTGGCAGAAAAACGAAAAAGGGCAATTTGTTCCGCAGCCGGTTGCAGGCACCGAACAGGTGCGTCCCGCCCAATTGGTACTGTTGGCAATGGGTTTTCTTGGGCCGGAGCAGCCGTTGATTGATTCCTTTGGTCTGGAAAAGGATCCGCGCAGCAATATCAAAGCCGAATACGGAACGTACAGCACCAGTGTGCCCGGCGTATTCGCAGCCGGCGACTGTCGCCGTGGGCAGAGCCTTGTCGTATGGGCTTTTAACGAGGGGCGCGGCGCAGCGCGGGAGTGTGACCGGTACCTGATGGGGAGCAGTGAGCTGCCGTAACAACCAGTAGACGCATGGCAGTTCCATCTGCTATAAGAAATAAACTCGGCGATGAGGCCCACCTGACATAATCGGGTGGGCCTTTTTTTGTCTGTAAATTGTGCGTAAAGACTGAGCAAAACCGGCTATTGTGTATACACCCGGATTTTTTATAAAACTAAATATATTTCGTGAAATTATAATAGCTTGCATCTTGTTATCAATATGAGGTATGAGACGACACACAGTGTACTATATTGACCTTGACGTAAGGGGTCATTTGCTTGACAAGTTGGGATAAATCTATACATTTGAATGAAAAAGCAGGTATTAACTTCGCAGAGAGGGCTTCATGCTGATAGTTGTCTGCATCAAACAGGTTCCGGACACTACCCAGGTCCAGATAGACCCGGTCACAAATACCCTGGTCCGGGATGGTATTCCCTTTATTGTCAACCCGTACGATACGCATGCCCTGGAAGAAGCGCTGCGGCTGAAAGATCGATTCGGCTGCACGGTCGCCGCGATTTCCATGGGTCCCCCCAACGCCGAGGGAACGTTGAAGAAAGCGCTGGCACTCGGAGTAGATCATGCAATACTTCTTTCCGACCGCGTGTTCGGCGGCGCCGACACCCTGGCGACCAGCAACGTTCTGGCTGCGGCGATAGCCAAGCTGCACGCCGATGTGGATGAGGTCGGCCTGGTACTCTGCGGCAAACAGACTATTGACGGCGATACAGCCCAGGTTGGCCCCGGTATCGCCAGTCGTCTCGGCTATCGTCAGTTGACGCTGGTGGACAAAATTGTCAGCCTGGATTTTATGACAAAAAAAATCCGCGTCAGTCGAAAACTGGAAGGTCGCCACGAAATTGTCGAAGCTCCTCTGCCGGTCATGTTGACCGTTGTCCGTGAGCTGAACCGACCGCGCTATCCCAAGGTGCAGATGCGATTGGCTGCTGCCGAAGCCGTTGTAGAAGTCTGGAACAATAAAACCCTTCAGCTGAATGAGCAGACAATCGGCCTGAAAGGATCTCCGACATGGGTGTCGAAAATCTTCTCTCCCGAACGCGCCAAAGGAGAAATCCTGGGTGATGGCTATTCCGACCCGGCTGGCACTGCTGCATTGCTGATAGAAAAACTGATGGCGAAGGACATGTTACCATTATGAGCGACCCAAAACCAAACCCCAAAAAACCCCGCGGCGTTGCACAGCTGATCGCCGGTGCCTGCATCGCCTGCGGTGCCCGCTGCCAGAGCGTCTGCCCGGTTAATTGCGTCGAGATGACCGATAGCGGCGAACCGGTTATTGACTCCAGTAAATGCATCGGCTGTCAGAAATGTGTCAAGATCTGCCCGGCCACTGCTCTGGAAATGTATTTTACTCCCGAAGAGTTGAAGATTCTCGAACAGCTGTCCGTCAATGCTGCTCCGGTCGAAGAAGAGATCGACCCGGAAGCCGCTGCAATTGCCGCGAAACTGGCGGAATATCGCGGCGTCTGGGTTTTTGTCGAGCAGACCGAAGGTGAACCGGCCAAGGTCTCCTGGGAACTGCTCGGAGTTGGCGCAGGGCTTGCCTCCAAGCTGGGGGTCGAACTCTTTGCCCTGGTGATCGGCGAAAATGTCGAGCACCTCTGTCACGAAGCATTTGCCCACGGAGCAACCAAGACCTATCTGATGGATGCCCCGGTTTATTACCATTACCGCACTGAAGCCTATGTGGAAGCCTGCTGTCATCTGATCGAGAAATACAAGCCGGAAGTCATCCTCATGGGTGCCACCGGCATGGGGCGAGATCTGGCCGGGGCCATTGCCACCAGAGTTGCAACCGGACTGACCGCCGACTGCACCGGCCTCAGTATTGACGACAAGCGCAACCTGATGCAGACCCGCCCCGCATTTGGCGGGAACATCATGGCCACTATCATGTGTGACAAATTCCGGCCACAGATGTCCACCGTGCGTCCCAATGTCATGCCGATGCCGGAGCGCCGGGAAGGAGCAGTGGGTACAATCATACGTGATCCGTTTACGGTTCCCGAAGAGAGTGTCCTCACCAAAGTGATCGAGATCATCCGCGACTCCCACAGCAAGGGTGCGGTCGATATCACCGGCGCCGAGTTCATCGTTTCCGGTGGACGCGGCATGATGGCCCCGGAAAACTTTGCCATGCTGCAGGAACTTGCTGACGAACTGGGCGGGGTCGTTGGCGCCTCTCGCAGTGCCGTGGATGCCGGCTGGATGCCTGGTGATCGGCAGGTCGGGCAGACCGGCAAGACCGTGCGCCCCAAGATCTACATCGCCTGCGGAATTTCCGGCGCCATCCAGCATCTGGTCGGCATGCAGGATTCCGATATGGTTATCGCCATCAACCGCGACGGCAGCGCCCCGATCTTTGAAGTCGCCACCTATGGAATTGTCGGCGACCTGTTTCAGATCGTTCCGGCCATTACGGCAAAAATCAGGGAATTGAAACATAATAAATGAGGTTTTAACATGACACCAAGTCCGTTCATATTTGCCCCCTTGCTGCTTGCCTCCCTGGCTGTCTTTGCCTGGGGATGCTGGAAGCGGCTCAGCCTGATTTCGCTTGGCCGGCCGGAAGATCGCTTCGACAACCCCGGCTCCCGCTTCGGTGACATGTTGCTGTATGCATTCGGCCAGAAACGGGTTATTGCAAAGCCGGTTGGATTTATCCATTTTATTATTTTCTGGTCGTTTCTGATACTGCTGGTGGCAAACACCGAGTTTATCCTGAATGGGCTTTTTCCCCATACAATCAAGCTTATCAAGCTTCCATTCATGCTGTATGTGCCGCTCGCCTTCCTGATCGACATCGCATCGCTGCTGGCGCTGACTGCGGTAGCAGTGGCGGCGGTGAGACGGGTCATTTCACCACCCTATCCGGAGGCGCGCACCCTGGAAGCCTTTTTTATCCTGGGGCTGATTGCAACGCTGATGCTTGCCGCTTTTGCACTCAACGCTTCGGAATTGGCGGTATACATGCTTAAATCCGGGGCGGACCCGGATTCGTTTCTTTCAACTGCGCGTAAGATCATGCCGATATCAGCGCTTTTGGCCGGACTGCTGCCGCCGCAGCAGCTTGGGGCAATCCATGCCGTTGCCTGGTGGGTTCATGCCTTTGCGCTCATGGCCTTTGTCTGTTATCTGCCCAACAGTAAACATATGCACATCCTGACCGCTATCCCGAACTGCTTTTTTCATCGCCTTGAAAAGCCGAATACCCAGCCGAGGGAAGAGTTCACGGTGGGTAATACCTTTGGCGTTGACCAGGTTGACCGCTATAGCTGGAAAGATCTGCTGGACTCGTTTTCCTGTACCGAATGCGGTCGCTGCCAGAATGCCTGTCCAGCCAGCATTACCGGCAAGTCGCTCAATCCCCGTGCCGTGATCCACGATATCAAGATCAACCTTCTGGAGAACGGTGCCGCTCTCAAAAAAGGGGAGGCACCGCAGACGCCCCTGATAGGAGAAAACGGCGAAGGAAGCATATCAGAGGAGGTAATCTGGGCTTGCACTACCTGCGGTGCGTGTATGGAAGTGTGTCCGGTTTTTATCGAACAGATGCCCAAGATTATCCAGTTACGGCGTCATCTCGTTGAGAGCGAGGCCAAATTCCCTGAAGAGCTGTTGAACCTGTTCGAGAATATGGAAGGACGCAGCAACCCGTGGGGCATAGCTCCATCGGAACGCACCAAATGGTGCAATCAGCTGGATATCAAGCAGTTTGACAAGGAAACGACTGAATACCTCTTTTACGTCGGCTGTGCCGGTTCGTTTGATTCCCGCAACAAGCATGTCAGTGTGGCAATGGCCCAGTTGCTGGACAAAGCTGGTATTTCCTGGGGGATTCTCGGAAAAGATGAAAAATGCTGCGGCGACAGCGTACGCAGGTTGGGGAACGAATACGTTTTTGACAAAATGGCGCGGGAAAATGTCGAAACTTTTATTGAACGGGGCGTCACCAAGGTCATCACACAATGTCCTCACTGCTTCTCGACTCTGAAAAATGATTATCGTCAGTACGGCCTTGAGTTGGAAGTAATACACCACAGCGAGTTGCTGCGTAATCTGGTCCAGGATGGCCGGCTTGTCATGGATAATACGACGCAGGAGATGGGTTCAACAGTCATTCACGATTCCTGCTATCTGGGACGTCATAACGACGTGTACGACGCCCCACGAGCCGTAATTGAAGCGGCAACCGGCCATGCTCCGGTGGAGATGGAACGCAATCGTAACAACGCGTTCTGTTGTGGCGCCGGTGGCGGCAGGATGTGGATGGAAGAGCATGTCGGTGAGCGGATCAATCTGACGCGTGTCAGGGAAGCTCTGGAACAGAGCCCGGATACGATTTGCGTCGCCTGCCCCTACTGCATGACCATGTTCGAAGATGGGCTCAAAGACGTCAAGGCGGAAAACGTAAGGGTGCGGGATGTGGCCGAGGTGATGGCCGAGGCCCTGCTGCGAACGTAATAGATACAGATGGTTTTATTCGCTGAAAAAATGACGAGACCGGATATGCTTACACTATATCCGGTCTCGTCATTTTACCAATCCCTGATACATGTTTACTCGTCCGGAACATCAATTCCATTAAAAAAGCGATGAGAAAAGTATTTTGTATACAGTTCATATAAGTGCTTTTTTTTTAGCCATCTCTATGCTATTTAATTGAGACTAAATTTTAATACCTCAATTTGGGAGGCGGCATGAGTAACCAGGGTAGAAACGAGCAACTGACTAAGTGGGTAGAAGAAGTCGCGGCGCTGTGTGGACCTGAGTCGATCCATTGGTGCAACGGTTCGCAGGAGGAGTATGATACGCTCTGTAAACAGCTGGTTGAGAGCGGCACCTTCAAAAAGCTGAATCAGGAAAAACGTCCGAATAGTTATCTGGCCTGTTCTGATCCGGGTGATGTGGCGCGCGTTGAAGACCGCACGTTCATCTGCAGCTTGTCCAAACAGGATGCCGGCCCGACCAATAACTGGATGGCTCCCAAAGAGATGAAGGAAACTCTGAACAAGCTCTTCAAGGGATGCATGCGCGGTCGTACCATGTACGTTGTTCCATTCAGCATGGGACCACTCGGCTCACCGATTGCCAAGATCGGGGTTGAAATTACCGACTCCCCTTATGTTGCCGTCAATATGCGCATCATGACCCGTATGGGCACGGCAGTCCTCGACGTGCTCGGCGATGGCGAATTTGTTCCCTGTCTCCATTCGGTCGGCGCCCCGCTGGAACCGGGCCAGAAAGACGTGCCATGGCCCTGCAATAAGGAAAAATACATCGTTCACTTCCCTGAAGAGCGTTCGATCTGGTCATACGGCAGCGGTTACGGCGGCAACGCCCTGCTCGGCAAAAAATGCCTGGCGCTGCGTATCGCTTCCAAGATAGCCAAGGATGAGGGGTGGCTTGCCGAGCACATGCTTATTCTCGGTATTGAGTCTCCGGAGGGAGAAAAAACCTATCTTGGCGCTGCCTTCCCCAGCGCCTGCGGCAAGACCAATCTGGCAATGCTGGTTCCGCCGGAAAGCTTCAGCAAGAGCGGCTGGAAGATCACAACTGTCGGAGATGACATTGCCTGGATCAAACCGGGTCAGGATGGCAAGTTGTACGCCATTAATCCGGAATACGGCTTCTTCGGAGTGGCCCCGGGCACTTCAGTCAAAACGAACCCGAATGCCATGGCTTCCTGTGCAGCCAACTCGATTTTCACCAACGTGGCGCTGACTCCTGATGGCGATGTCTGGTGGGAAGGGATGACTGATGTCAAACCGCCGTTGCTGACCGATTGGCAGGGCAACAAATGGACACCGGACTGCGGCAGAAATGCGGCTCATCCCAACTCCCGCTTCACCTCCCCTGCCGGCCAGTGCCCGTCGATCGATCCGGAATGGGAAAACCCAAAAGGGGTGCCGATGGCGGCATTTATCTTCGGTGGCCGCCGTAACAGTGTAATTCCGCTGGTCTATCAGTCATTCAACTGGAGCTTCGGCGTATACCTCGCCGCTACCATGGGTTCGGAAACCACTGCCGCGGCAACAGGAGCTGTCGGAACCGTTCGCCGCGACCCGTTTGCCATGCTGCCGTTCTGCGGCTACCACGTCGCCGATTATTTTGCCCACTGGCTGCAGGTTGGGCGCACTACGCCGAAACCGCCGCGTATCTTCAGTGTCAACTGGTTCCGCAAGGACGCCAACGGCAATTTCCTCTGGCCGGGATACGGCGAGAATATGCGTATTCTGAAATGGGTGGTTGAACGCTGCAATGGTAACGCCGCAGCGGTAGAGAGCCCCCTGGGATGGATGCCGCGTTATGAGGATCTTGATTGGACCGGTCTGGACGATGTTACCCGTGAGCAGTTCTATGAGCTTATGTCGGTTGACCGTGATGTCTGGAAGGACGAAATCGTTTCCCACGAGGAGCTGTTTGTCAAAATGTATGATCGGCTCCCCAAGGAATTTCTCCATCTCCGCCAGCTGATCTTGTCAGGTTTGTGGCGCTCGCCGGAACATTGGGAGCAGTTTAACCCCGCAATAGACCAGAATAGCTAAACGGTAAAGGCTGCAATTGCCTGATCGAAAAAGGGCGCTGCTTCTGCAGTGCCCTTTTTAATCGTCTACTTCAATTTCGCGTACCCGCAGTTCCTCTCCCGCCACTATTGCCACACTGTTGCTGCCACAGTGCCTGCATGAACCGTATAATTCCTCAAGCTCCGTTTCCTTGCCGCACTCCTGGCAATGCCCCATGCCTGGAACCCTGATAATGGTCAGTCTGGCACCTTCCAGCGAGGTCTCCCTGCTGCAAGCCTCAAAACAGAATTCAATCGCTTCAGGCACAACGCTGCTCAACGCCCCGATTTCAACATCGAGTGAGCGGATCCGGCGACCTCCGGCATGTTCCAGACAGAGGTCAATAATCCCCTGTGTTATGGACATCTCATGCATATCTTCTCCTGTTGAACATAAAAAAAGCCTGCGAGGTGAACCCCGCAGGCTTTGTGCACTCCCCTGAGGGAAAGCGGATTAGTGCTTTTTCTCTGCAGCAGGAGCTTCAGCAGGCTTTGCAGCATCAGCAGGAGCAGCAGCGGAAGAAGGAGCGGCCTGAACTGGCTTAGGTGCTTCAACAGCAGGAGCAGGAGCAGGAGCAGGAGCTTCTTCTTTTTTCTTGCAGCCAGCTGCGAAAACAGTAGCAAGTGCGAGTACCAGGGTCAGAGAGATCAGCTTTTTCATGTGTGTTACCTCTTTCATAGTGAATTTACCATTTAAACGCTAGGCGCATGGTTTCTAAATCGACCTAGGAATATACGCATATTATTTGGGGAGTCAAGTGTTTTTTGTGTTGGTGATAATTATAATACCTGCTGGTTTCTCTGCATGCCGATTTCGGCTGAAAGAACAAGTGACTCAAGATCGAGCTGGATCGCTTCACCACCACTATAATGCAGGGTGGCGGCTGCAAAGGCATTGTCAGGGGCGGGGCAGATGGAAAGCTCACCCCCGGTAACGATCCTGATTACCGCATCCACAAGAAAGGCAAGAGAGGCAACCTCGTGATGGAGCACCACAATCTTTCCCGGTTTGCTGCATTTGTCAAGGCCAAGAAAAAACGGCAGGTCCATTACCGCAACAATATCCCCATGGAAATTTAGTGCTCCGCAATAGCAGTCTGGAGCCAGCGGGATCGGCCACATCAGAGACGGGTCTTCAACTTCAGCTACCTGTGCAAGGTCAAGGGCATAGTCTGAACCCTGCAGTGAAAAAATAAGGTATTTACCGGAGGGTGAACTTATGTCAGACGTGTTACTCATGATCTATCTGGAACCGTTCTACAACGATCATCAACTCTTCCGCAAGCTGGGCGAGTTCCTTTGTGGCAAGCGCCATGTCCTGCATTGCTGCCAATTGCTCCTCAGTCGCTGCTGAAACCTGCTCTGTCGATGCAGCGTTATCATCAGCCACTTTAGCAATCTCATCAACTGCTGTAACCATCAAGGCCGAGCCCTCCTTCTGCATCATGGACAGATCGGCAATGCTGGATGCTTTTCGTTCGGTATCAAGAACGGTATTGAGGATTTCCTGAAAGGCTCTGGCGGTTACATCGATGTTCTTCTTCCCTTCCTTTATGCTGCGGGAACTCTCTACGATGACCTCATGTATCTTGCGGCTCTCGTCACGCAGATTTTCGATCATGTCGCCGATGTCGGCAGCAGATTGCGACGAGCCATCCGCCAGTTTGCGAACCTCCTCGGCAACGACGCCAAAGCCCTTGCCGTATTCACCGGCTCTGGCTGCTTCAATCGAAGCGTTAAGAGCAAGGAGATTGGTCTGACGGGCAATGTCGCCAATGCAATCGGCAACTTTGCCGACTTTCTGGAGCTTGCCATTAAATGTATCAAACTGCAGTCCGATCTGCTCCTGCTTTTCAAAAAACTCCTTCATTCTCTCGAGCGAATCATTAGCCAGAGTTCCCCCCTGCTGAGCCGTCTGGCTGGTCTCACGGGCCGCCTTGGCTGTTTCGCGGGCACGAGCGGCGACCAGCTCGATTGATATCGCCATTTCCTTAATAGTCTTCGACCCTTTTTCGACGAGTTCAGCCTGGGTTTCCGCACCGCGAGAAATCTGCTCAATCGCTTGGGCAACCTCTTCAGTAGAGGCATTGATCTCCAGAGCGGTTGAATTAATCTCACGGGCTGATTCTGTGAGCTGACCGGAGGTTTTTTTTATGTGGCGGACCAGTTCCCGCAAACTCTGAAGCATCATATTGATTAGCTGTGCCAGCTCGTGGCTTTCATCCGGAATCCGTGATGAGCGGATAGTGACATCCTGAGTCAGGTCGCCACGACTGATGGATTCAGCCGAGTCAGTCAATCTCCCGATGTTTGCTGTAAATCTTTTTGAAAACAGCCACCCGAGGATCAGGCCGATCGTCAGTGCAACCACATAGCCGAGGATTTTGCTTACTTCCGGTGAGTAGCCAAGCAGTCCGACCAGTTGAGGGCTGAAAGCCACTGCTGCAACAACAACAACAACCCCGATAATAAATTTATAGCCTATGGGAATGCGCATATTCGACCCTCCGCAGATAGATGGACGTAACCATATAGCATTAATACGTTCATAGCCGACGATAGATCCGCTCTACCGGGCAGACTGTAGTAAAAAGTGAGCGTACCTCACCTACCAGCGTTTCAGATTTTCCGAGCACCAGTATACCACCGGCCGGCAAAATTTGTGCGATGCCGCGTAATATTTTTTCCTGATCCGGACGGGTAAAATAGATGAGCGTATTTCGACACAGGGCCAGCTGGCATGGCTCAAATGTGTTAACGTCCATGATGTTTTGTTGGTGAAATGTGACCATGTCCCGGATTTTTGCCGATAGTTGCATGCGTGAACCGATCGGAACAAAATAGCGCTCCCTGATGGAGTCTGGGATGTCTTTCAGCCGATCCTCGTTGAATTCCGCTTGTACAGCTGCCACTAAAATGTCCGGATCTATATCGAAAGCCAGGATCTCTGTTGGGGTGTGCATAAGTTCACGGGAGAAAAACTCCCGCAAAATTATACCAAGGCTGTAGGCCTCTTCGCCTCCGGCGCACCCGAGACTCCAGAACCTGAGCCGTTCCTGTGCCGCATCTGCTCTCTGGTAGATATAGGGGAGCACAACGGTCTGCAGTTTTTCGAACATGGATGGATTGCGAAAAAATTGACTGACATGGATGGTAAGAGTCTTCTTGAGAAGATCGAGTTCTTGCTCACTTTGCCGCAAGAGGTTGCAATATTCCGCCGCGTCAAGGCAGCGGCACGAGCGCATTCTAATGGCGATACGGCGTTTCATGCACTTGTCCTTATAGATAGACATGCTGAAGTTGCGCCGCATTTCCAGTACTAAACTGATCTCCGCCAGCGCATCATCACCGATTTCCAATGAATCGTTCAAAGAATGTCCGGACAGAATGTTTGTCACCGTATTCTCTCTCATGGGATCTTAAGTAGCACGAAGCGGTCTGGGACGCAACTGCTAGAAAACAGTACCAAATTCATCGGTATGTTGTTGCTTCCCCCGGCTGGAATCTTATTGCGGCAGTCCATTCAGCAATGCTACAGTATGACTCATCACACGTGCAGATGAAAGTATGTTATGTCCCACGAATCGTCAGTCGAGACGACAACAACCGCAGTCCCGGAACCCGCAGGCGGCACTCTGAATGCGGATGCACTGGTGAATGCCCTCACGGCAGACAGTGATCAGCTGTTTACCGTCATCCAGGATTGCCGGGAAGAGGTTCTTCTGGCGGCGTTGCGCAATCCCAACCTTGATCATCAGCACCTTCAGGTGCTCTTGAAACGGCGTGAACTCGGCTCGGTAATCCCTGCAATTTTTGCCAGCAAGCGTCTTATGGAAGCGAATGCTGTCAAATTCGCCCTGGTCGCCCACCCGGACACTCCACCGCATATCGTGCAAACCGTGCTACCGCTTCTGTATATATTTGACCTTCTCAAGCTCTGTCTGATACCAGGTGTTTCCGCGGATATCCATTTGGCCGCCGAACGTAAAATCGTCCAGCAGATACCAACGCAGCCTCTCGGGAATAAATTGACACTGGCACGGCGCGGCACTGCTGCGATTCTGGAAGCGCTGCTTCGAGAAGGGTTGCAAAATATCCTGGAAATTTGTCTCGATAATCCGCATCTGAAAGAGGGTTCCCTGTATCAGTTTCTGTCGTCTTCACGCGCAACAGCAGAAAATGTTTCCATTGTAGCCAGAAGCAGTCGCTGGAAAAGTCGTCCCAATATTCGCCTGGCCATTCTCAAAAATCCTAGGACGCCGTTGGTATGGTTCACCACGTTCCTGCCGGGGCTCCCTGCTGCCACCTTGCGGGATCTGCTTGCTTCGCCCCGCCTGACATTTGCTCAAAAAGATCTGGTGCGTCAAGCACTCTCCCGTCCACGCATATGATACGTACTATGATTTTCATTATTCTGTTTGGGTGTGTCGGCATTATGAGGGGCGAGGCGTCTGAATACGGCGTGGTACGCACTTTCGCTCCTGTTTTGAATTCCCTTGATTTCAAAGCGGTTTTTGGAGGAGCAACCGGGCGGGACTTGAAAACTGATCAATGCGGGCAAGTACGCGAGCTTGAATTCATAGCCATGCCTGGAACAGCCTTTACAATCCTGAAAAAACAGCACATCGGAACGGCTGTCGTCTACCAGGTCGAGACGGAAGAGTATGTAACTCCAGCTCACGTCCGTTTGTATGTTGATGGCCGGTTTCTTGCGCTGCAGTGCACTGCACCTGCGCCGCGCAACACATCGCTGCCGTCGCGAGGAGCGGTGATCTCGGCGCTCAAAGCGTCTGTGGGAAACCCTTATGTCTGGGGTGGAAACGTTACGGAAGGGGTGCCAGAGCTTGGGATGTGGTTCTACAAAGACATCACGGAGAGTGACAGGGGCCGCTTAACACTGGCCGGGCTCGATTGCTCAGGGCTGTTGTATCACGCCACAGGCGGCAGGACACCGCGTAACACCTCTCAGTTGATTGCCTATGGTCAGGGTGTGGCAATATCCGGTAAATCAGCTTCAGAAATTGCCTCAATACTCCAGCCGCTTGATTTGATAGTCTGGAATGGGCATGTCATTATTGTTCTTGATCGGCAGACCACCATAGAAAGCCGTCTTGATTGCGGCAGGCCGGGCAATGGCGGGGTTGTTATGACGCCGTTATCACAGAGAATAGCTGAGATAATGCGTACCCGGCGTCCGGCAAATACCTGGCCGGGGGGCAAAAAACTCCACAATATCTTTGTTGCCAGGCGTTGGTATGTCGAGCAATGAATTGTGTCTGACAGCAAAATACACCCTCTCTGCAAAAAAACAATTGACTTCCATGAAATAGTTGGATATAAAACACATCCTTTCGCGCTTCATTGGGCATGATTCCTTTAGTGGAACGGCGTGACAGGTTCATACGTCCCCTTCGTCTAGCCCGGCCCAGGACACCGCCCTTTCACGGCGGCGACACCGGTTCAAATCCGGTAGGGGACGCCATTTTAAAGAAGGTCACTTTTCTCTGGAAAAGTGGCCTTTTTTCTTTGGTAATCCACGTGGTAGATGAGCAACCTAGCCATCACAGAACAGGATATTGTTCGGGGATATTGGGATAAATCAAAAAATGTTGCTTGTATGCTTGACATTGAAAGTAAAGTTGTTACGGTTTATCAATACCCAGAAGTGATTCTGGGTAAAATTAAACTGTAAGGAGCAACAAGAAAATGACTAAAGGAAAAGTAAAATGGTTCAACGACTCAAAAGGGTTCGGATTTCTTGAGCAAGAAGGTGGCGATGATGTCTTTTGCCATTTTTCCGCTATCACTGGTGAGGGTTTCAAATCGCTGCAGGAAGGCGATAATGTTGAATTTGAAATAGTCAAAGGTCCGAAAGGGCTGCAGGCTGAGAATGTAAGGAAAATCTGACGCCATATCATGCGCCCCAAAGAATTCATCAGGGGCGTATGTAATTTAGCCGGCAGTGTTTCGCGTTGATCGGATTTATTACCGATGAGCCTGCAAAATCGTGTGTAACTGCCAGTCAATCGGTTACATCCTTATCTGGATGAACCGATTGGCTGGCCGCGGATAGTTGTAGCCCTCCTGTAAATTCTCCATACATATCGTTGACGGCGGCAATTTCCGGGGTAAAGTTATATTCAATTCACTCGTACTTTTACCATTCCTTCAAGGTGAGTGCCCTGATGAAGTCATGACGGGGCAAACAAGGGAGGCCTTATGAAGACCACGGGATTTTTCGGACTGTTGATGGTGCTGTCATTCAGCAGCATTAGCCTGGCGGGTTGGCTGGATAGCACGCTGGAAAACGCCGGCAAGCGGCTCGGCAGCCGGGGTGTGAACGAAGCCGGTGACAGTGCCTACAATGCGGCAAAGGGCGCTGTGAAGGGCAAGCCTGCTGATAAAAAAACAACCTCTTCGCAGAAAGCGACGACCGCTGAAGAGGAGAACACGGCCATATCAAAAACAGGCCGACAGGATGCGGAGCGGGAGGCACCCGGCAGTGCCGTAACCATTGAGGAGGCCGAGGCGGTCTATACCAAATTCGACTTCATTCCGGGCGACAAGGCCATCTTCTTCGACGACTTCAGCGACACCGACGTCGGTGAGTTCCCGCGCAAATGGACCCTGGAGGGGCCGAAGCGGGGCAACAGCAATACCGTGGAGGTGGTTGAGTATCTGGGGAAACGCTTTCTGCGCTCAGTGCCGGGGCCGAAGGGCCAGTCTCCGGCAACCCAGTACCTCCGTCTGGACCAGAAGGGTGACTTCCCCGAGAAATTCACGATCGAGTTTGATGCGGTGCTTGAGTCGGTAAAAAAGGGTTCAGCCTACGACCTCCTATACAGGGTCATGCTTGTGCCGGTTGATAAAAAGGTCGATGTCTTCAAGCGGAACGCTCCCAATTCCGTTCTCATCTCGGGGAAGGAGAACAGTTCGGCGAACACCAGAACAACCGTACAGCTTAACGACGGCAAGATCCACCATATCGCCATCAGTGTCAACGGTACATTCGTCAAGGCCTATATCGACAATCAGCGGGTCATCAACGACCCGGACGGCATCAAGCGGCCCATCAGACAGATCGGATTGCAGATGCTGACACCTAACAACTTTCGTACGGAAAAACTCATGTTCACCAGCTTCCGCCTGGCCGAAGGGGGGAAGGATATCAAGTCGGCCCTTGATACCGAGGGGAAAATCATAACCCACGGCATCCTTTTCGATACCGGCAAAGACATCATCAAGCCCGAGTCGCTGCCGACGCTGAAGATGATTCTGGGGGTGCTGAATGCCGACCCGGAGCTGAAATTCTCCATCGAGGGGCATACGGACAGCCGGGGAAGTAAAGGAATCAATCGACCTCTTTCAGAAAAAAGGGCTGTGGCTGTCAAAAACTGGCTGGAGGGGAAAGGGATCGAAGCGTCACGGCTGAAAACGGCAGGTTTTGGCGATTCCATGCCGATCGACAGCAACAAAACACCGGAAGGGATGGCTAATAACAGGCGGGTTGAGTTCGTCAAATTTTAGTGCCGGAAGAAGTCAGGGAGAGCCGGAAAGAAGTGTGAACCATGATATCAAAAGTTGCCAGCAGCCTTTGCCACGTGGTGCCGGCTCGCTATTATTTTTTTGATGCCGCTCTCCGCAACCGATTGTTAAGGGCTTGACGGGTTATACCAAGCATTTTTGCGGCATTGCCCTGGTTGTATTTTGCAAGTTCAAGAGCTTTCTCGATAAGAACCGCTTCGGCATGTTTGAGTGTCGGTAATGACGAAAAAGCAATGGAGTTACCGCCAAAGCCGGTTCCTCCAACCCCCTGTTCCAAAAGCTCGCAGGATGGCTCCAGATTGCGGGAGATGATATTTTTTAACAGTGATGTGGATAGTCTTGAAGAATCGGTTCTGCTGACAAAATCATGCACGATTGATTGCAGTTCCCGGATATTGCCGGGGAATTCATAGGTAACGAGAAAGTCAACCAGTTCCTTGCGGTACGAGAGCCTGCCTTTGCCCATGGATTTTGCGGCCTGCCTGATGAAATGATCCAGAAGAAGCGGGATATCGTCAAGCCGATTGCGGAGCGGAGGAATTGCAACCTGATGGGTGCAGAGACGATAATACAGGTCTTTGCGAAATTTCCCCTCATTCATGCTTTGCCGAAGATTCTTGTTGGTTGCCACCACCAGTCGCGCGTTGCTTTTGAGCGGAGTATCGGAACCAAGTTGGTAGTACTCGTTTTCCTGGAGGAGACGAAGCAGTTTTATCTGTGAAAGTTCGTTCAAATCTCCGATTTCATCGAGAAAAATAGTCCCGTTGGCCGCCTTCATGATCAAGCCATCGCGCTCGCCAAGTGCGCCGGTAAAAGAGCCGCGACGGTGCCCGAACAGGGTGTCGGAAAACATCTGGTCGTCCAGACCGGCAATATTTATGCATACAAAACTCCCCCTCAACCCACTCAGCGTATGTACCGCTCTCGCTACCAGTTCCTTGCCCACTCCGGTTTCCCCGGTTATTAGAACCGGTTGACGTGATTTTGACACCACTTCGACATAACTCAGCAGGGTCTTCATTTCCCTGTTCTGGGTAATGATGAAAGGGATGAGCGACGCGCGGGCGTTGATTTCTTCCTCGTTTGCCATGTCCAGCAGCATGATGTCATCGTTCAGTCGGCGCAGCTCCAGCGCTCTCTTCACACTGGCAATAAATCGATTGATGGAAATCGGCTTGGTCAGATAGTCGACAGCCCCCGTTTTCATGCAGTCGATAGCCGTTTCGATGTGACTTTCGGCGGTAACAACTATTACCGGGACATGCGGTTTTAATTCAGAAAACGCTTCAAGCAGGTCCCTGCCATGAAGCTTGGGCATCCTCAGGTCTATTACGACCAGTGCAAATTCCTCTTTCTTGAAATTTTCAAGCGCCTGCTGACTATCGTCGAATGTAGTCACTTTCTGAAATCCTTCGTGACAAAGAAACGACTTCAATAAGGAGAGGGCATCCACCTCATCGTCCACAATCATTATGGGATAGGAACTGAAATCTTGATGATTCATGTCATTAGCTCCGTATTGAATTTGATTGCTTGTGAACTAAAGAAGAGTAAGCAGCTATTACAGTTTAGTAAACTATTTACAATAATCAAGTGAAATTGGGTAAATAGGCCAAAAATGCAACATTTGTTGCGGATATGCATAATCGTTGCACAACGTAAAATTCAATTATTACAGAACCCACCACTGAATCAGCCCCCCACTCCCCTGCAACTCATGTTGCCACCATCGCGAGTGACCGTTAACGAGTTCTGGTGCAACAACACGATATTGTTGAAGATAATTGTTGCGTTAAAGCGGCACAGCAGTTGCTCTTCCTGAGAGTCACCCGAGCCTGGTATTTCAATTCCATCATTTCAGCCAGTATTTTGATAGCCCCCTCTTGTATGGGGGATTTTTTCGCATCCGGTTTGCCGGCATGAGCATACGTCGTCGCAACGGTGTTGTCCAAAGCAGGAACAAAGAAAAGGAGGATATTCATGCGAATGCGATGTAAACGAATTGGAAGTTGGCTTGGAATGACCGTTGCGTCATTCCTCACTGTGGCAGCTTTGCAGGCGTTGCCGCAACAGGCCGAGGCGGCAACGTGTACCACGGCATTTCCGGGGGTCAATCCTGCATCAATGACCGATCCCCAGGCAGCGCTGACAAATCTGTACACATTCAACAACCCGATCCTTGACGCAACCAGGCTGCAAAAGTATGTTACCCCTGTGCCGAACGCCCTGTCCCCCGGATTCGTTTATACTCCCAACGGCACTCAGGGGGGAGAAACCCTTTACACGGTTTCCATGCGGGAGATCAGTCAAAGCCTGGGGATTATTGATGCCATTTCCGGCTGCACCGGTCCGCCCAATACTCTCTGGGCCTACGGCGACGCCCGGGACAACGGCGTCACCACGGCACCCACCGCCGGCCACAGCGTTCCCGGCCCAACCTACGAGGTCATGAGCAACGTTCCTCATCGCGTACTCTATACCAACGAACTTCCCAATGCGAACCCGTATTACCATCCGGAGAATATCGACCCGACCCTCGACTGCGGGCCGAACGCCCCCGGTTGCTCTCCGTACAACCGGGTAGTGCCTCATACCCACGGCGCCCACGTGGCTGACGACAGCGATGGCAACCCCGTTCAGTGGTTCACGCCGGGATTTGCCAAAACCGGTCACAACTGGCAGCCCAATACGCATATTCCCGGCGCCACTATCGGCACGTACCGCTTCGAGAACACCCAGGAAGCGTCAACGGTCTGGTATCATGACCATGCAATGGGGCTCACCCACCTGAACGTTTTTGCCGGACTGGCCGGCTTCAACATCATCCGTGATGCCAACGAGATCGCGATGCAGACCCCGGTCGGCACAGCGCCGGCACTGCTGCCCAAATATCCGTTCGAGAATCTGCTGGCGATCCAGGATAAAGTCTTCGACACCAACGGCAAGCAGTATTCTCCTGACCGGCCGATCCAGGACCAGAATTATATCCTGCCGAACACCACCCCTTGCGATGCAACACCCGGCGCCGTGGCGCCCTATGCCTGTGTCGGCACGACCAATCCGACGCTGACCAACGTCCCGTGTGATGCGGCAGCATCCATCGTTGCTCCGGTAAGCCCCTACGCCTGCCCGGTTCAGTATTTCACCAGGAATGCCGACGGCTCAGTGAACGTCATCCCGACCGGCACCGCCCCTCCTGCCGGTGCTCTGACCTTCCCCTCCATAACCTCCGAATACTGGGGCAATGTCATTACTGTCAACGGCCAGGTATGGCCGAAACAGGACACGGAAAAACGAGTCTACCGTCAGCGTTTTCTCAACGGCTCCGACTCACGTACCTATATTCTGCGGCTGGTGGACAAGACAACAAGACTGCCCATCGCCGGCCTCGACATCTGGCAGATCGGCACCGAGCAGGGCTTTTTGCCTGCTCCGGTAAAAACGATGGTGGATGATACAACGGCAACTCCATTGCCGACTGTCGCGCCGTTTCCTCAGACCAACGGCATTGTACTTATGCCTGGTGAACGGGTTGACGTTCTGATTGACTTCACCAACGTCCCGGCCGGTACACAGGTCGTCCTCCAGAACCTTGGCCCGGATTTTCCGTACACCGGCGAGTACCCCGATGCCCTGAACGCGAATGGCCAGTTGCCAACCACAATCGTCCCGGAAGTCATGCTTTACAATGTTGTCGCAACCCTGAGCGCAACTCCGAACACGTTGGTCCCAAATCTGATCACCTCGCTCCGTCCTGCACCGGTGCCTGTCTTGACGCCAACTGCCACCAGAACGCTCTACCTGGCCGAGCGTGTGGATCGGTTCGGCCGTCTGGCGCTGACCATCAACGGTGTTGACTACATGACTGCTATCGACCAGATGATACCGCTTGGCGCCACTGAACAGTGGGATATCGTCAACCTGACCCCTGATGGCCACCCGATGCATCCGCATCTGGTCGCTTTCGAAGTTATAAACCGTCAAGACCTGATGGTTGGAGCTGTTCCCTTTGCTCCGCCGATGACTCTGCCGATGATGGGCACTACCGCTCTGCAACAATTTGACGGTCTGCTCGGCAACCCGGTCATGCCGACGGCCACAGGCCCAATCTATCCACCGGCAGCGAATGAAGTCGGGGCGCTTAAGGATACGATTTATACGCCGCCCGGAAAGGTAACAAGGATCAAGGCCACGTTCGATATACCCGGCCTCTACGTGTTCCACTGCCATATCCTGTCCCATGAAGAAAACGACATGATGCGGCCGTTTGCCGTCACCACCCCGGTAAACTCGGTGACGCTCACCGCCAGCAACGCTTTCACGCCTTCGGGCACAACGGCGCCGGTAACCTTCACGGCTGCAGCCAAGACTGCTGATCCTGCGCACCCCGATTCAAATGCGTTCGAGTACGAGTTCACCATTACCAGTCCCACCGGAACGGTTACCCCGCTCAGTCAGACAGCCATGGTTAACGGTTCGTCCATGGGCTATTCCATGGTGCGTACCGCCACCTGGAATACGCCTACTGTTCCCGGCACCTACGTGGTGACGGTTAATGCCAAACCGATGGGTGCTGCCGTCACGGTTCTTCCCGTGACCGTTACCCTGAATTATGTCATTGCCAGCCCGGCAATTGCCGGTGTGTCAACCACCACCGCAGCAGGCGCCCTGAAAGCAGGAGCGCCGGCCAACGTAACGGTACTGTTCAACCAGATGGTAACCTCTGCAGCAGGATTAACCGTCGCCCTCAACTCGGGCGCAACGCTGACCACCGGTCCGCTTACGACCCCGACAGCCAGCATCAGCCTGCCGTACACGGTCGGTGCTACCGATAACACACCTGCCGGTCAGTTCCTCGATGTTACCGGTATTACCGGCACCATCAACGACGCCGCCAACTATTCCGTATCTACTTTGGCCGTTCCGGCGGGAAGCAATATCTCAAACAGTACTAAGATCCAGATCGACAACACCCTGCCGACCATATCCCAGGCATTACCGGCAGCACCGGCAACATTCACCAACAGCCCAACCCAGACTCTCTCCGGCACCGTATCCGACCCGGTCGGCATCCAGAGCCTGACCATCAACGGAGCAGCAGTCAGCCTCGCTGCCAACGGGACATACAGCACCAGCAGCGCCTTGGCCGTCAACAGCACCAACACCTTTACCTGCGTTGCTACCGACATGGCTGGCAACCAGACCACCACCTCACTGGCGGTGACTCATGACAACACCCTGCCGGCAGTGGCCATTACCTCACCGACAGCCCAGTATGTGAACAATGTCAACCAAACCGTTACCGGCACCGCTACCGACCCTGTCGGCTTCCTCAGCGTTACCGTGAACGGCGCAACCGTCACTCCGGACGCCACCGGAGCATTTACCGCGCCGGTTATCCTGACGGCTGGTACCGTCAACACGATTACCGTTGTCGGGACCGACAAGGCTGGTAATCAGACAACAGCAACAAAAACGTTAACCCATAGCGCAATTTTGCCGATCGTGGCCTTTACCTCACCGGCCCCGTTTGTCAACACCCTGAACCAAACCGTAGCAGGCACTGCAACCAGCCCGGTTGGTATCCACTCTGTTACGATAAACGGCGTTTCACAAACGCTCGGTACCGGTGGTACATTCAGTACCCCGATTACGCTTACTGCCAATGTGGCCAATACCATTACTGTTGTAGCCCTGGATAATGCAGGTAACCAGGCTGCCTCCAACCTGGTCGTGACCCATGATACGACCCTGCCGGTGACCACTCCCAACCCGCCGCCGGGAACCTATTCCGGCAGCGTCAGCGTGGCCCTTGCAGCCAACAAACAGGGTGCAACCATCTACTACACCACTACCGGTAACGTACCGACGACCGCCTCGACCAAGTACGTCATTGGTCAACCGATCGTCCTCTCGTCGCCAACAACGGCCACAAAGAAACTCATGTATTTCGCCGTGGACCAGGCCGGCAATGTTGAAGCGGTGAAAACGAGCAGCTACACGCTCCATACAACGGACCTCACCGCAAGAATCGCTATTAATGCCGGCAAGGCCTTTACCGCTACTGCCAACGTCACCCTGGCCATGTCCGCAAGTGACCGCTTAAAAGTAGCCGCTTATGCCATCTCTGTTGATGGTGGCGCTACCTATCTGCCAACCGTTGCCATCGCTCCTCCGGTTATCACCTTCTCCAGGAATGTTCCGATAACTCTTCCCAGTGGCGATGGCCTGAAAAATGTGTTCGTCAAGTTCACTGACGGTGTCGGCGTTGTTTATGCTCCGTCAATGGCACAGATCACCCTTGATACGACACCGGCAGCTTCATCGGCAATGCCGTATCCCGGTCCGTATCCCGGCGGAACCATGAAAGTGACGCTGACAGCTGATGAAAGTGCGACCATCTACTACACCACCAACGGGACAACGCCCACAAAAGCATCACCAATCTACCGGTCTCCTTTCAACATCACCGGGACAAACAGCTCGGTTACGGTCAAATACTTTGCCGTAGACAAGTCCGGTAACCAGGAAGCAGTGAAGACGGCAACCTACACTTTTGGTCATCGTTCCGACATGACCGCCTCATTCAAAATAAACGGCGGGAAAAGATACACCAACTCGAAAACCGTTTCCCTGAGCTTTAGCGCATCAGATCCGGCAAGCGGTGGCGTGGCCAGCATGTCATTCTCCAATGACGGCATCAATTTTACACCGGTAACCCCTTATGCCCCGGCCACTGCCATGACATGGGCACTCACTCCCGGAGATGCGGTCAAAACTGTGTACGTCCGCTTCACGGACAAGTTTTCACCACCGAACACCTACACCTATTCCGACCAGATTATCCTGGCTGAAGGTGTTACCCTTGCCACTGGCGACGTAAACGGGGATGGCAGAGTCGATATTTCTGACGCTTCCCTGGCGTTGAGCGCGAGCGCAGGACTCAGGACGTTGTCTATCCCCGAGCAGGCCCGCGGTGACGTGGGACCATTGGTGGGTGGCAGACCCGATCCCGATGGCGGCATCGATGCGGGAGATGCTCTGACGATCACGCAAAAAGCGGTTGGTATCGTATCGTTCTGACAGGAAGAAACAACCCTGCCCGCCGGATGGCGGGCAGGACAATAAACTTGAAATGGAGACTTATATGAAGATACATACTTTCAAAGGTTTATTGGCAGGTGTGCTGATGCTGACCGGACTCGCCGGATGCGGCGGCGGTGGCGGCGGAGGGGGAGGCGATACCACTCCTCCTCCCGGGCCAACCACGGTAATCAAGGGGACCGCTTCCAAAGGGATCATCTACCCCGGCACCGTTTCCGTCTATTCGATCGGAACCGACGGCGCCAAGGGTGGATTGCTCAACTCAACAGCAACGGAAATCGACGGTACGTACAGCGCGACTCTGGGCTCTTACAGCGGCGCCATCCAGGTGGAGGCCAGCGGAACCTATACCGATGAGGCCACCGGTCAAACCGTCACCATTGATCCGGCCAGACCGCTCCATGCCCTGGTGGAAAGGGTAGACAACAGCACCACCAACAACCGGGTCGTATCAGTTACACCGCTTACTGAAATAGCCTGGCGCAAGGCCAGCGTGAACGGTACCGTTGCAACACCGCCGGCAACCATCGTCAGCAGCAACACCCTGGTGGAAGATCTGTTCAAGGTTAGAGACATTACCGGCATCGAACCGGTTCGTCCCGACACAGCCACCATGGCATCAGCAAGCCAGGAATCACAGGCGTATACCCTGACGCTGGCGTCCATATCACAAATGGCCACTACTCGAACAGGCGCCACCCATACGGAGCGACTCGATGCCGTTCTCAACACAATGACGACCGAGGTGGAACATGCAGAAACCAGCGGCAGCATGAGTACGACTGCCACCACTGACTTCTCGAACGCTCTGAACACGGTGTCACTGGGCGATGACTTTCCGTCGGCACGGGATCAGGTCTCCGGCACGGGCAAAATATCCCAGAAATTGACCTTGACTATCAGCGGTACCCTGCCGGCGGGAACAAAGATCTTTGCCATTCAGGGAAGCATTGCCCTGCCTGCGGGTGTCACCCTCCGGTCGGACAGTGAGGGTGAAACCATGTCAGAGGTGCTGTACCTGCTTGAGGCTACCAAGGAACTGAGCTCCGTGGACCCTGTTGCCAACTACCTGGCGCCACAGCAGCAGCTTGATTTTTCCATGCAGTTCGATCCAAGCAAGACTGGCCTCGGAACAGGGGATTTTGCCGTGTTGAAGTATGATGTGGCAGCGAGCACCACGGTTACCGCGGCAGATTTTTCCATCATAGCGGACAGCGTGTCGGCCAAGGACATCAATGGGGCCACCATCGGCGGAGTGACGGCGACACTGAGGTAACCCAAAGGTAATCCTCAATGCTCGATTTCCCCGATGGATTGCGAGATGCGATCCATCGGGGTTATTGGCATCTGATCGCTGCTTATTTGATGCATTGGTTCTGTTCAGATAGTTCAAGTCCCGCGCCACAGAGAGAAGGAGATGCTAATGGAGCCTATGCACGCGGTATCATATGAAGATCGGGCCAGGGGAGCATTATGGGGAAGTTTGGTCGGTGATGCTTTTTGCCTGGGGAGCCACTGGATCTACAACCTGAACGAACTGGCTCAGCGCTTCCCCGGAGGAGTCAACGGGTTCGAGACTCCATACCCCGGTCATTACCACCACGGAAAAAGTGCCGGTGACTTGACTCACTACGGTGATGCCGCTCTTGTCATGCTGACCTCGGTTGCCGATCGTGGCCGCTTTGAGGCACATGATTTCGGTTCTCGCCTCTTGCGGCTCATGATCGAAGACAACTACGCCGGCTATCGGGACCATGCAACCAAGGGAATGATAGAGAACTACCAGGCCTGGCAGGCGAGCAATCCCGGCATTCCCTTTGATTACCAGCAAGGGGCTGACGATGACCAGCCGGCCACGGTGACCCATCTTGCTCCGGTGATTGTGGCGCATCTGAACGACACGGACCTGCTGGAAACGGTAGCCAAAACAACGCGCGTGTGCCAGAACAACCAGAGAGCCATCGCTTATGCGCAGGCAGCCGCCCTGATCTTGCGTAACCTGCTCAAAGGCAGTACCCCGGAGAGTGCCGTTGCCGAAACACGGCAGGCCATAAAACCACCCGACAAGGCGTGGATGGAGGCCAACAGGAGGATGAAGGTCGCCTGTGCGGCCCGCATGCTTCCGGTGAACGATGCGACAATGCTTTTTGGCCAGTCCTGCCCGCTCTATTCGAGCTTTACCGCCGCTCTGCACACAACGCTTACCTGTGCCGATGACTTTGCAGTCGCTATTCGTGCCACGGCGAATGTCGGTGGTGACAGTGCCGGGAGAGCTGCCATGGTTGGCGCATGGCTTGGTGCATATCTCGGCATACAGGCAATCCCGGAGCAATGGCGTACACGCCTTACGGCCCATGATCGGATCGAAGCGGATGTGGAAAAGATAGTTGCCGGTTTGACACCACCTGGCCAGTGATTGAAGAGTTTCAATAAACAGGTTGAGGCGGTAAAATGGCTTTTATTCATGCGGCAGAAAATGGTTTGCCGCCAGTTTCGAATCCTCTCCAGCATTCCATTGCCATATTCAACTCTCCGAACGTTGCAAATCCATAAGAACATTGTACAATCAGCGCTGCAACAGTTAGAATGCCGAAGTGTCAGGTGTCGTTATAGTGTGACGGTTCCGGAGCGGGTTTTTCCACCGTACTGGATATGAGAGAATAGTTATGGCTATCGATAAGGACATGCATCGCTCTGTTCCCGCCGGGTTGCGTCGCCGGGCGGAAAAACAGCTTGAAATTGAAGCGCCCGAAGAAATCCTTCCCCGGACGACCGATGAAACGCAGCGACTCCTACACGAACTGCAGGTTCACCAGATCGAACTGGAGCTGCAGAACGCCGAGCTCCGTCAAGCCAGAAACGAACTGGAGACGGCTTTGGAACAATACACCGACCTGTATGATTTTGCCCCGGTCGGCTACGTTACCCTCGACCAAATCGGGGACATCAGTGCCGCCAACCTGACCGCTGCCAGTCTCTTCGGTGTCGTACGTTCCAAGCTGCTCGGCCAGCGCTTCGCGCTGTTCGTTTCCGATGAGACCCGGCAACTCTTCACGGATTTTCTCGGGCGGGTATTTGCCAGCGGCTGCAAAGAGTCGTGCGAAGTGACGCTCGTGAGGGAGGGCCTTTACCCGTACATGGTGCAGGTCGAGGCGGTGTCCGCCGCTTCCGGTCGGGAATGCCGCGCCGTTGTCACCGACATCAGCGAGCGCAAACGGACCGAGCAGACTCTTATGGCCAGCGAAAGGAAGTACCGCCTGCTGTTTGATAATATGGCCGAAGGCTTTGCCCTCTATGAACTGCTCTATGATGACCAAGGCACACCCGTTGACTGGCGTGTGCTGGAGGTGAATGACGCGTACTTTATGCATACGGGTATTGCCCGTGACCGGATCGTCGGCCGCCGTATGAGCGAGCTGTTCCCGGAAGCCATTCCGGAATACCTGCCCCGCTTTGTAGAGGTGGTTGCAGACCAGAAATCTATGGAATTCGAAACCTACTCAAAGAGTGTGGACCGGTATCAACATGTCATGTCTTTCCCGGTCGGACCACATCAATTTGCCAATGCGATCATCGACATTACCGGCCGCAGGCGTACTGAAGATGCGCTGCGGGGGAGCGAGGAGCGACTGAAATTCCATCTGAACAACTCGCCGATGGCGGTGATTGAGTGGGACAGGAACTTGAAAGTCACCCGCTGGACCGGCGAGTCGGAGCGGATGTTCGGATGGAGCTCCGTTGAGGCCGTGGGAAAACCGATGGCCGATCTGAATTTGATCTATGCCGAGGACAGCCCGATTATTGAAAAGACCTTGTCCCAACTGATTGATGGCGTGTCGCGGCAAAACATCGCAACCAACCGTATCTATACCAAGAGTGGCGAAATTCGTTATTGCACTTGGTATAACTCACTGCAGACTGACCTGCAGGGGCGGATGGTTTCCGTGCTGTCAAAAGTGATCGATTATACCGAGCTCAAGCTGGCGGAAGATGAACGTCAGAAGTTTGTGTCGTTAGCCGAACACAGCTTCGAATTCATTGGCATGTGCGACTTGAATCTGGTCACGACCTATGTCAACGATGCCGGAATTCGGCTGGTCGGTCTTGAAAACCGGGAAGAGGCGTTCAAAGCCAGCATCCTGGATTGCTTTTTTCCGGAAGATCGGGATTTTATCGAGAGAGAATTTTTCCCCAGGGTGTTGCGTGAAGGGCGGGGTGAAGTGGAAATCCGCTTCCGGAACTTCAGGACCGGTGAGCCGATCTGGATGCTCTTCAACGTTTTCTACATTCGGGACGCTGCTGGTACGCCCGTAGGCCTGGCAACGGTAAGCCGGGATATAACTGAAACCAAACGTGCCGTCGATCATCTTGACCTTCTTGCCGAGACGGCGAGCCAGCTGCTCCTATCCGATTCACCGGAGGAGATCATTGAGTCAATCTGCACACGGGCGATGTCGGTACTTGGCTGCCATGTCTTTTTCAATTTCCTGGTTGACGAGGATCTGGGGCGACTCCATTTGAACGCCTGCGCAGGAATTCCGGAGGAGGAGCAACGGAAGATCGAATGGCTTGACGCCGGCGTTCCCGGCAGTGTCTGCGTTGTCCGCGATGCCTGCCGGTCTGTAATCGAGAACAGCCCCACCGTGCAGACCGGGTTGATGAATACCTGCCGCGTCAAAGCCTACTCCTGCCACCCGCTGATTTCCCAGGATCGCCTGCTCGGCACGCTCTCCTTCGGCTCACGCAAGAGCCACTTTTCCGATGACGAAGTCTACCTCATGCAGGCCGTGGGCGACCAGGTGGCCATAGCCATCGAGAGAACGCACATTGCCCAGGCTCTCTACAAATCCAACGAAGAACTGGATCAGCGCGTTGCAGAGCGGACAAAGGAGCTGGCAGCGTCCGTCAACCATCTCCAGGCCGAGATCTGGGAGCGGGAACTGGTGGAGAAACGTCTTCAGCGAATTAACCGGCTCTATGCGGTGCTGAGCGAGACCAACCAGGCTATCGTCCATGCCAGTGACCGGGAAACCCTGTTCCATGATTTCTGCCGCATTGCCGTGGAACAGGGGGAGTTCCTCCTCTCGTGGGTTGGTCTGATCGACGGAAATTCCGGACAGATCAGGGTCGCCGAGTCCTGTGGCGCTACAGGGTACCTGAAGGATATCCGGATCAATATTACCGATGAACAGGCTGGTTCCGGCCCCACTGGAATATCAGTGCGCAATGGCACCTACTATATCTGCAACGACTTCCAAAACGATTCATGCACTCAACCGTGGCATGAACAGGGCAGGGCTTACGGAATAAAATCATCGGCGGCTATCGCCCTATTCGAGGAGGGGGAGGTGGTCGGCGCCCTTACCATATATGCGGAGGAAGTCGATTACTTCGACCAGCAACAGGTGGAGATGCTTGTGCAGATGGGAGCGGACGTTTCCTTTGCCCTTGACAACCTGCTGCGGGTGGCGCGTCACCGGGAGGTGGAGCAGAAACTTCGGAAAGAAACCTTGCAGCGGCTTCAGGCTGTGGAGGATCTGCGCAAACAGGAGCATATTCTGATCCAGCAGAACCGCCAGGCGGCCATGGGAGAGATGATCGGCAATATCGCCCACCAGTGGCGCCAGCCACTGAACACGTTGGGACTCCTCACCCAGAGATTCGGATTTTTCTACGGGTCGCCCAACTTCAACAAGGAGTTTGTGGATACATCGGTAGCCAAGTCCATGGAGATCATCCAGTACATGTCACGCACAATCGACGACTTCAGGAATTTCTTTTCACCCGAACGGGAAATGGTGGAATTCAGTGTCAATGAGGCGGTAAGCAAGGCCCTGTCACTTGTTGAAGCCAACTTCAAGGAACATGGGATCAATATTGAACGGCTGGAGCGGGAAGAGTTTATTGCTAGCGGATATCCCAATGAATATGCCCAGGTCATGCTCAATATATTAATTAATGCCCGGGATGCGATTAGCGCGCGCACTATTCAGAACCCACGATTGAAGATCACCATATGGGCTGAAAACGGAGCATCGGTGGTAACCATCGGTGACAACGCCGGCGGAATTCCGGAAGAGTATATCGACAAGATATTCGACCCCTATTTCACCACCAAAGGACCGCAGCAGGGAACGGGTGTCGGCCTGTTCATGTCGAAGGCTATTATTGAAAACAATATGGGTGGCAGGCTTACGGTACGAAACACCGCTGAGGGGGCCGAGTTCCGGGTCGAGGTGTAATACCGATTCCATATCAAGGCCCTATCTTCGTTGGCTCGTCTTCGGCTGCGGGGCGTACTGCTATGTACGCCTCGCAGCCTCAATTCTCGCCGCCTTGATATCATCCTTGATCTGGAATTGGAATAAGGTGGCGCCATCCTTTCCGCATCGATCAGACGCTGCATCGCATACATGTCATGGCCGTTTTAATGCAGCAACAATTGTGACACACGCAACAAACACTGCCTCATGAATAACCACCACCCTGTCTGAGCAAAGCCCCCCTCTCACTCGATTCTCCGCAATATTTGTTGCATGTTTTATGACAGTAAAAACAGCGCAGCAGTGTGTAACATGCTAATTTAATTGGTTAATAATCTTTATCGCACTTGGTCCGGTTCCTGCCTTGTACTTGATGATGCTGACGCTGTCACATGTAGATTCAAGGGAGGCCGGGATGAGCGAGAGTACGGATGTTACCATGGCTACCAGAAAAAACTTTCTGGAAGTTTGCATGGGTATTGAGCGGTTATGTGCCGAATTGTACAATTTTTACGGTGATCTCTATGAAGATAATCCCGAAGCCTCCCGATTGTGGAAGAAGACGGCACTTGAGGAAGAAAATCATCAGAATCAGTTCGGGCTGGCCTTACGGCTATTGGACGAGACCGAATTTGATGTGCCGCAAGACAGCCTGGAACATGCACACTCAATCCAGTACAAGCTCCTGAAGCTGCTGAATCATATAAAAAACGTTAAACCGGACCTTGTGATCGCCGTTTCAAAGGCGGTTGAGATGGAAGAAAAACTTGCTGATCTGCATGTTCATTCCTCTCTGCGCTTCAAGGATGTATCCATGCGGAATCTCTTCAAAACGCTGAGCGAAGCCGACCATGATCACGTCACTGCCCTGCAGCAATACCAGGCCATCCTCTATCTGCCGCAAAGCGAGTTGGGAGAGAGATGATGATGAAGCACTACGATTCATGCCGTGGCGTCCTTGCCGGAAACAATTTCATCGATAGCAGAGATGCGACATGATCACCGCGCCGATTAGACATCTGATTGAAACTATCACGTATATATTTGTTGCTACCGCGGATGCTTCCGGTCAGCCACATATGGCTGTCGGGGAGCAGGTTGCCGTTTTGGGAGATTCCATGCTGGTCTTCGAAAACTGGTTTTGTCCTTCCACATTGCAGAATATCGCCTGCAATTCCCATGTGTCTGTTGTGGCGGTTTCGCCGGAGAGCGGCACGGGGTATCAGATGATCGGGACGGTCATCAGGAGTTCGGACGCGGCATTCCTCGATGGTTTTCCAGGCATCGAAACTCCGGCCATGCCCCAGGTGTTGACCAGGTTCACCGTCAAGATCGAGCAGGTACTTGAGTTTACCAGCGGGATACACTCTGACTTACCCCTGGTTGGCTGAGCCTGCAATATTGATTGCAGTTGCAACATTTATTTACAGGCGGATCGATTGACCGGGCTGAACCAGCAAATGAAAGGAGAAAAACATCATGGCAAAAGAGCCTTTTGTAGACCAGGATATGTGCATCGGCTGCGGAATGTGCGTCAACAATCTTCCCGACGTATTTCACATGAACACGAACGGCAAGGCTGAATGCTTTGATCCGAACGGTGCCACTGAAGAGGAAATACAGCTTCAGGCAATTGATATTTGTCCGGTAACGTGCATCTGTTGGAAATAGGTTACCAAACCCGTTACTCACTAAAAAGGAGGAATGCATGAAAGGCAACGAGCAGGTTATTGAACAGTTGAACATGCGGCTGGCAGAGGAACTGACCGCCGTAAACCAGTACATGGTTCATGCGGAAATGTGTGAAAACTGGCGCTACAAACGGCTGCACGAGATGATTTTTAAACGCTCCATCCAGGAGATGAAACATGCGGAAAAGTTGATCGCCCGAATCCTTTTTCTGGAGGGGATTCCGATTGTCAGCGAACTTAACAAGATCCATATCGGCAGTGAAATCCCGAAAATGCATGTAAACGATCATGCTGCCGAAGCTTCCGCCATTCGTGGCTATAACGAAAGCATTCGAGTGGCGGCGGACGTTGGTGACAATGGCAGTCGCGAACTGTTTGAGTCGATTCTGAAGGAAGAGGAGGAGCATGTCGATCTGATCGAAGCCCAGATGGATCAGATCGCCCAGATGGGCATCCAGAATTATCTGGTCGAACAGATCGATTGAATTCAAGTACCACAACAAACCAACGGAGGTCTTACCATGACGTATATCGCCCGGGATTATTCGAACCTGTCTAAAATAAAAGGGTTTAGCGAAGCGATGCTGCAGAACCATTTCACCCTGTATCATGGCTATGTCACCAACGTAAACAAGCTGATGGAGTCGTTGGACACCCTGTTGAAAGAGGGTAATGCATCCCGCCCCGAGTATGCCGAAATGAAGCGCCGCCTTGGGTGGGAATTTAACGGCATGCGGTTGCATGAGCTCTATTTTGAAAACATGGGAGGGGCGGAAAAATCTGCCCCTGACAGTAATCTGCTGGAAAAACTGACTGCCGCTTTCGGTAGCAGGGAGGCGTGGGAAACCGATTTCCGGGGGACCGGAGCGATGCGCGGCATTGGCTGGGTCGGCCTGTACCTGGACAAGACAAACGGGCGCCTGATGAATGTTTGGATCAACGAACATGATGTCGGCCATCCGACAGGGTGCATTCCGCTCCTGATCATGGATGTCTTTGAACATGCCTATATGCTGGATTACGGACTGAAGCGCGCTCTGTACATCGATGCATTCTTTGATGCCATCAATTGGGCGGTTGTCTCATCACGGTTGTCCTGAACATCGGTCGACTAATAACTTATTTACAGGGAGGAACAGCATGAAGAGCGTGAAGAGAAACAGTGCGGTCTGGCTGGCCGTCTATGCAATTACCGGCGTGGTGCTGACCGCTCCTGAGGCACTCGCCGTAGGCATGAGTGGTGAGGCCGGATTCAAGGAACATTGCGTTTCATGTCATGCCGATGGCGGCAACATCATCAAAGCTGATAGGACACTGTCGCGCAAGGATCGTGAGAAAAACGGCATCAGGAATTCGAAGGATATTGTCCGGATCATGCGCAAGCCGGGGGTGGGAATGACCGCCTTTGACAAGAAGGCGATATCCGACAAGGATGCAAAGGCGATTGCGGATTATGTCGTAAAGACGTTCAAATAAGGCGGGCTCGTGTTCGGACATGGCGTGCCATCAAGCAGACCATCTGCAATCAAAGGAGAATTACATGAACAGACGAAGCTTTCTGACTGCAACCGCTGTCGGTTCCGTAACTGTAGGTCTCAGCTCCCTTGCTGTTGCCGCAGAATTGTTCTATCCGGTCAAGGTTGACCAGGCCCTGTTTGGTTCGATCAACCGGGTTAAACAGCCTGGAAAAAAGACACCGCTGGAAATGTCGCATGCTCCGGCGATCACCGCGCCGGCGTCCGTCAAGGCTGGAGATGTTTTCACGGTCGAGGTCTCGGTCGGTGAAAAGGTCCACACCATGGGCCCCAGCCATTGGATTGAGTACATTGAACTTGCCATTGGCAACGAACCGATCGGAAGGGTGGATTTTCAGCCGAGAGGGTTTATGAAGCCGAAGGTGGCCTTTACTGTGGAGATTCCCAAGGATGTTGCTCCGAACGGAACGATCACAATGGTTGCAACACAACGCTGCAACCTCCACGGCTTATGGGAGTCAACGGCCAATATCGCGGTGATATGAGATAATCTGGTCCGGCGGACATTGACTGCCCCGCTTTATGGATTGGCGCAGATTTGCCGGACCGCTTCGCATGTCGAGCAAAAGGTGGCCCCGGCCGACAGCATCTCTTCGAGCGCCTTCTCTGAATCGTCCGGGTGTAGATCCACCCCGGCAATGGCATCCACCAGCAAGGTGACCTCATACCCCGCATGTAACGCGTCCAGGACTGATGAGCGGACACAATAGTCTGTGGCCAGCCCTCCGACGTAGAGCGTTCGAATATTCAGTGCCGACAAAATATTGTCGAGCGATGAGCCTTCTTCCGTTCTGCCGTCGAAAGCAGAATAGGAATCCGCATCGGGATTGACCCCCTTGGAAATAACCAGCGTTGGTGCCGGAAGAGTCAAGGCAGGATGGAAGGCTGCTCCGGAAGTCCCCTGCACACAATGAGGGGGCCAGCTGCCACCATATTCCCTGAAGTGAGACGTCACCGGCGGATGCCAGTCGCGACTGGCTATCACCGCTACTCCTGCAGCGGCAAAACAGGAGGCCGCCCGGCTGAGACGCCCGGCGATCATATCGCCTTGCGGCACGGGAAGAGCCCCGCCGGGGCAAAAGTCGTTCTGTACATCCACCAGTAGCAAGGCACTGTTTTTCTCGATGGTCATGGCAATCCCCTTCCGATTTGTTCAATCAATGTTCCCCGGAGGCTGTTCAAGGTGCTTGAAATGGAAACCTTGTAACGGTGTGGATTGATGAGCCTCAGGCATCCGCTCGGAAGGCTCGCCAGCTCTCTTTTGCTGCGGCCGGCAATACTGT
>JBAYTT010000022.1:0-32479 GCA_041675485.1 Pelobacteraceae bacterium | reverse complement strand
GGAACGCGCTGCTCTGGACCAACCTGAGCCGGGTCAGCGGCCAGCTCGACCCAACCGTGATGCGGCTCGCCTTTGTCTTTCTGATGGTCGGCTACGGCACCAAGGCCGGTCTGGTGCCGCTGCACAACTGGCTCCCTGACGCGCACAGCGAGGGGCCGACCCCGGTCTCGGCCGTGCTCTCCGGCCTGCTGCTGAATATCGCGCTGTATGCGCTGATCCGCTGCAAGGCTCTTGTTGATGGTTCTCTCGGCACCGGCTTTGCCGGAAACATCATGATGGGCTTCGGCCTCCTCTCCCTGCTGACGGCGGCCTTCTCCATGCTGAGGCAGAAGGACATCAAGCGCCTCTTTGCCTACTCCTCCATCGAGCATATGGGGATCGCCACCTTTGCCTTCGGCCTTGGCGGGCCGATCGCCACGTTCGGCGGGGTGCTCCATATGATCGTCCATAGCCTGGCCAAATCGGCCACGTTTTTCAGCGTCGGCCATGCCGCCCAGATGCACGGTACCCAGGAAATGGCCCATATCCGCGGCCTGATCCGGGGAAATCCGGCGGTCGGGTGGGGGATGTTTCTGGGGGTGATGGCGCTGGCCGGTATGCCCCCCTTCGGGATCTTTACCAGCGAGTTCCTGATCCTGACCGCCACCATGAAGGATGCGCCGTATCTTGCGCCCCTGCTGCTGCTGGGGTTGACGGTGGCCTTTGCCGCCCTGTTCCGCAAGGTACAGCCGATGGTGGCGGGGCTGATCCCGGCAGGACAGAAGCCGCTCTCAGCCGCCAATATCCCGGTGTTTCTCCATCTGGCGCTGGTGCTGCTGCTCGGGATCTACCTCCCCGGATTCCTGGCGAACTGGTTTCATCTGGCGGTGGATATTTTGAAGTAGGGACAGATTTTTGCCTCCCCTCCCTTGACGGGAGGGGATTGAGGGGTGGGTGAGTCTGCCATTAAGTCGTACGTTGCAACTTCCCCCACCCCCTAACCCCCTCCCGCAAGGGGAGGGGGGACAATAAAATGAGCTGAACAGTTGCAAAAAGGAACTATGTCCGTGAACTCGCTCAATGTCATAATCATGACCCACTTCGGCACTAACGCTGCTCTTTGCGACGGTGCTTATCCCGCAAATATTCCGCAGATCCTGGTCCCGCGCGGACAGTTCGAGGATGTGGGGTGGCTGATGAAGGATGCCGGTGCCCGGCTGGCGGCCGAATGGGGTGTCGATGAAACCTTGTTGGGACGGCACTTCGCAGTGCTTGTCTGCTTTGTCCGCGACGCTGAATATCTGCTGGTGAAGTGCGAAATTCCGTCCTCTGACCCTACCTTCCCGAGTCTCTCAAAAAAACATCCTCCCGCCTTTCGCTTCGAGCGCCAGATTTTAAGCCTGCTGGGGTTGACCCCGACCGGTCATGTCCATTCAGACCTGCGTCCCTGGATCAAGCACGAGGATTGGCCTGCCGATGCCTGGCCGCTCAGAAAATCCTTTGATGCCGGACAGCGGATGCCGCGTGTGGAGGGGGGTTACAAGTGGGTCAGGGCGGAAGGAGAGGGGGTCTACGAGATTCCGGTCGGTCCGGTGCATGCGGGGATCATCGAGCCGGGGCATTTCCGTTTTCAGGCAATGGGGGAGGATATCCTCAATCTGGAGGAACGGCTGGGGTACACCCATAAAGGGATCGAAAAGCGCTTCGAACAGTTGTCCTGGAAAGAGGGGGCGCGGCTGGCGGGACGGGTGTCGGGCGACTCGACCGTTGCTCATGCCCTGACCTACTGCCGGGCGGTCGAGGCGCTGTCCGTGACGGATGTGCCGCCGAGAGCTGCCTGGCTGCGGGCGATCATGCTGGAGCGGGAGCGGATTGCCAACCATCTGGGGGATATCGGCGCCATCGCCAACGATGCCGCCTTTACCTTTTTCTTCTATCAATTCATGCGGCTGAAGGAACTCGTGCTGCGCGGCAACCAGCGCTTGTTCGGACACCGGTACCTGATGGACCGGGTCGTGCCGGGCGGGACTGTTGTTGATCTGCAGGCCGACGACGTCACCATCATCGGGGAGGAGATGAACAGCGTGCTGGCGGAATTCGAGCGGATTATTACGATCTACGACCTGAATGCGTCGTTGGATGACCGTCTCCGCAGCACCGGGATACTGCCGGCGGAAACAGCCCGCGAACTCGGCACGGTCGGTTTTGTAGCCCGTGCCAGCGGCCAGCCGCTGGAGTGCCGCCTGCAGGCCCCTTTCCCCCCATACGACCGGTTTCCTCCCCGGATAACCGTGCTCAACTCGTGCGATGTCCATGCCCGTGCCTGGGTGCGGATCGAAGAGATCCGTGACTCGATCCGCCTGATTCGGGAACTGGTGGCGACACTGCCGGCCGGGGAAACTCTGGCACAACTGGTGGAGGTGCCACCGGATGCCAGCGCGTTTGCCGTCGTGGAAGGATGGCGGGGGGAGATTGTCTATTGGCTGCAATCCGGATTACAGGGGGAGATCAACCGCTGCGCAATTCGTGATCCGTCCAGCGTCAACTGGCTGGCACTCGAACAGGCGATCCACGGCAACATCGTTCCCGATTTTCCGCTCTGCAACAAGAGTTTTAACCAGTCGTACTCGGGACATGATTTGTAGAATGGTACGTCTGAATTCGGGCGACAGGCTCAATTCAAAGGGGCATGACATGACGCTGAAATTGAGGGTAATCGTGACAACCGGCTTCTTTTTTCTGGCGAATGGTGCGTTTATGGCACCATTGCCACTGTTAGCCCAGGATGGCAGCATCAGCACCGACCTGGGTGTTTCAGGCACATCACCTGAAGCTTCGGCAACAGCCGTACCTGCCACAAAAAAAGTGACCTTGTACGAACCGAAGCCGGGTGAGAAGCTTACCTTCAAACAGATCACGGAAATTCTGAGGACCACTCGAAACCTCGCCGGCAGAAACATGAGCGGACTCACCCTCGTAGGGTTGGACCTGAGCGGTTGCAACCTGGGAGGCGCTGACATGAGAGGCGCCAATCTCGAACGCGCCAACATGTCGGATGCCAACCTCGAACGGGCCGACCTGACCGGAGCGAATCTGAAAATGGCAAGCTTCTTCCTGTCGGCTCTGACCGCCGTAAAACTGGACCAGGCTGTCCTTGATGGTGCCATCTGGATTGACAAAAGCATTTGCGCGCAAGGTTCCATCGGGAAATGCCTGGAAATCAGCGCTAAACCGGAACAGTCCGCACCGGTTCATGATTCGGTGAATCCGGCAGATAAAACCGGCGGAGAGAAACTTTCAGGGAAACCCTAGGGAGGCGTGTAATTGGAGGCTTTCCCCTTTATTCTCCCAGGGGCATGATCTTTAGGGGGTGAATGCAAATGGAGAGCACGCGGCCTGCAAAATCCTCTTGTGGCGCATCATCAGAAGTAATAGCACCGGTGCGGCAGGGGAGAATCATGATCGACCTTTTGTCGGCAGGGAATGATCCACTTTTCATGGCGGATGTTATGGAAATTCAACAGTCATTCGAGCATGCCGACTACGAAAAGGCTTCATGAACAACAATATTCATATTGTTCCGGCTGAATTTGAAATTTTTTCCTTGTAGATTGTCTCACCCGGAGCGGGCTGAAGAGCCAGCAACCGAGTTGAGGAAAAGTCTGAGGTTATTATGAGAATGACATGGAACTGACAACCAACATTGAATATCAGAACCTGCTTGGCCGGATTGCAAATGCCTACACCCAGGGACGTATCCGCGCCCATCAGGCAGTTAATACTGAACTCATTGAAACCAATTGGCAGATTGGACAGCATATTGTCGAATTTGAACAGAGTGGCAGTGTCAAGGCAGAATATGGCAAGGCGCTGCTCACAAATCTCGGCAGAGATTTAACCCTCCGCCACGGCAAGGGTTTCAGCCGCAGCAACCTTGTCTATATGCGGCTCTTGTATCTGCGTTATCCAATAAGTCAGAAGCTTTCTGACTTATTGAGCTGGTCGCATTATGTCGAACTGCTCAAAATTGATGATGCATTTGAGCGAGGCTTTTACGAAAAGCAGTCGATAGCTGATCGCTGGTCAGTGCCGGAGTTGAAGCGTCAGAAAGCGTCTGCCCTGTTTCTGCGGCTGGCCACCGGCAAGAACAAGGATGAAATCATCAAGCTTGCTGCGACAGGTCAGATAGTCGAGCATCCCCAGGATATCCTCAGAGATCCATATGTATTTGAGTTTCTGAAAATACCGGAACCGTTTCTCCCTTCCGAAAAAGAACTGGAAACCCGCCTGTGCGACCATCTGCAATCTTTTCTGCTGGAGTTAGGCAAGGGATTTACCTTTGTCGGCAGACAATATCGAATTACTCTCAATAATACGCATTTCTATGTGGATCTGGTTTTTTATCACCGGATATTGCGCTGTTTTGTTCTGCTTGATCTCAAGACTGAGGATGTGCGACATCATGACATCGGACAGATGAACATGTATCTGGGCTATTTTGCCAATGAAGAAAACGTGGAAGGCGACAATCCGCCAATCGGGATCATTTTGACCAGAAACAAGGATGAACTGCTGGTTGAATATGCCACCTATCAGATGAACAGCCAGTTGTTTGTCTCCAAATATCAGCTCTATCTGCCGAGCGCGGAGGAGTTACGGGCCGAGATTGAGCGAGAGAGGGAGATGGTTGTGAGGGAGAGGATTGAACGGTATGGGGCTGGTGAAAAATAGTTGACTTGGAATTAAGTATGGTATCCCTGGAACTCCAAAGGTGGTCGAATTCGACCACTTTAAAATGAATGATACCTCAAGGCTGTTCTCACACGGAGGCACGGAGCCACAAGAAAACCAGGATAAAGCTTTCAGATCTTTGGGTAAACCAAGATTAACGATTAAAGTCTTTGGTGGTAAACCCAAAATATTTTTTGTAGTTGATCTTCCTCGTGTCTCCGTGGCTCCATGTGAGATAAGAATTTGAATAAGTCGCGAGGATTTTCTTCATGAAAGATCACTCGGGCCGATGGGGGTGGCGCTGTTTGCCAATGGTGTTGAGGATCCGGCAATGCAGGCGGATGTGGTTGGTTTTATCTCGGAACTGCTTAGAGTGTCGATGGGATGAGGATGACATGGGTCAGGCATGATGGGTGTCCGGAGTGCAGGCTGATGTGACTATTGTGGAAGAGGATGATTTGGTTGTGAGGGAGAGGGTTGAACGGTATGGGGTTGGTGAAAAATTGTGAATATTGTTGACTTGGAATTAAGTATGTCCCCGGGATTCCCCAAAAACGAATTGAATAAATAAAAAGAGATATGAAAAAACTACTGATAGAAACAAACCCTGAATTAATCAACGAATGGCACCCTACTAGAAACGAGAAAATTCGTTTTGAAGAAGTGGAATCTACCTCGTCTAATAAAGCGTGGTGGAGGTGTAGTAACAACCCAAGCCATGAGTGGGAAACAAGAATATATTTTCGAGCAATAAAAAAGGTCGGTTGTCCTTTTTGTTCTGGCCGCTTCATATCATTCGAGAGATCATTAGCCGCCCTATATCCAGAAATTGCGAATGAATGGCATCCCACAAAGAACGATACACTACGATCAGACCAAGTCGGGCCAACGAGCAGTAAGAGGGTTTGGTGGATATGCAATGCTGGCCATGAGTGGGAAAGCGACGTCAGAAATAGGACTGCATATGGTACAAAATGTAGAGAATGCCATGCTGCAACACACTCACTACAACAGACCCATGCGGAACTTGTTACGGAATGGCACCCAACTAAAAATCTGCCGTTCTTGCCAAAGGATGTGTCACATGGTTCTGGACGATTAATCTGGTGGATATGCAATCAAGGACACGAATGGCAAGCAAAAGTTTCTAACCGTGTGCATGGAAACAAATGTCCACAATGCCCGAAGCCTACCCGAACAGAAGCAAGAAATTTCATATCCATTACTGAATCCTCGCCAGATCTCGCTAAACAGTGGCACCCTTCACGTAATCTTCCACTTTTACCTGATTTGGTTAAACCTGGCACAACTAGAGTTAAGATATGGTGGATTTGCCCCAAAAACCCTGAACACATGTGGCAAGCCACACCCAATAGTCGGACAAAAGGCCGTGGCTGTCCTCATTGCATAAGAGGTGCCTCTCTAGCAGAGAAATATCCTGAAATTGCCGAAGAATGGCATCCAAGTAAAAATGGAGACTTAAAACCATCGGATCTCTCGTATGGGAGTGCACAACGTGTTTGGTGGCAGTGCTCCATTAATCCAAAACATGAGTGGGAGTCATCCGTAACAAATAGAACAGCTCATGGTGGCGTAAAAAAATGTCCTATTTGCGTAGGTAAAGTTGTTTCACCAGAGAAAAGCTTGGCCATTTGTCACCCTGATATAGCTAGAGAGTGGCATCCTACAAAGAATGGTGAAATGATGCCTACTGATGTATCTAGGGCAAGCGCAAGAAAAGTCTGGTGGTTGTGTTCAGTTAAACCAGACCATGAGTGGCAAGCGCAGGTAAAAAACAGAACAATTCTTTCATCTGGCTGTCCTCTATGTGAAGAAGATAATAAGACGAGAAGGCACTATGACCTTCTCTATGAGTCAGCCCAAACTAATGCTGACTTTTTGAAAACCTTTTCCAAATCAATTGAAACTCTCCGAAATTTATCAAAACAAAAGCTTCCGCAGCATTTACACCTTCAACAGCCCTTTTTCAGAATGATCTATGCATCTATTATTAGTGCAATGGAGACGTATTTATGCGACGCATTTTTTCACAAAGTTACAAACGATGACAAATTAACCGAAAAACTCTTGTTGAATTCACCTGATTTTAAAGACAAAAAATATGCGATGTCTGAAGTTCTTGACTGGAAGAAAAATACAAAACTAAGGCTCAGCGAACATTTATTGGATATTGTCTGGCACAATCTCCCTAAAATACAACAAATGTACAGGAGTGTATTGGACGTTAGTTTCCCATCCAATATTGAACCTATACATAGAGCTGTTTCAATTCGACATGACCTTGTACATAGAAACGGTAGAACAAAAGCCGGCACATACCATGTTGTTAAGAACAAAGAAATTGAAGGGTTGATTGGAAGTATTGAAAAATTTATAAATCATATTGATGAACAACTAAAATCAGAACAAAAAGGATAATGTCCAACTAGCGACAAAAGGTGCAAATAGGGCACTCCCTATTTATTTGGTGTTGCCTACATCGAATTTTGGAACAGCAAGCTGAAATAATTCCATAAGAACCTGCTTCGCCCTGTCTGACACGGAGTTCAAAGGCGGGCGAAGCAGATGAAGCTTGCTTCGCCCCTACGAAGGCCATTCACAGGAGAATCTGACCCATGCTAAGAATCCTTCACCAGATATTCCGAACCGGGGTGGTGACCGAACCGCTGCCGGAGCCGGTCGAAGCAGAACTGGACCAGGTGGGTGCCCGGCTTGAAGAAGCGATCAGGAAGCGCTTCCACCGGAGCCTCGTGATCCGCGAGGTGGATGCCGGTTCGTGCAATGCCTGCGAGCTGGAGATTATCGCGATGAATAACCCGATCTACAACTGCGAACGCTACGGCATCCAGTTTACGGCATCCCCCCGCTTTGCCGACATGCTGCTCGTCACCGGGCCGGTTTCGGTCAACATGGAGATCGCCCTCAAACGCACCTACGATGCCACTCCCACCCCCAAACTGGTTGTCGCGGTCGGTGACTGTGGCTGCACCGGCGGGATTTTCGGCGAGAGCTATGCCTCTCTCGGCGCGGTCGCCAACGTCATTCCGGTGGACGCCCATATCCCCGGTTGTCCCCCGTCACCGGTTGAACTGCTCCAGGGTATCCTGCGCCTTATTCAATAAATTGACTGTTATTGTTACACTTTTTGATTGACACGTATACAGTTCAGGTTCAGTATCTATCCCCGCTGGAAGCGCCGTACCCCGTCTCTTTTTTCACCTGTCCAGAACATTCACAAGGAGTTCATCGTATGCATTCCTTTCTGCAGGGAGCCTTTGACCCTGCGCTCGTGGCGCTTTTGGCCGCGCTTGTTATCGGCTGTGCCGGAATACCCGGCCTGTTCCTTCAAAAACCGGGCCCCGGCCAGATCCTGTCAACTGTAGCGACCATGCTGGCTGCCCTGGCCGGTGTGCCGTCCGCCCTGATGCTTCTCTTCAGCCATACGACGACTACCTGGTCTCTGGAGTGGGGGTTGCCGTTCGGCCCCTGCGAGCTTGTCATCGATCCCCTTTCCGCCTTCTTTCTGCTCCCTGTATTTCTCGTCTCTGCCGCCGGTTCTCTCTTTGCCGTCGGCTACTGGCCTGCTGCCGAACATCGCGCCACCGAACGCGGCCTGACTTTTTTCTACGGTCTGCTGGCCTCGTCGATGGCGATTCTGCTGATGGCCCGCAACGGCGTCTTTTTTATCATGGTGTGGGAAGTTATGGCGCTTTCCGCCTATTTCCTGCTGGTGACCGAGCATGAGCGGGAGGAGGTACGGCGTGCCGGGATCGTCTACCTGATTGCGACCCACACCGGCACCGCGGCTCTGTTCGTCTATTTTTCGCTGCTGGCAGCCCAGACCGGTTCGTTCATGCTTCCGGCCGCCGGTTCACTTTCGGCGCTCTCTCCGTACGCTTCGGTCCTTGTTCTGGCGGCTTTCATCGGCTTTGGCGCAAAGGCCGGCATCATGCCGCTCCATGTCTGGCTTCCTTCGGCTCATGCCAATGCGCCCAGCCATGTCTCGGCGGTGATGTCGGGCGTCATGCTGAAGATGGGACTGTACGGCATCTTCCGCACCCTGACATTTTTTCATGATCCGCCCCTGCTCTGGGGTGCGGTGCTGACCGTATGCGGCATAACCTCGGCCCTGCTGGGGATCGCCTTTGCGGTTGCCCAGCGTGACCTGAAGCGTCTCCTGGCCTGCAGCAGCATCGAGAACATCGGCATCATTACCACCGGCCTTGGCGTTGCCCTGCTGGGTGTGTCAAGTCACAACACGCCGCTGGTGTATCTCGGAATGGCGGGTGCTTTGCTCCATATCCTTAATCACAGCTTCTTCAAGCCGCTGCTGTTTCTCGGCTCGGGGGCTATTATTCATGCCACCGGAACGCGCGAGATGAACCTGATGGGGGGACTCGGCAAAGGAATGCCGCGTACGGCGCTGCTCTTTATGGTCGGGTCGGTCGCGATCTGCGGCATCCCCCCTTTGAACGGGTTTGTCAGTGAATTTCTGCTTTATTTCGGCTTCTTTTCGCAACTCAAGGCGAACAGCCTGCTCTATCTGGTGTTTCTTGCTCCCCTTCT
This sequence comes from Pelobacteraceae bacterium, assembly GCA_041675485.1. Lineage (GTDB taxonomy): Bacteria > Desulfobacterota > Desulfuromonadia > Geobacterales > Pseudopelobacteraceae > JACRCG01. Next base: position 23,182 of record JBAYTT010000022.1, on the reverse strand, counting down.
GGCGCTGGTCGGCGGCTTGGCCGTGATCGCCTTTACCAAGCTGTACAGCTCGGTCTTCCTCGGTACTTCCCGCAGTTCCGCCGCTGCTCATCCGCATGAAGCGGGCGTGTCGATGCTGGCGCCGATGGCTTTTTTCGCGCTGCTCTGCCTGCTGATCGGGGTCGTTCCGCAACTGGCGCTCAGCCTGGTTTCTCCTGCCATCGCAACGTTTTATCCGGCGTTGGCGTCCTCGACTGTTTCCGCGGAGTACGGCGCGATTTTGGGTAAACTCTCCCTGGCGGGAGTCCTGCTGCTGACGGCCGCGGTTGTGGTGACACTCCTCTGGCGGTGGCGGCTGGGGCGTGCCCCGGTATCTTCGGCTCCGACCTGGGGGTGTGGCTATCAGCGCGGGACGGCGCGTATGCAGTATGGAGGGACGGCGTTTTCCGAGCTTGCCGTTTCGGTTTTCAATGGTATCATGCGCCAGCGAGTCGAGCGTCCGCTGTTGACCGGGCTTTTTCCCTGTGTTGCGCGTTGCAGCGACGTTCCGACCGAAACACTTCTGGAGCGTATTATCGTGCCGCTCTTTTCGCTTGCCGGGGTTTCGTTTGCTTTTTTGAGGCGGATGCAGCACGGACTGATGCATGTGTATATGATGTATATCTTTGCCACCCTGTTTATACTGATGCTTTGGGCAAACTGATGCCTGTTTAGCTTGTTGGGAGCTACCATGACGAACAGTATCATTAACAGTATAATTCATATTTTTCTGGCGATCGCCATGCCGCCGCTGCTTCTGGGGGTAATCGGCAAAACCAAAGCGGCGTTTGCCGGAAGGGTGGGCGCGCCGTTTTTGCAGCCCTACTATGACATTCTCCGCCTGCTGCACAAAGGGAGCGTGTTCAGCACCACCACCAGCTGGGTTTTTCGAGCCGGACCGATCGTCGCGATGGCAACCACCGCGGTCGCCGCTCTGCTGATTCCGTTTGGCGCGCACCCGTCGCCGATCTCTTTTGATGGCGACATGATTCTGTATGCGTATCTGTTTGCTCTGGGGCGTTTCTTTACCATGGCGGCCGCCCTGGATACCGGCTCAAGTTTTGAAGGAATGGGATCGGCACGAGAAGCGACCTACTCATGCCTGGCCGAGCCGACCCTCTTTTTTGCCCTGATCACCCTGTCGCGGTTGTCCGGCTCATATAACCTCTCCGGGATGCTGGTCAACATCAACTTCAGTGTCTGGATGCACACCAGCGCTGCGCTGCTGCTTCTGGTCGGCGGGATGTTCATTGTACTGCTGGCTGAAAACTGCCGTATCCCGTTTGACGACCCCAATACCCATCTTGAACTGACCATGATCCATGAGGTTATGGTGCTCGATCACAGCGGCCCCGCCTTTGCGATCATTCAGTACGCAGCAGCTCTCAAGCTGTTTGTGCTGGGGGCCTTTTTCGTGCACCTGGCCCTGCCGTATTCGAGCGGAAATCCGCTTCTCGACTGGGGGCTTTTCATCATCTCCATGCTTGAACTGGCATTGGTTATCGGCATAGTAGAGTCGGTTATGGCGCGACTGCGCCTGATTCGTATTCCCCAACTTCTGGTCGCCGCCACCATTCTGGCTGCGTTCTCTACCCTGCTCGTCATCAGGTGACTCCAATGATTACTCTGGCCGATCAACTTCTTGTCCTGGTGCTGCTGATCAACTTTATCTCGCTCGGCACCAGCCGTCTGATCTTTTCCATTCGAGCGGTGGCGATTCAGGGTGTCATACTGGGGATTCTGCCCGGACTGATTCACCCGTTTTCATGGCACCTTGTCGGGATTACCGTCGTCATCATTGCGGTCAAGGGTTTTGTTATCCCGCTGTTGCTGGGACGGGCGGTCCGTACGGCGGAAATCAAGCGCGAGGTGGAGCCTTTTTTGGGGTACGTTCCCACGCTGCTGCTCGGTGCGGTCTTTACGGCACTTTCGTTCGGTTTTGCCGGCAAGCTGCCGATGCTGCCGGAACACCAGAATTACATGTTTGTCCCGGCATCGATCGCCACGCTCATGACCGGTTTCCTTATTCTGACGACGCGTCGCAAGGCGATCTCCCAGGTTATCGGGTACCTTGTCCTTGAAAACGGCATTTTTATCTTCGGACTGCTGCTGGCCGAGGCAATGCCGATCATGGTTGAAGCGGGGGCGCTTCTCGATCTGCTGGTCGGTACCTTTGTCATGGGGATCGTCATCAACCAGATCAGCCGTGAATTCTCGTCGCTCGACACCTCACTTCTGACCTCGCTGAAAGAGGAGTAGTTCAATGTTTGCTGCCCTGATCATACTTCCGCTCATCGGTGCCGCCGTAACCTGGCTGATTCCGTTTGATCGCCTGCGTCCCAAAATCCTATCCCTCTTTGCTCTCGCGCACCTTGGTCTTACGATCCGGATGATCTCGTTTACTCCTCCCGAATCCCCGGGTGGCTGGTTTCATCTGGATGCGCTGGGTAAAATCGTCCTGTTAAGCACCAGTATTCTTTTTCTGACCTGTGCCATTTACTCGATCGGGTATCTCTTCTACCGGCGCGAACGTTCCAACCGGGTGCTCTGTGTCGGCCTGCTGGTCTGTCTGTCGGCTGCGTCGCTGGTTACCATTACCCACCATCTGGGTCTCATGTGGGTGGCGCTTGAAACCACGACCATATCCATGGCCCCGCTGATCTATTTCAACCGTAATGCCCGTTCGATCGAGGCAACCTGGAAATACCTGCTGATCTGCTCGGTGGGTGTCGCCCTGGCCCTGATCGGCCTTTACTTTCTTGCCTACGCCACTATTGTGGCCAAGGTGGAGCCGTCTCTGCTGCTCGATGACCTTATGAAGGATGCGGGCAAGCTCTCTTCCGGCTGGATTCATGCGGCGTTTGTCTTCCTGTTGATCGGTTTCGGCACCAAGATGGGGTTGGCGCCGCTTCATACCTGGAAGCCGGATGCGTACGGCGAGGCTCCCGGTCTGGTTGGTGCCCTGTTGTCGGGCGGCCTGGTTAACCTGGCTTTTCTGGCTCTGCTGAGGGTCTACCAGATCTGCCTGGCGACCAAGGAAATCACTTTTTTCCAAAACGCCCTTGTTGTCATGGGGCTGATTTCGATGATTTTTGCGGCAATTTTCATGGCGCGGCAGGCTGACTTCAAGCGGATGCTGGCCTATTCCAGCGTTGAACATGTCGGCATCATGGCGGTCGCTCTCGGTTTGGGTGGCAAGGCGATCTTCGGCGCCCTGTTCCATATCCTTGCCAACGGCCTTACCAAAGGGGTGCTGTTCCTGTCGTCCGGCAACATTCATCGCTCCTACAACAGCAAAAGCACCGATCATGTGCGGGGCGCCCTGCGCCGGCTTCCCTGGTCGGGCGGGCTCTTTCTGGCGGGATTTATCGCCATTACCGGTTCGCCCCCTTTTGCGCCGTTTATCAGCGAATTTACCATTATCAGCAGTGCTTTTATTCAGGGGCACATGTTGGTCGCCGCGATCTTTCTGATTTCGCTGACGGTCATCTTTATCGGCATGGCGCTGACGGTGCTGCCGATGGTCATGGGCGAGGTTCCTCCCGACAGCGAGACCACGTCGTATCGCGATACGATCCTGACGGTCGGACCGCCTCTGGCACTTCTGTTGCTCGTGTTCATGCTGGGGGTATGGATTCCGGCGCCGCTGATGACGTTGTTGCGGGATGCGTCGGCGCTCCTGGAGGTGCCTCAATGAGCTTTGGCATGAAAACCTTCTACAACGGCACCTCGTTCAACCGTACCGAAATTCCGATGCCGGATAACGATACCTTCTTTCAGGGCGTTCTGGATGCGATCAGTGCCGGGTGGCGGGTCTGTTCCTATTTCGGTGTTCCGAATGCCGACGGGGCGACGCTCTACTGCATCATGTCCGCACGGTCCGGGAGAGGAACCCTTGGCATTGTCGCTACCACAGTCGGCCGGTCGTTTCCGTCGCTGGCGTCCGCCTGCCCGCAGCTGCACCTGTTCGAGCGGGAGATTGCCGAACAGTGCCTGACCCGCCCGGAAGGACACCCCTGGTTCAAGCCGGTTCGTTTTCAAAAGCCGCTCTGCGAGGGAGAAGGCTTCTGGAGCGGCTCTGATGGTGGCGGCCTGCTCCCGGCCGTGATGGATTTTTACCGTGTAGAAGGGGATGAAGTACACGAGGTTGCGGTCGGCCCGGTACATGCGGGCATCATTGAACCGGGACATTTTCGTTTCCAGTGCCACGGCGAAGAAGTCTTCCATCTGGAAATTGCGCTCGGGTTTCAGCATCGCGGCATCGAGCGGGAGCTGATTGGTGGACCGACCCTCCGTACCGTGCATCAGATGGAAACGATAGCCGGTGATACAACGATAGGCCATGGTCAGGCATACTGCATGAACATGGAGTCGCTGGGAGGAGTGTTTACTTCACCCAGGGCCGAGACGGTACGCGGCATTGCCCTGGAACTGGAGCGGCTGGCCAATCATACCGGGGATCTGGGAGCGATTGCCGGGGATGTCGGCTATCTGCCGACCGCCTCGTTCTGCGGCCGGATCCGGGGTGATTTTCTCAATATGACCGCCCTGTTATGCGGCAGCAGGTTTGGCCGTGGTCTGCTCAGGCCGGGGGGAATCGGCTACGACTGCGATGCCGCACTTGTCGATGAGTTGTACAAACGGCTGCACGCTGCGCGGGAAGACCTTGCCGGGGCGGTTGCACTGCTCTGGGATTCCCCTTCGGTTATGGCCCGACTGGAGGATACCGGCACGGTCTCCGAGGCGGATGCCCGCGAGATCGGCCTCGTCGGTCCGGCCGCCCGGGCGTGCGGTCTGAATCGGGATGTCCGGCGCGATCATCCGTTCGGAATATTCAGGATGAGTCAGATCCCTGTCATCACCGCTACCACGTGTGACGTTGCCGCCCGCACGCTGCTCCGCTGGCTGGAGGCGGAGCGCTCCCTGGATTTCATCGATGAACAGGTGCGTCATCTGCCACGGGGCACGTATCGCAACCAGATGAAGGCAATTGCCCCGGAACGGTGCGCCGTTGCCCTGACCGAGGGGTGGCGCGGTGAAATTTGTCATGTTGCCCTGACCGACGAACTGGGGCGTTTTGAACGCTACAAGATCGTTGATCCTTCGTTCCATAACTGGAACGGCCTGGGGCTTGCCCTGCGGGGCCAGCAGATTTCCGATTTTCCGCTCTGCAACAAGAGTTTCAATCTGTCGTACTGCGGATTTGATCTGTAAAATGGAGCCGGTATGATAAAAGCCATTCTCACACGTTTCCGTCAGGGGCACCGCACCATGACGTACCCCGATGCCCCGCAGCCGCTGCCGCCGCGCTTTCGCGGGCTGCCGCTGCTGGACGCTTCCCGCTGCGGTGATGGTTGTCGCGACTGCGCAGCCGCCTGCCCGTACGGGTGCATATCCGCTTCGGGACCCCTGACGCTTGATATGGGGACATGTCTTTTCTGCGCCGACTGTGCCGTTGCGTGCCCTCATGATGCGCTTGCGTTTACGACTGATGCCCGCCTTTCAAGCCGGAGCCGCAAGGGGTTGACGGTGACTGCCGGAGAACAGTACCATCCGGCGCAGGGGCTGGAGGGGGAGCTGCTGCGTTTGTTCGGCCGATCGCTCAAATTGCGTGAGGTCAGTGCCGGAGGCTGCAATGCCTGTGAAGCCGATACCAACGTGTTGTCTACCATTGGATGGGATCTGGGGCGTTTCGGCATGCAATTTGTTGCCAGCCCCCGTCATGCCGATGGCATGTTTGTGACCGGCCCGGTCAGTGAAAACATGCGTGAGGCGCTGCTCTCCACGTATGCTGCAATTCCTGAACCCAAGCTGGTTATCGTTGCCGGTGCCTGTGCGATCAACGGCGGACCGTTCAAGGATCACGCCGAAGTTCATAACGGCGCCGATGGCCTGGTTCCGGTTGACCTGTATATCCCGGGTTGTCCCCCCAGTCCGCTGACAATTCTGGACGGGTTGCTGCGGCTGGTAGGGCGAGTGAAGTAGATTAATAAAATAAGGTTGGTACGCAGGGCTTTTTGCCGTGCGTTGTTGGGAAATATCACACAAATGGGAGGAAGCTGTAATGGATTCAGAAAAGCAGGAAGTGTATCTTCAGGACTGGAAAAACCATGAAGCATGTGCCGAACGGATGTTGCCGATTATTGGCCGGATGTACCGCGAGAATAATGTTGTGCCCACGGTGTACGGTCGTCCGCTGGTGCATTGTTCGGTGATCGACATCCTCAAGGCCCATCGCTTTGCGCGACTGATAATCGATACGGAGCTTTCCGTTACAGATACCCTGCCGCTTGTGGAAGCGATGGCCAAGCTTGACCTCGCGCCCGCCCGTGTTGATCTCGGCAAGTTGATCGTGAAATATCAGAGTCTGAACGGTTCAATGACGGTTGAGGAGTTCGTGAGTCAGGAACTGGGTAAAATCAATACCGGCCGCAGCGCTCTGCGCCCCGAACCGCAGGATGTTGTCCTGTACGGTTTTGGCCGGATCGGCCGTCTGTTGGCCCGGATCCTGGTCGAAAAGGCGGGCAGCGGTGAAAAGCTGCGCATCAGGGCGGCCGTGGTTCGCAAAGGGGGCGCCGATGACCTGCTGAAACGCGCCAGCCTGCTGCGTCGCGATTCCGTCCATGGTCCTTTTGACGGCATCATTACCATTGACGAACAGGAAAATGCCATTATCGCCAACGGTAACATGATTCGTATCATTTACGCCGATGCGCCTGAAAACATCGATTACACCCAGTACGGCATCCATGATGCCATACTGATCGACAACACCGGGAAGTGGCGTGATCGTGAAGGCCTGGGTAAACACCTCAAGGCTAGGGGAATTGCCAAGGTTGTCCTCACCGCTCCCGGCAAAGGCGACATCCCCAATGTGGTTTCAGGGATCAATGATGAGCTGATTACGGAGCAGGAGCTGCTGTTCTCAGCGGCAAGCTGCACCACCAATGCAATAGTACCTGTGCTGAAGGCGATCAACGACCGTTTCGGCATCGTGAGCGGGCACGTGGAAACCTGCCATTCCTACACCAACGACCAGAATCTGATCGATAACTATCACAAAGCCTCGCGGCGTGGCCGCAGTGCCCCTCTTAACATGGTTATTACCGAGACCGGCGCTGCCAAGGCTGTGGCCAAAGTTATCCCTGAGCTGGGCGGCAAGCTGACCGGTAACGCCATTCGAGTACCGACTCCGAACGTCTCCCTGGCGATCCTGAACCTCGAACTGGCCCATCCGGTCGATGTTGCCGGGATCAACAGTTACCTGCGCAACATGTCACTTGATTCTCCGTTGCAGAACCAGATCGATTATACCAATTCACCCGAAGTCGTTTCGAGCGATTTTGTCGGCTCGCGTCATGCGGGCGTGGTTGACTCGCTGGCAACAATTGCCCAGGGAAACCGCTGCGTACTGTATGTGTGGTATGACAACGAATTCGGATACAGTTGCCAGGTGGTACGCATGGTTCAGCGGATGGCCGGGTTGGAACTGCCGACTCTGCCGAGCTGAGTAACTGTTACAGCCCATAATCGATGGCGTCATCCCGCCAAGGAGCACCTACGCATGACTCAGAACAATAGACCCCCCCGTTCAGCGGGGGGGGATCATAACGCTCATTTCGAGCATCTGGCTTCCGAGCACAGCCATGATAGCAATCCGCTGATGATTGAATACCGGTTGCTGTATGATGAATACCGCGCTCTGAAACATCGGGTCGAGCTGCTTGAAAAGGAAAAGAAAAATCTGAAAACCCAGTTGAGTGAGATGGATCGCTCTCTTGATCTGGCGACACGAATCGACCCGATGACCGGCCTGGCCAACCGGCGCGATATCATGGAAAAGATGGAGCGGGAGTTGAGCCGCTCAGAGCGTCACCAGCGTACGTTCTCAGTCATTCTGGTCGATCTGGACAACTTCAAGCAGCTTAACGACAAGTATGGCTACAATGATGGCGATGATGTTCTGGTTGAGGTGGCGCGCGTACTGATGAGTTGTGTCAGGAACGAGGATGTCTGCGCCCGTTGGGGGGGGGAGGAGTTTCTCTTTCTTCTTACGGAAACCAATATGGAGGGGGCGGTTACACTTGCCCGCAAGATCCTCGACTCGATATCAATGACTGAATTCAAGGCCAATCGCCCTGGAATCCGCATTACTGCCAGCATCGGGTTGTGCGAATATCAGACGGGGCAGTCAATCTCTGAATGCGTATCCCGGGCAGATAAGGCGCTCCGTCAGGCCAAACTGGGCGGCAAGAACCGCTTTGTGGCCGCTGACTGAAGCGTCGCTGTCAAACGGCACCGCAATGAACCGCCAGCCAGATCGTTTTTTGCGTAGTGTCGGTCCATTCTACGCGATGGCGGCAGTGTGCCGGAATCATCACATGGTCGCCAGGTTTCAGAACGAGAGGGGCGGCGGCGCTTTCAAAGCGCAGCGTCGCCCCGCCTGAAACAAGAAGCACCCACTCATCCCACCCCTGGTCATACCACTCACCCGCCGGCGTTATGTGGCCACCAGATACGATCCGTTCAATCCGTATGCTTCCCGATTTCGCGAGAATTTGAAAAAGCTCTTCCTGAAGTACTGATGGGATATGGCTGAACAGATTGCCTGTCTGAAACGTCATGGTTTTCCTCGGAGTCACTCATGTATTCTGTTTGTAATGGAGTACGACCGGCATCCGGCAATTCTGCCGCAAAATAATAGCATGTAGTATTGAAGTGTAAAGGCAGTTTACCGCGTAATTTGAATCGGGGGGAGAATAAAACTAACCACGGTAAATAAAGTATACTTTACTGTAAATTGTTGTTATTTTTTTTCCAATTTTCATGATAATACCTTTCAATTAGTCGGCTGTATTTGAGTGGCCGTTCACAATACCCGATGGGAACGTGAATGAGGCGGATTAGTATCGTGCCGGTTTTGATTGATTGCCACTTGGACCAAGGAGAAACAGGTATGGCAACAACCGAAGAACAGCTGAAAAGCGAACAGATCATGGATGAACTCCGGAAACGTCATCGCTCAAAGGAAATCGTTGATGTAGAAGAGGAACGGGTCAAGGTTGTTATCTTTATCTGCGGGAAGAATCAGTACGCCTTTTATGGTACGGATATCAGGGAAATACTTCCCACATGCGCTATTTCCTGGGTTCCCGGTCTTCCCGACTATCTTCCGGGACTCATTAATGTTCGCGGGGATATTGAATCGGTCATCGACATTCGTCACTTCCTTGGAGAAGAGAACGTTGATCATGGCAAATGCCTGATTGCCATGGCCGTGCGGGGAAATTTTCATTCCGGCGTAATGATCGATTCGATTGAAGACGTGGTCGATATCCCGCTGAGTACGATCCATCCTCCTCTTGCTACGCTGAATGGCGCTGCCCGGGATCTGGTGGCCGGAGAAATTGACCATGGCTCAGCTACCATTTCATTGCTCGATATTGGCAAGTTGGCGGCACTCATAACGGTATGAGCGTCACCGTGAAAGTTCACCTCAAGCCGTCAAATGCGGTAAGTGGGGCAAGAAATTGAAAATCGTCCAAACTGTAGAAAGACAGAAATCAAATTCATTAAATCTGCTGCTCTTTTCAGTCGGGGGCATATCCTTCGGCATCGATGCTGATCAGGTCGCTGAGATTGCTGCCTACGAAGGTGAGAAGAGCGAAGATCTTTTCTGGTTTCACGAAGAAGTTGACTATGGCGGCAGGACGGTCGGTTATTGTTCGCCAACGGTTGTTACGATCAGGAGCGGATATGATTTTACCTACCGGGTGATTATCGATTGTATGGAAGATATTGCCGAATTCAGCCACAGTGACATAGCTCTCTTTCCCGCACTTCTTGAGCCTTTTTCTTTGAAGAAGGGCATGTGGGGCATTCTGTCCCGTCAGGGAAAGATGACCCTGCTTCTTGATTTTGAGCGGTTATTGAAGGAGAAGGCAACACTCAGCAGTAAATAATTTCAGCAAAAACCCTAGAGCGAATTATGAAATATAAAAAGGAGAGTCTGCAATGAAACTAACCACCAAGTTTATACTGATAAACGTCCTGATCGTATTGGCAGCTATTGCGATTACAACCAGTTTTACCTTTGTCAGTATCAACAAGGAAATCAGGCGTCAGGCAAGCGTTTCTCAGGAAGGTATCTTGAAAACGTTCTGGGAGCTCCTCAAAGCCAAGGGGGGTGATTTCCATGTTGCCAACGGCAAATTGATGGCAGGCGGCTATGTGATCAATGGTAATTACGAACTTCCGGACAAGATAAAAGAGCTTTTCGGCGGTACGGCTACTATTTTCTTGAGTGATGTGCGTGTCTCCACCAATGTTCTTAAGCCGGACGGGAGCAGGGCCACCGACACCAAGCTTGTTGGTGCGGCATATGATGCTGTTTTCAAGGAGGGGAAACCGTATCGGGGTGAAGCGACGATTCTTGATGTCCCCTATTTTACCGCGTACGATCCGATCAGAAACAACAAGGGTGAAGTCATCGGGGTGCTCTATGTCGGAGTCAAGCAGAGTGATTATTTCTCCGCATATCGTCTTCTGCAAACGAACATTGTGTTAATGACAGCTGTCATTGCCGTAATTTTTTCATTGATTACGCTGCTTCTCGTAAGAAAGGCGCTCTTTCCGATTATTCTGAAGGTTTCCGGGATAACCGAAAAAATTCACTCCCATGCCGGCGCCATAGCGTTAACCATGGATCAACAATCCGGGTTTTCCACCCAACTGTCCAGCTCGGTGGTAGAAATTTCATCCACCATGGAAGAGTTTACTTCCACGGCGAGCCAGATAGCCCAGCATAGCCAGGGTGTGGTGGAGAGGGCAGACAAGACGTTGGACGATACAAAAGACGGCGCGGCAGAGGTTGAAAACCTCAGCTTCAAAGTCAACGACATAAGTCAGAACATTCAGGAAAATCTGAGCGAGATTGTCGAGTTGGGTAGAAAGTCAAAAGAAATCAACAAGGTGATGGAAATTATCAACAACATCGCCAACCAGACCAAGCTGATTGCGTTCAATGCTGCACTTGAGGCGGCCAGTGCGGGAGAGGCGGGAAAACGCTTCGGCGTAGTTGCGGTCGAAATCCGGCGTCTGGCTGACAGCGTGGTTGAATCGACCGCGGAGATTGAGGGAAAGATCACCGAGATTCTTGATTCGGTAAATCGACTGGTCATGTCTTCGGAAAAGAGTTTTCAACTTATTCAGGAAGGGCAGGAATACGCCTCCCATACGGTGGTTATGCTGATTGAGAGCGTGGATGGAGTTGAGGAGACAGCGGATGCCGCCCGTCAGATATCTCTTTCGACGCAACAGCAGCAGATTGCCAGCAGTCAGGTCGTTCTGGCGCTCAAGGATATTGAACAGGGCGTTTGCTTTGCTACCGATTCCATCCACCAGACAAACGACGCGACAGGTGAACTGGCTGAATTGTCAGATCAATTGAGAACGTTGATCTCGACCTTCAAGATTGGCTCCCGGAAGGGTGATCACGAGACCTCTGCCCCCATGGAAACCCTGTAGGCCATGATAAAGCCGGAACGTACCATTCGCGTGTTGATTGTCGATGACAGTGGCCTGGTACGCGACATGATCCGCGCCATCCTTGAGCCGGAACCGGATATTGTCGTGGTTGGAGAGGCTTCCGACGGTGCCGAGGGTGTCGCCATGGTTGCCTCGCTCAAGCCCGATATCGTAACTATGGATATCGAAATGCCTGTTATGGGGGGGCTTGAGGCTATTGAGAGGATCATTGCCGATCATCCGGTGCCGATTCTGGTGGTAACCGCTCTGGCCGGCGTGCGCACGGCGTTCGCCGCAATATCCAAGGGGGCGCTGGACGTTATCGAAAAGCCGGATATCAGCCTCGAAAATGTACAGACCTTGATTCACAAGATCCGCTATCTGTCCAAAGTGGACGTTGCCGCTCATCTGCAGACCATAGGGGGCAGGGATAAAATTGCGTCCGGAAGCGTAATTCCGGTTCTGAGCGTTCCCACGAAGATAGGGATAATCGCCATAGCAGCCTCTACCGGAGGTCCGCAGGCGATCAACTTTATCCTGTCTCATCTTCCTGCTTCCTTTCCTTTTCCGATAGTCATAACCCAGCATATCGCCGAAGGGTTTACCCAGGGCATGGCTGACTGGTTGAATAACGGAACCCCGCTCACGGTGGTTATGGCAAGCAATGGCTCCCGTTTAACCCCGGGGTTCGTGTATATTAACCCAGCCGAACATTCAATGAGGGTCAATGAACAGGGGGGCATAATACTTGGCGACCGGGATGTCAGCCAGATATACAATCCCTCCTGCAACACCCTTCTCTCTTCCGTTGCTGCGGCGTATCGGAAAAGTGCCATCGGGCTGATCATGAGCGGCATGGGGGACGACGGTGTTTCTGGTATGCATGCAATCAAGGTGGCCGGTGGAGCAACACTTGCGCAGGATGCCGAAAGTTCCGTTGTCTTCGGCATGAACCGGGTTGCGGTAGAGCGCGGCTACATCCACAAGGTTATTCCGCTTGCCAAAATTCCCGCCGAACTCGTTCAGCGGGCCGGAGTGAGATTATGAAGGCTCCCGCAGCACCCCCTGCCTCTGCTGAAGCTATGGACCTTACCCGGTTTAAGGAACTGCTGCTGCGGACGTGCGGACACATATTCGAAAAAGGGCGGGAACAGGCGCTTTCTACCAGCGTGAGCCGCCGGATGGCGGCACGCGGCATACTTGAACACGATGCCTATTTCACCCTTCTGTTGAGCGACAGAGAAGAGCTGCTTCGATTGACGGAGTTGCTGACAGTCAACGAGACCTATTTTTTTCGTGAACCTGATCACCTGAACCTGATGGTAGACAAGTTGATACCGGAGCTTCTGGCTGCCCGCACCAAGAGACCGGTCAAGATTTTGAGCGCCGGCTGTTCGACCGGCGAGGAGCCCTATTCCATAGCCATTATGCTGCAGGAAAAGTTTGGAGCAGAGAGTCAACGGCTGTTCGCAATCACAGGGGTAGATATTGATTCCACCGTTATTGCAACGGCAAAACTGGGTGTGTACGGAAAAGGGTCGTTCCGGGGCATGAACCAGACGATGCTTGAACGGTATTTCCATCAGCACGAACCGGGGAAATTCCGGGTCAGTGACGCCATCAGAAAGCAGGTCGAATTCGAAGTCGTAAACCTGCTGGGGACCTCCTATCCTCAGAGAATGCAGCTGCCTGACATTATCCTGTACCGGAACGTATCCATCTATTTCCCGGGGCAGGTTCAACGGGAGATATTCGGCAGACTTGCGGAGCTGCTCGCCGAGGCGGGGTGCCTGCTGGTTGGTGCATCGGAAACGATCCATCATGACATCGGCATTCTTTCTCTGGTAAAGCAGGATTCGCTCTTTTTTTACCGTAAATTGCCGCCGCTTGTTTTTGAAGAGCGCCGCACGTCCAGCCGGCGTTCTCCAACCCCGGATTTGACACGGGGCGGAAATATGCACACTGCTGCAGCCAAGTCAGCAATGAATGAAAGCAGCCAGAAGCGGATGCAGGGGAGGCGCACCCCGGAGCGTCCCGGCACGCATCCCCCCCATGATGTCAAGGAGTGGTTTGACGCAGCCATTGCGCTGGCTCACAATAGTCAGCATGACAAAGCGCTAGCAGTTCTCGATGATATCATCGCACAGGACAGTTCCTTCGGGAAAGCCTACAGCCTCAAGGGGAGCCTGCTTCTGAGCAGTTCCCGATTCGATGAGGCTCACAACGTGTGCACTGACATTCTCAAACGAGACCCGCTCTGCCTTGAGGCGTATCTTATGTTGGGCATCATTGCACGGCAGAGAGGGAACGATGATGACGCCATCAAGCGTTTCAGGGAGGCAATCTACCTGAACGCGTCCTGCTGGCTGGCTCATTTTTATTCCGCTGAGATCAGATACGTGCAGCGGGACGAAAAACGGGCACGAAGCAGCTATGAAGCTGCTGTTCGCATTCTTGAGAAGGGGTCACTTCAGGAACACGGGCAGACATTTTTTCCCCTGTCATTCAACGCGGAGCAGTTTATCGTAATCTGTCGGCACAAGTTGTCACAACTGGCCCCCCAAAAGGGATAAGTGAGCTCGCGAAGGTATTTTTCGGTCACACCGGCGGATAAACGTTTTGTAACGTACTAAAAGGAGAACGGACAACCCATGGCATTCGACCACTCCAAATTTCTGGCACGTTTCGTCGAAGAGGCGCGTGAACATTGCTCCCGAATAAGCGACGGTCTGCTCAACCTGGAGAAATCGCCCGACGATGCCGAAACCATTAACGGTCTGTTCCGTTCTGCCCACACCATCAAGGGTTCATCACGAATGATGAAGCTTTCAGGGGTTACCGAGCTTGCCCACAAGATGGAGGATGTGCTTGATGCGGTTCGCGGCGGAAAAATCCCCCTGGCTGCTTCGGTCTCCGATGCCCTCTTTCGGGGAGTTGATTCACTGCTGGCCATGTTGGAGCTGATAACGGCAGGTGATACGTCCGCCGAAGCGCCGGAGGGGCTCTGCGAGGAACTGGCCCAGGTTGCAACGATTCCGGCTGGAGGTGATGCCGCCGTGGTTTTGGCCGCGCCGACTCCACTGGCACCGTCCACCCAAACGGTTCCGCCGGTTCCAATCGAGGAACACATTACCTCCTCGACTCCTGAAGCTGCTCCACTACCCGCGGTTGCCAAAGGACACCCGGTTGATTATCTCCGCATCAATGCCGCCAAGCTGGATGATCTGATCAGGCTCATGGGAGAGATCGTCTCCGAGCATGGCCGATTCAGGAGGCATATCGGCAGGCTCAGTGAAATCGAGCGTACGATGGCTCGGCACCTCAAGGTCGTTGCCGGGCGGCTCCAGGCCGGTGATAGTGAGCATGAACCACTGATTGAAGCCGGCGCAGCACTCCAGCTTTCCCTGCGCCAGTCGGTGCGGGCCATGCACGATGCCTCTCTCATGCAGGACCATCTTGTCGGTGATCTGCAGGAAACTTCCCTCAGGATGCGTATGCAGCCTCTTTCTACCGTTTTTGATCCTCTTCGTCGTACCGTTCGGGATCTTGCCCATGAACAGGGCAAGGATATCGATTTCATTGTGGAGGGGGGCGATACCGAACTTGACAGGAAGATCATCGACCGTATCGGTGATTCTCTCATGCATATGATCCGCAATTCACTGGATCATGGACTTGAGCATGCCGAAGAACGGGTTGCGGCGGGCAAGTCGCCCAAAGGTGTCATCAATCTCTCCGCTTTTTACGACAGCGGCTGCGTTACCATTTCCCTGAGCGACGACGGCAAGGGACTGTCCGTCGACAAGATTCGCGAAAAGGCGCTTGCCAGACGCCTGTTTGATGCCGAGACACTGGCAGGCATGTCGAGGGCGGAAATAACCGACCTCATCTTTATGCCCGGTTTCAGTACAAGCCCCATCATTACCGATATTTCCGGGCGGGGAGTGGGCATGGATGTTGTCAGGAAAAGCGTCGTAGATGAACTGAAAGGGACCATCTTCATCGACAGCAGGGAAGGGGCCGGAACGACTTTTCTACTCCGCCTGCCGCTCAATCTGGCGGTTTTTCCTCTATTCCTCGTTTCCACCGGCGGTAAGACGTGCGCTATGCCGGCTACGTCACTTGTCGAGATGCTCTCGATTCAGAGGGGAGAAATTATTGAGATTGTCAATAAGCGCGCCATTCGTCTCCGGGAGCAGATCATCCCGGTCGAAAACCTGTCAGTTCTCCTCAGGCTTACGCAGGAAACGCCTTCCGAGACCGCTGAAGCACTGATAGTCATCATCAGGGATGGCGAAGAAAAGCTGGGACTGGTTGTTGACGAGATCATCGGCCGGGAAGAAATGGTGGTAAAGCCGTTGCCGTCACATCTGCAGGGCTTGCGCATGGTCTCCGGCGTTACCATCGGGGAGCGCGACAGTGTCATCAACGTACTCCACGTTCCGGAACTGATCCGGCAAGCGCACGAAATTGCGGAGCCGGGACGGCTGCGTCCTGCGGCAAGGCAAGAGCATACGACAACGGTTCTGGTTGTTGACGATTCAATAAATACGAGGGAAATTGAAAAGAGCATTCTGGAGGCGTACGGATACTCCGTAGCTACTGCCGAAGACGGTCAGGATGCTTTGGATAAAACCCGTGAAACCCTGTACGACCTGGTCATAACCGATGTCGAGATGCCGCGGCTTGACGGCTTCTCGTTCACAGAACGGCTCCGTGCCGATGACCGCTACCGGAATGTGCCGGTTATCATCGTTACTTCGCGTGAGAAGGACGAGGACAAGCGGCGTGGCATACAGGTAGGCGCCAATGCCTACATCGTCAAGGGAGCCTTCGACCAGTCCAATTTGATAGAAACCGTTCGTAGCCTGATCGGATGACAAGGAGATGACATGACTGACTCACTTACAACTATTCTGGTGGTTGATGACGATGAATTTACCGCCGAACTGACCGGGATGATTCTCGAAGCTGCCGATTACAATGTCGTGATCGCCGTTGGCGGGATGGACGCACTGGAAAAAATCGCGGCAGACCCGGCAATCCGCATGGTGGTCTCGGATATGAACATGCCTTTTCTCGATGGGATTCAGCTTTTCTCAGAGCTGCGACAGCAGGGGTTTGCCCAGCCATTTGTGCTCCTTACCGGGGAAGAAGCCGCACCTCTCAGGCTTGCCCATCCGGACCTGAATGCCGTGTTGACCAAGGATGAACAACTGCAGGAGACGTTGCCGGAACTGGTTGAGGCGCTTCTTTCCTGTAACTGACGAGGGTGGACGAGGATGAGTCGCCAGGTATGAATAACTCATGATTGGGACAGCGTGGTGATCGGTATGGAAACAAAAAAAGGGATGATACTGGTAGTTGATGACGATGCCTTTGTGTCGGAGATGCTGGCGGAAATACTTGCCGGTGACGGCTATCAGGTGAAGACGGCCGAGCATGGCAGGGCGGCTTTGGTAAAACTGGCAGAGCTGCCTGAAATCAGCCTGGTAATATCGGATATGAACATGCCGGAAATGACCGGGCTTGAGTTAATCGAGGCCATCAGGATGAGTGAGTCTGATGTGCCGATTATTATCCTGACCGGGAACAGCGAGATCTCCGTGGCGATCTCGGCTCTTAAAAAAGGGGCCAACGATTATCTCATGAAGGACGAGAATATCCATGAAACTATCTCCATATCGGTTGAAAAGGTTCTGGAAAAACAAAAGCTCAAACGGCAGAATATTCAGCTGATGGAGAACCTTGCCAGCAAAAACAGGGAGCTGGAAAAAGAACAGGTGCTGGCAAGCAAGGTTCAAGCGAATATCCTGCCTATCAATCTTCAGCTGTCCGGATTTCAGACCGGCATCTATTACCGGCCGTCAAATCAGATCGGTGGCGACTTTTTCGACGCACTTGAAAAGAATAAAAACATTCACTTCCTGATTGGCGATATTTCAGGGCACAGCACTTCGTCTGCGCTGGTGATGGCGGTGTGTAACGGCATGTTCCGTTCCCTGGGGCAAACCATGGAGAGCCCTCTGCAAATAGTCACCGCTGCCAACCGCATGCTCTGCCAGATGCTGATGGACAGCGGCATGTTCCTGACCCTTGCCTACATGACTCTTGACTGCGAAGAAAACATTCTAAGTGTCGTTTCTGCCGGCCATAACCCCGTGTACCTTTTTAACGGCACTGATATCGAAACGATTGAGTCTACCGGACCGGTACTTGGCTGGGACCCGGATGACGAGTGGGACGTGCTTGAGTTCCCGTTTAATTCCGGCAGCACATTGTTCCTTTATACTGACGGTCTTGTGGAAGCCAAAAACAGTGCCAATGAAGAATTTGAATCGAGGCTGGTGGATGCTTTAACCAGGGTTCAAGCGTCACCAGACGAGCTGGTGTCATCCCTGTTACGCGAAGTATCCGATTTCTGTGGCGGCAAATTTGACGATGATTTGACCATGTTTGCGGTCAAGAGGCTCTGACAATGAATGAAAGCATGCTTGCAATGGAGTTTGAAGCTCATTTCAGGAACGTTGACATGGCACGGGGAGCGTTTCAGGGGATCTGTGCCGCATGTTTCGGAACGGACACTGAAAGCGCCGCCGATCTTACCATGGCGGTGAACGAGGCCATGAACAACGCTGTTGAACATGCAGGCTCAACAACAATCAAGCTGGAGGTTGCCTGGGACTGTAAGAGTCTGAGAGTGTTCGTGATAAGTGGAGGACCCCGCTTCGATCCTGTGGTTGCCGCCGCTGACCTGGATGATGAAGATATGCTGGAACGTGATGAGGGTGGCTATGGTCTCTACTTGATCCGGGAACTGGTTGACCGTTTTGAATACGAATATCGGGATTTGCGTAATATCTGGAAGTTGACCAAGAATACCAAACTTTGATGTACGAAAGGAGCGAAACGGCTATGGAATTCAAGATTGAGATGGCAAACGACGTGGTAGTGCTGATTCCCACGGGAAACCTGGTGGCAAGCGAAACGGAGTCATTGAAGTCGCAGGTGGAAAAACTGATGGAAAAAAAATTCCGCCTCATTCTTCTCGATATGAGCCGGATTGACTTCATGGACAGCTCCGGACTCGGCTCTGTTATTGCCGTCAATAAACTCGTGACTGGCGCTGGTGGTGTTTTCGCCTGCGCAGCGCTTCAGGAGGGGGTCCGGAAGGTTTTCCGGGTAACCAGGGCAGACCAGAAGATTACGGTTGCGGAAACCCAGTCCGATGGACTCATGCAGATTCAGGAGCGGCTACTGCATGGAAAGGGGTGATACCATGGCTGAAAAGAAACTTCTGGGTGAGATTCTTATTGAAGAGAAGCTGCTTTTGCCCGAGCAACTGCGAGCTGTCCTGGAGTTGCAGAAGAGTTCGACTCCCTACCAGACTATCGGCCGCCTTATCATCAAACAGGGGTTCATGAAGGATGCCGACCTTCAACTGGTGCTGGACCGCACCGGGAAAAGGCAACGGCTCGAAGAGATCTTCTTCAGATACCGCTTCGTGGAGAAGGATGATCTCTTGCTTGCCATGGACATGGCTAAACAGGAACAACTTCCCCTGGGCACGGTGCTTAAAAATCTTGAATTCATCGACGATGAAACCATGTCGAAAGCCGTCGCCATCCAGTATGATCTGCAGTTTGTGCACATCAACACCATTCAGTATTCACCGGTGCTGGTTAAAATCATCAATCCCGGTTTCGCCGTGAAACATAAAATTGCCCCACTCTCAAAAACGAGTGAGACGGTGATGCTCGCCATGGTAGAACCGCTGGGAAATCAGGAATTAAAAGATCTGGAGGCGTTGATCCGCTTGAAAATTCAGCCGGTTATTGCCCTCGAAAGCGAGATTCTTTCCCTCCAGGAAAGGCTTTACAGTAAGGGGGCGACCGGCGGCACGAGCCTGCGTCCGGAAGTGGATATCAAACTTGACGACAGCTTTCTCAACTCGCTGGATGATGAAAAGAACGAACCGGACGCGGAAGCCGACGTCAAACAGGTTACCGAAAAAGACAGCAACCTTGTCAAGCTGGTCAACAAGATTATTTATGACGCCTATATGAAAAAAGCTTCCGATATCCATATCGAGCCCTATCCGGACAGAGAGGATGTAATAGTCAGGTTCCGTATCGACGGCTGCTGTGAAGACTATCTCCGCATACCGCACAAATACAAATATGCCCTTCCGTCCCGGATCAAGATCATGGCGGATCTGGATATCGCCGAGAAGCGCAAGCCGCAGGACGGCAAGATCAATTTCAAGAAATTCGGCCCCCTCGACGTGGAATTGCGGGTGGCGACCATGCCGACTGCCGGGGGGCTGGAAGACGTGGTTATCCGTATTCTGCATACCGGCGAACCAACTCCTTTCGAAGAGTTGGGATTGAGTGGCAGAAATCAGCAGGCTTTCAGCGATGCAATCACGAATCCATACGGATTGATTCTGGTCGTCGGGCCGACCGGTTCCGGCAAGACCACCACACTGCATTCGGCCATCGCCAGGATCAACAGGCCAAAGATAAAGATCTGGACGGCTGAAGATCCGGTCGAAATTACTCAAAAGGGATTGCGTCAGGTTCAGGTGAATCCGAAAATTGGCTTTACATTTGCCAGTGCCCTGCGATCGTTCCTCAGGCTCGATCCCGATATCATCATGGTAGGCGAAATGCGTGACGAGGAAACTGCTTCAATTGCCATTGAAGCATCCCTGACAGGGCATCTGGTTTTTTCGACGCTTCATACCAACACCGCCCCGGACACGATTACCCGCCTTCTGGAAATGGGCCTTGATCCTTTCAGCTTTTCTGACGCGCTACAGCTCATTCTGGCGCAACGTTTGGCCCGCAGATTGTGTGACCATTGCCTGGAGAAGTACACGCCGGATGACAAAGAACTTGATGGGCTGATCAGTGAGTATGGGGATGACTTGTTGGCTGCCGGAGGTTACAGGCGGGAAAAAGTTTCCCTGGCTCGCCCCGTCGGCTGCAGCCATTGTATGGAAAGCGGTTATCTCGGGAGGCTTGGCATCCATGAACTGCTTGTCTGTACCGATGAGATCAGGGAGTTGATAAAGAAGAGGGCGGATACTGCCGTGATCAGGAAACAGGCTATTGCCGACGGGATGGTGACGCTGAAGCAGGACGGTATTCTGAAAATTCTGCACGGCTTGACCGACATCCATGAAATCCGCCGGGTGTGTATCAAGTAGCATGTATGGCGGTTGAGCTAATATTCTGATACAGTAGTGACACGTTATAAAGGGGGTTGAAATGCCTGAAAAACCAAAGCTGGCGATTTATTGGGCCGCATCGTGCGGCGGCTGCGAGATTGCGGTCGTCAACCTCCATGAAAAACTTCTGGACGTTGACGCGGCACTGGACTTCATGTTCTGTCCCTGTCTGCTGGATACCAAAAAGAAAGATATCGAGGCGCTTCCCGATGGCGCCATCGCCGTGACGTTTTTCAACGGAGCGTTACGCACCGAGGAGAATGTTGAAATGGCCCATCTGTTGCGACGGAAATCCCGGTTGCTGGTGGCCTTCGGCTCCTGCGCCAAAGGGGGGTGTATTCCGGCCCTGGCCAATTTTACCTCAAAAGACGAACTGCTGTGCACCATCTATCGTGACAATCCGTCGCTGGACAATCCGGATGCAGTCATTCCCTCCGGAACGACCGTCTTTCCGGAAGGTGACATCCACCTGACGCCGTTGTTGGGGCGTGTGAAGCACCTGGCCCAGGAGGTGGAAGTGGATTATTATGTCCCCGGCTGCCCGCCGGAATCGCACCAGATCTGGAATGTGATCGAGGCGATCCTCTCCGGCGATCTTCCTCCCAAGGGGAGTACGGTTGGCTGCGGCACCCTGACGGTTTGCGACGATTGCGACCGGACCAAGGAAGAGAAGCGCATCACTGTTTTCCGGCGCAGCTACGAATTTTATCCCGATACCAAAGCCTGTCTGCTGGAGCAGGGACTCCTGTGCATGGGGATCGCCACCCGGAGCGGTTGCGGTGCCCCCTGTACCAAAGCCAACATGCCCTGTACGGGATGCTATGGAGCCCCGGACGGGATCAGCGACCAGGGAGCGAAAATGGTAGCGGCGCTCGGCTCGGTCATGGATATCGGCGATGTTAGCGGCCTTTCGGAGCAGGAGATCTCGGGGCGGGTTGATGCTTTTCTGGCGACGATTCCCGATTATGCCGGAATGTTTTATAAATACACCCTGGCCAGTTCGACACTGGGCGGGAGGATCGGGAGAGGTATCTGATGACAACGCGTATCACGATTGATCCGGTCACCCGTCTGGAAGGGCATGGCCGCATAGACATCTTCCTGGATGATCAGGGTGTGGTGGAGAACGCTTATTTCCAGATCCCGGAACTGCGCGGCTTCGAGCAGTTCTGCGTCGGACGGATGGCAGAGGAGATGCCGGTTATCACCAACCGGATCTGCGGCGTCTGCCCGGAAGCTCATCACATTGCGGCAACCAAGGCGCTGGATGGTGTCTTTGGCGCTGAACCGACAGCGGTGGCAAAAAAGCTGCGCGAAATACTCTACATGGCTTTTTTCGTGACTGATCATACGACTCATTTCTATGCCCTCGGCGGCCCTGACTTCATCGTCGGACCGGATGCTCCTCCTTCGGAACGCAACATTCTGGGGGTGGCACGCACGGTCGGGCTGGATGTCGCCGGCGAGGTGATCGCCTGCCGCAAGCGTAACCACGAGATCATCACTTTTTTGGGAGGCAAATCGATCCACCCTGTGGCCGGGATTCCGGGCGGGTGGAGTCGCGCCATCACCGCGGAGGAACGGCTGCAGATTGAAGATACGGCCAGGAAGAATATCGAATTTGCCCGGTTTTCCCTGTCCATTTTTGAAAAAATTGTTTTGAAGAACCCGGTCTATCTGGAAATGGTTACGTCTGACACGTACCTGCACCGGACCTATTCGATGGGCACCGTGGATGCCGATAACCGGACCAATTTCTACGACGGCATGATCCGGGTGGTGGATCCGGAGGGAAACGAGTTTGTCAAATACCATCCGGCTGATTATCGCGAACATATTGCCGAACGGGTGGAATCCTGGACCTACCTGAAATATCCCTACCTGAAAAAAGTGGGGTGGCAGGGGCTGACGGACGGCATGGAAAGCGGGATCTACACCGCTACCCCTCTGTCCCGGCTGAATGTCTCCGAGGGAATGGCCACGCCGCTTGCCAATGCCGAGTACCAGCGGATGTACGAAACCTTTGGCTGCAACAAGGTTACTGCGAATCGTTACCAGCCGATTCATCACCGTCTTGCGACCCACTGGGCACGACTGATCGAACTGCTCTACGCTTCGGAGCGGATGCTGGAACTGGCGCTTGATCCTGAAATTACTTCCCCGGAAACCAGGAATATTCCCGATCCGGCATGCTTTGTCGGTGAAGGGGTCGGCTCGGTTGAGGCTCCGCGCGGGACGCTGACCCATCATTATGTCACCGATGAACGGGGAGTGCTCACCAAGGTCAACATGATCGTCGGCACCACCAACAACTATGCGCCGATCTCCATGTCGATCAAACGGGCCGCGGAAAGGCTGATCACCAGCAATGCCCCGGAAGAAGCTATCCTCAACAGGATAGAGATG
>JBAYTT010000021.1:0-35395 GCA_041675485.1 Pelobacteraceae bacterium | reverse complement strand
TGGCGTTGCCGTCACGATTGGTGCTGTTGTAATCGGCGCTGCGGGGAGCGCCGCTGTCACCTTTGCCGAAGTTGGCATTGGCACTGCGATTCACCGCATTGAAGTCGCCCGAACGGGGGGCGCTGCTCTCCCCCTTGCCGAAATTGGCGTTGGCACTGCGATTAGTAGCATTGTAATCTGTTTTGCGGACTGGGGCACTCTCACCTCTGGCTTTTACACCAGCGGGAGGACCGTCTTCCTTGTATGGAGAGGTAAGCCAAGTCCCCTTTAAGAGGGGAACCGCATACGGCATTTTGTTGCCTAATGTCAGACTGACACCATGAGGGTCATGGCAGGGAGTGCAAAGGCCATTGATCTTACCGTGGGTAGAATAATTGAGAAAACTTCCAGCTTTAAGGTGGCTGCTGGCGATCTCAGAACGACTATGCCGGTTTGCAAAACGGGAAGTTGATCCTTTTTCACCGGAATTAAACCGCAATGTGTCCTTATATCCGATGATCGGGCGACTGGCACCAAAAGTTGAGTTGTAGCCCCAGGGAGTTGCGCCGGTTTTCGCCGACTCATGGCAGTCAAAGCAAAGTCCGGCACCAGAATTGTCAGGGTTCTTACTCTTTAAATCAGTATTGTTTGATGGCTTGTACGTGGCTCGGTAGCCACCTTTTCCGGCTACCGTTTCCTTAAGAATTCCGCCATTAAATGATCCGTCAAATGTTCGATAGCTGGTTGTTGGGCCTGAAACATTTGAGCCGTGGGAGTTATGGCAATCAAAGCATTCAACGTTTCTGGCATTAGAGCCGCCACGGGTAATAATTACATCACCGTCATACCCGCTGATTGAATTCCAGCCGCCCTGGTTTGCAGCAGAATTGCCATGTGCCGAGAAGGCTTTGGTGATTTTGCTTTTTTTGTTGGTTGCCGCGGTTGAGTATTTACCCCAGACAGTGACGCCTCTCTGTAAATACCGGGATGCCACACTCTGGAGATCCCATGCATATTGGCGAGGTGTATTGCTGTCACCCCAAAATGGCCGTGTATCATTGTTTTTGTCATTATGGCAGGAGAGACAGTGACCAGTTAGCTTCGCCACTTCAGGACGCTCCAAAGAGGTTCCAATTGAAGCCGGATTAAATGTCACCGCAGTCACATTCTGCTTGTATTCGACTGGACGAACTCCATCTGCCCAAATAACCAAATCAATTTTTTGCTGTTTTGCAGAAGTGGCTTTATTCAACGTACGTCCACCGTGATATCGTTTATCAATCTTACCGCCCGCAGTTGCTTCCCAGTGACAAGCATAGCAATGCCGACCAGTGAGCTTGACACCTTGGACATGGTGTGACCGGGAGTTCATCTGACCGGTGATGTCGACTCGTTTGGCGTTAATTCCTTCGTGACAATCAACGCACTCCTTAGCCATTGCAGAACCGGCACCGAAAAGCAAAAAAACTGCAAGAACGGAAAAACAGCAATTACCTGATTTATATATACTTTTAATCATGACATCTCCCTTTCAAAACAAACGCCGGATTGAAGATATTTATGCGCCATTACGTGCTCTAAACCCGTAATTTTTTACAGTTATCATGGTTTAGTCTCTGTTTTCAAAGTATTTTTACATGTTACGGATATGGAATGATGAAGCGCTTTTCCCCAGCCCCGTAGATCGCTTTTTTCTGCAGGACGGAAGCATCCCATTCCAGAAGCTTTGCCTTCAAGGCGTCAGCAACCTTGGGGTTCTGTGCCGCAACATTGCTTTGCTCATGTGGATCAGCCACAATATCATAAAGCTCGACATCCCCGTACCGGAGCGCGCTTCCTGTGATGTAGCCATACCAGGAGACCTTCTCCAGCAGTCGAGGATCCTTGCGCAGAATCAATTTCCACTGTTTGGTTCTGATGGCTATGTCTCCAGGAGGATACGAACCAGCAGGGAAAGCGGACCGGAGCATCGCGCCATATTCCTTGACCGGTTTTTTCTCTGACTCTGGATAATCGGTCTGCGCGTTTTTAAACTCCAGATACCACCTACTTAAGGTATGTTCCCACCAGGGAATCCTGTCAATATAGGCATACTCGGTTCCTGCCGCACCCGGCTCACCGTTGACCAGCGGCAGCAGACTGCTCCCCTGCTGGCTGTGGTCGAGCGGGATTCCCAGATAATCCAGCACTGTCGGCATGATATCAATCCCCTGGACCTGTTCTGCAATCCGTTTACCCCCCTGCACACCATCTGGCAGGCGAACGACAAGGGCACTCTTTACAGCTGACTCTGAAAGATCATAGTGAACATATGTCCCACGCTCGCCAAGATCCTCGCCGTGAATCGAGTGGATTATCAGTATTGTGTTTTTGGACAGTCCCGTCTTTTCGAGCGTATCGACAAGCTGTCCGATGAAGTTATCGGTGTAATGAATGGCGGCATCGTAGCGGGACACGATATAAGAGTAGTCTGTTGGCGAAAGCTTATAAACCGGCTTGAAACCGAGATAATACTCGTCCCGATAGACCCGCATCAGAACATCATAGGTGGTATCGTCCGACGCTCCCTCTTCAGCCTTGATGGAATGAAATTTTTCCCAGAACGGCGTATATCCCGGCGGGTCGTAAATAACACGCTCCTCCCTGGGGACACCTGCAGCGTAGGGAACATGAATCACACCGCTGGCGATCCACATGAAGAACTTTTTGTCCTTGTTCTTTTGAATCCAGTCCAGCGACTCAACAGGCGCCACCCTCAACGAAGAACCGAGCCCTTTTCTGGTTCTGCCGAAATAGTCAAACGAGCGCGAGAAAACATCCCCAAGCTTTATCTCTGTGCCGGATTCGGTGTCATAGCGCATAAAAAATTCCGGGGACCCGGAGACCGCCGCGGTCGTGTAGCCGTAATATTTGAGGATTTCCGGCAACGTTCTGCTGGTAACCGCATCCTTGGCTGTGTCGAATGCGATCATGCCGTTTACCCGCGGGTATTGCGAGGTAAGGACACTCATCATCGCCACCGGCGTCAGGTTTGCCTGAGCAATAGTGTTGTCGAAGAGGATTGAGGATTTTGCCAGGCGATCAATGTTCGGACTGGTATCGCGCTTGTAACCGTAAACCCCCAGGTGATCAGGACGAAGGCACTGCAGCGAGACAAGAATCACATTCGTGTCTTTGTAGCGTTCAGCTGAGAGCGTATTCTCCCCGGCACAGGATTCTTCCGCAACAAGGCTCAAAGTTGCCAGAAGTACGAAAACCATGCATAGCGTAAAAACAGTGGATAATTGCTCAGCGGCACATCTCGATTTCATTTGTATCCATACTCCCTTTAGCGGCGAGAACAGTCAGCATCCGCCGTATTTCTTCATGTTACTTCGAATGAGCGTCCTGAACTCGATCAGTATTTCAGCGCAGTCCTTGCTCAGGTATTTTTTCGGGTTCACACCGGTATTCGCATGTAGCCTCAGCAGTTCACGTGCAAGGCCGTTAAGCTTGATGGTCGCCCGATTTAACCGGTAACGATCGAACTGAATATCGTTAATGATCTTTATAACCGAGCGCTCGTAATCATACCCCGCAACAGCGAAAATATGCCTGTAGGACGCAATATAACTTTTTACGTTGATATCGTTTTCACCCGGCTCATCCGTCAGGATGGGTGCCTTCATCTTTTCAATAGCGCCGTTCAGCCTGGTAACGGCCTCTTCGGTGTACGGCATGGGAACCCCGCTATATGCAGCGTTCGGCCCGGATACATATATCAGTGAAGCCAGAACAACGAGTGACAGCAACAAAAAAAATTGAGGCATATTTTTCATGATCAAACCGGTACTATACATATTAAAGGTTCCGGTCCGTTACGCTAAGGATAGGGAATAATCATGAGCGGTCCCAGAGGAGCTGCAGCCTTGTTCCTGTTATTGAACGAGTCCCATTCAAGCAGCCTTGCCTTCAGCTTCTCCACCACCTGAGGATGCTCCCTGGCAACATTCTTCTGTTCCCTAGGATCACGGACAAGATCGTAGAGTTCAACCGGCTCAACCGGGAATTTTTTCCCGGAGATAAAATTCCACCAGGATATATTCTCCAGCAACTCATGTCGTTCCCTCAGGATCAGTTTCCATTGGTTGGTCCGGATTGCGATACACTCGGGAGGATACTGACCGCCGCCGATCTTCTCCTGCAGCAGCGCCTGATATCCTTTCATTCTGGAGATTTCAAGCGGGGTATACTGCGCTTCGCGTTCGGTCTGATGTTCCAGATGCCACCCGCCCAACACATATTCCCACCACGGCAGGCGATCAATAAACGCGTATTCTGACCCCTTGTAGCCCGCCTCATCACCATTGATCAGAGGCATCATGCTTGCTCCCTGAGCTTCGTGATTGACCGGTATCTGCAGATAGTCAAGGATAGTAGGCAAAATATCAACGCCCTGAGTCTGTCGGGCAATCCTTGTACCCCCCTTTTCATTCTTGGGAAACCGGAACATCAGTGCCGTTTTCACTTCGGTGTCGAAGACGTCATGATGAAAATAGTAGCCATGCTCTCCCAGACTTTCACCATGAATTGAGTTAAAGACCACCAGCGTTTTACCTGATAACTGGAGTGAGTCCAACTGGTTCATCAATTCGCCGATGAACATGTCGGTGTAATAGACACCTGCATCATATCGACCACGAATAAAATCGACATCCTTCTGCTCAAGATGGTAGATCGGCTCAAAATCCAGATAATAATCACCCCGGTAGACATGAAAAAGCGCTTCCGTAGGCACCCCACCGTCCACGACTTCACGCCCGAGCCGGATAGGAAAGCGATCATAGAAAGGAGTATACCCAGGAGGATCAAATTTAGACTTGTATGGTTGAGGAACTGTCTGAGAATAAGGCGGGTGCAACATTCCGGTTTCTATCCAGAGAAAAAACTTCTTGTCCTTGTTTGCCTTCAACCAACTGAGTGCGGCAACGGGATTAACTCTGGTGCTGCCGGTCTCGTCCGGCATCGTTCTGCCGAAATAATCAAAGGAACGGGAAAAGATATCCTTCGGGTTGACAATCTTGCCGGACTCGGTGTCATAACGCATGAAAAATTCCGGAGAGCTGGCAACTGCTGCCGTTTCGTAGCCGTAATACTTCAATATTTCCGGAAGAGTACGCTTGGAAACCTGGTCACGGGTGACTTCAAAGGAAACCATGCCATGCTGGCGCGGATACTGGCCCGTGAAGACGATCATCTGCGCTACAGGAGTCAGATAAGAGTGGGCGATGGAATTTTCAAACAGCACAGACTGCCCCGCAAGCTTGTCTATCTGGGGACTGGTCCCCTTCCTGTAGCCGTACGCACCCAGATGATCCGCACGCAGGATATCCACGGAAATCATAATGACATTGGTGTACTCATGCCGTTCAGGCGGAAGCGGAGCCGTCTCGGTCGCACTAACGCTCCTGCCGGAACAAAATACCACCATAATTATAATCAACGCAGCCGTCACGGATCCGATGAGATGTCCGTAACAGCTGCAGAGACGCTGCATCATTTCTTTTGTACCCCTTTGGCCTGTGAATCATAGACCGGGTTGAGGCCTGGTATCCACTGTCTGGCATTAAGGTCATGTCCAATTGATTTGAAGTAGGCAAATACTTTTTGCTCCAGTTCGTATGCCCTTCTCGGCTCCTGATCCACCAGATTCTTGGTTTCGTGAGGATCTGTCTTCATGTTATACAATTCACGAGTTTTGTTCTCCAGTGTGTAGACCAGCTTCCAACCGTCTTTAGTCTGGATGCCGCGTTTGTAGGTGTACTGACGGTAATCGGTTTCGAAATACACATCCTTGGCCACCGGCTTGCCTTTCAGTCCCGAAACGAGGCTGGTTCCGCGCAACTGTTTTGCGGCTTTTTCCGGCATTTTTACATCCAGCAATTCAAGGATGGTCGGCATCACGTCGATGCTGCTGACCTGGTCCTTGATAACTGAGCCGGTTTTTTGTTTAGGCAGCGTAATAATCAGCGGCACGTGAATCAATTCATCATAGAGGCTGAAGCCATGATCGAAACGCTTGTGCTCATGGAACTCGGTGCCGTGGTCACAGGTCAATACGAAGATGGTCTTGTCCATCAACCCCATCTGCTTGTACTCTTCGAGGAACTTTTTGAATTTGGCGTCGGTACGCTGGATTTTTTCGTCATAAATAGCACGCCAGAATTTGACGTCCTCGTCGCGCAACTGCACCGTGCCGGTTGCCAACCCTTCTTCACGCAACGCTTCCTGTTCTGCCGCCGAACCGGTAAACTTCCTGTCGTACCCCTTTTCAACGAAGCGATAGTCAAAGCCCTCGTCCGGCACGTTCTGCCCATGCATGTCATAGCCGTGCAAGAACATGAAGAACTTTTTGTCCTTGTTTTTCCTCAACCACTCAAGCCCTTTGGGTATACTGACTCCCATGCTGCCGAATTTTCCCTTCTCAAAGAAATATTCGTCAAACCCTTGAGAATATCCGAAAATACCGTTCACACCGGCATTACCGGTAAACCCCCCTGTGGCATAACCGTTCAGCTTAAGAACTTCCGCAAGAGTCATCAGCTCGGGGGATAATTTTTTCAGATTGGAAAGGACATTATTGTTGGGAGGATTGAAGACCGAGAACTTGTTGGTCAGTCGGTGCTCGGATGGGTAGACACCGGTGAACCATGTCATGGAAGCGGGAACGGTCCATGAAGCAACTGAAATATTGTTGGTGAAATTGAAACCTTTTCTGGCCATGGCATCGATTGTAGGAGTCACGTTACGAGAGTAACCCAGCGCCCCAACATGTGCGGCCTGCAGGGCATCGAAGCTGACAAAAACCACGTTGTAATCCTTGTATTTCATCGGCAGCTGTGACAGATCAACCGCCTCCGCTTTGCCTAACATAAAGCCGGGCATGGCCATGGTTGCCGCTACCACACCGGCGCCAACAGCACCTTTCTTGATGAACTCCCTGCGGTTGATCAGCATTCCATCATGCTCATGACTTTTCCCGTTCTGTGACATCTCGTGACATCTCCTTTGTGTTTTAGTTCACGTAACAACGCCCGAAAAGGTGCGCTAAATCGCGGACTCCTTTCTGGGCGCATAAAGACAATTATGTAAAATCATATAGTTGAGAAACCGGGTACATAACAGCATGCAATTGTTATTCCCCTAATAGACATCCAGGTCTCGACCAACAACGACCCTTCCCTGATAACCTTTCATCTCCTGCAGCAGGTCGTCGGGTGTCGATGCACGTGGACGCCGATCAGGCCGGAGCGTAATCGGATTATGATAGGTGACCAACAGACCCGGTTTGGCTTTCGAGGCAAGCTCCACCAACTGCGCAGTGGTTGTATGATATTTTGCGACGTAGGCTTGAATGTCATATCCTTGCGCATTGGGGCGCATCGGGTTATTAACAAATTTGAGCGTCTGCGCCTCATGTATCAAGACGTCACAGCCTCGGCACGCATCTACCGTTGCCTGGGTCGGGACGGTATCACCGCTTATGACGATGCTCCGATCAGCAGTGTCGAAACGATACCCATACGTCTCCTTCCAGTCGCCATGCCGGGTTGGAAATGCAGTCACGATAACGTTGGCATCCTTATAGACGACACCAGTCTTGATCTCATGAACATTCACACGCCAGCCATCAGGAGTTCCGTGTTCCATACCCGAAGTGCGAATCTCAATATCCTCCCGATAGGCAGCGAGTATATTATCTGTCATGGATTTCAGCCCCTTGGGGCCATAGACCTCAAGTGGAGCCCGTCGTCCCATAACCCATGGGGTCAGAATAAGGTCAGGATACCCTGCTGTATGATCAGAATGCAGGTGGGTCAAAAAAACCACCCTCAGATTGGTCGGTTCCAGCGCAGATATGCCCCTGTCAAGCTGCGCCGCAGCAGCGCGCCTCACAACACCAGGCCCAAAATCGACCAGATATGCGCTGCCATTGACAACAATAGCTGTCGAGGGTCCGGAGCGATCAGGATCCGGTTGCGGGGTGCCGGTGCCGAGCATGACAACCCGGGTTCTGTTTTCCTGCTGCAATGGCGATTGTGCCAACGTTGAAGAAGTTGCTGTCAACAGCAAAAAAATTGCGGAAAAGGCCAGGGGGCGGAGAGGCAACCGGAAAAAAATCTTCATGTAGAAGGTCTCCGTACTCATTGAAACCGTTGGTACATAATTTTGGTAAAGAATGATAACACCTGAAAATCCGGATCGTCAATGCGATAATATGATTAGTGTTAGAGCATGTCGTCCGCGTTCAGAAAATCGACGATGATCTCAGATGCCTCGTCTACTGTTTTATCCGATGTATCAAGGATAATTTCCGGAGCCTGCGGTTTTTCATACGGGGCACTGATACCGGTAAAATTGGGTATTTCACCACGACGGGCCTTTTTATATATACCCTTCGGGTCTCGCTGTTCACATATTTCCAGCGGCGTGCTGACATAGACCTCGACAAATTCACCCGGGGGCATAAGCCTTCTGACCATCTCACGTTCGGACCGGTACGGCGAAATAAAAGCGGTGATGACGATCAATCCGGCATCGGCCATCAACCGAGCCACTTCACCGATCCGCCGGATATTCTCCACCCGGTCCGCTTCCGCAAAGCCGAGATCCTTGTTGAGACCATGGCGGACATTGTCACCGTCAAGCAGCATGGTGTGACGTCCCATGGCATGAAGCCGCTGTTCCAAAGCGTTGGCAACAGTTGACTTGCCGGAGGCAGACAATCCGGTCAGCCAGATGACGCACGATTTTTGTCCCTTGAGAGCCGCGCGACTGTTACGTCCCAGCGCTTCATGGTGCCAGTGCAGGTTGTACACAGGAGTGGTTTCAGGTGTAGAATAGTTCATAAAAATACCTGTTCTGAAGAATCTAGGAGTATCCGTTACGTCAGTGCGCATCAAACCCGTGCGACAATGCCGGTTGCGCAGGCAAGTCCCCCTGCTCCGCTGATCAACTGGGTCAGCTCAAGCTCCGCCACAACCGTAAGACCGGCACGACGGTACAGCTCTTCCGTCTCGGGACATCCGCCGGTCATAAAGACGGTTCGCGGCGCCACGGTAACGATATTCATCGCCTGACGATTACGCACCTCGTCATTTTCCGGAATCCTGACAACGCTGAAACGAAGTGTTTCAAGCAGCGTGATCACTTCCGGAGCAACGATGCCGTGGCGAACCAGAGCCAGATCATGGTCAACAATCTGCACAGAACCGAGCAGATGCTGGGTCGTTATCTGGTATGACGGCACAGCAAGACACTCCACGCCCTGCCGGGAAAGGACTTCCCTGACCTGACTATACCCCTCTATATTGGTCCTGTTGCCGACTCCCACCAGCACAAGGTTCTCCCTCAACCAGATCGCATCGGCACCCTCAAAACTACCCTCTCCGGAAACGGCGTGCAACAGCGGGACACCGGAGGCCCGCAAGGATCGTGCCGCGTAGAGCGGTTCAAAGCGGCGGACAGCATGAGCCATGTTAGCCAGAAGTGCCCCGGCAGGCGTCATGAAGCAGAGATCACGGCAGTACATCATATTGTACCGGTACCAGCAGTCGTCATCCAGAGGCGCGGAATCAACCAGCGTGATCACAACGCCAAGAGCCTCAAAGGCAGCGACAATGGCATCGAACTCCCGCATCAGGGCAGGGTAATCGATGGGGCGGAGATGAAGTATCCGGGCAGGGTCAGGGTAATTGCCGATCTCGGTACCGGGGCGATAGAGCAGCACCGAAGAGAGCGGGCCATATTCCGAGTTCACGCCATACCGGGTCACAGCCACCCCTCCATGGTATCCGTACGATAGCCGAGAGTCTCTGCCATTTCACGTATTCTGGGGGCGTTCAGCACCTTTGTGATCATGTCCTCCCGCCGCTTCCAACGGTACAGCTGCGGCGGCAGCGTGGACTGCACCACCGGCAGCGCATCCAGCGCCAAGGCGGCACACTGTTCCGACGGAACCCCCATGAAATCCAGCAACCGCTCAAACTCCAGCAACCGCGACTCTGCCCCCCGAATGACATCCTCGAAATGGACCGCGCAGGAACTGCGACGACTGCCATCGAGATGGCGCAGGATTTCCGCATTGGCGGAACGCCACTGGAAGGCGCAGACCTCCACCAACTCGCGATCGGCAACACTCTGCCACCCCTCGGGAAGATCGAAATTCCACCAGCTGCGGCCGAACGGGTACAGGTCGCTGTACCCCTTAATGCGCAACTTTTTCAAATCGCCGTTTGCTTCAAAAAAGGGCTGGAGGTTGTGGGAAAAAAAACCGCGATGCAGCCACCCGTCGTAAATGCCGTTGATGGTGGCCGCCGGATTGCGTTGCAGGTGGATGATGCGGATTTCGGCAGCGGGAAAGAGGCGTTCCACCAGGTTCATCCGGTAGCAATCGACCGTTGACTTCAGCAGCAGAATCTTGTCGGAGAGATCGGCAGGTGTCGGTCTGCGCCGCGGCGGCAGCAGGATGAACGGCGGTTCTTCAATCGTAAAGCGGCTGTCCGGTGGTCCGGCAGGCACTTCGGTATATGGAAAGCGAAGCGCCACCCGGTCGGTGCTGATGTCGTAGTAAAACGGGTTGATCTCCGGCCACACCGCCGTAAGGCGCTCCAGCAGACAGAGATAGAACTCTTCGACCGCAAAGGTGCGGTTCCGCCCTGCGTACTCCTGAAAAGCACCGGCTGCGCACTCCCGCAACTTTGAAGGCTCGCTGACAACGTCCGGCCATTGCAGGGAGAGGCGCAGCATCAGGTCGTCAACATACCTCCCGGCATCGATCCGGCTGGTGACGGTTTCCGTTTCCGCCAGGAACAGGTCGGAGAGAAAATCCCGCGACAGCCCTGCATAATCCATAACGTCATCAAGCAGTCCGGTGGCAATCTTGTCGGAGACATACGGGGCGAAACCGTCATGGTCACTGTTCAACTTGTAGAACGGGGCCGCCTCTCCGGTAGGGGCGTACACCTCCGGCAGACCGGCAAGCAGGGAATAGAGCAGACTGGAACCGGAACGGGACGAGGAATTGATGATCACCACCCGTTTGATGTCGGACAGTGAATGTTGCAGCAGCGGGGTTTCGGCGTACCGCGCCAGGATGTCAGCGCGAAAGCGGTTGACCTCTGTGATGGTTCGGGACAATTCAGACATGTGGCACGGTCATCCTGCGCAGAGTATGGATAGAGGTCATGTAGAGGTTCTTGCGCAGGCGTGCCACGGAGTTGGTATCCTTGAGCAGATGATTGATTTCGGCCTTCAGCTTGAGCCGCAATTCCGTCACTTTATAGCCGGCTTTTTCCTGCAGTATATCGACCGGCAAGGCCTTCAGCTCGTCAAGTGAATGGGTCAGCGGGTAGCCCAGCTCAAGCAGTTCATCGCAGGCAAACAGTTCAAACAGCAGGATCTCCTCGTCGGTCAAAAAACGGCGAAACTTCTGTGCATTGCCACTCATGACCGGCTTGGCGGTATTCTCCCATGAGATGCTCAGGCTTCCTGATTTTTTCGCTTCGCTGGAGCGGTGATATTCCAGCATCCCCTCCTCGAAAGCCTCGCCCAGAAAGCCGCACAGCCGCCGGGTGGTCGCTGCAGGGTCAACAATCAGCTCCTCGTATTTCAGCAGCATGATCTGCTCCGGCGGCAGCTTGGCCAACCAGGAAAGACCGAGGCGCTGTTCCCGCTGCCAGCGCCGAGCGGAGTAGTAGACATGGAAATGGTTGAATATTGAGGTCTTGGCCGATACGGCCACATCGCGGCCGTCGCGCACCATGAAGATGAATCGGGCATCCGGATGGTAGCGCAGAATCTCAGCCACATGTTCGATCATAAACGTGCTTTTGCACGCCCATCGCCGCTTTTTGGTGTAAGCAAGATACTGGTCGTAAACCTGGAAATAGACCGCGAGCAGGTTCCGGTCGACGGCATTTTGAAACACCTGATCCCGGTCCGGCCTGATTTCCCACGGGTAGGTGTGCAGTTCGACCATGCGGCAGACATCGGCGATCAGTCGCCTGAAGTTGGCGTCAATCGACAGGTTGCCGTACAGAGGCTCCAGCGGGCTGAAAAACTTCATGATATGCGGCGGATGCGGCACGGCGATGCTGCTGTGTGCATTGAGAATCAGGCGCAGCAGGTTGGTGCCGGAACGTTCGGTTCCTATGATGAATATGGGGGAGTCACAGCCTGACATATTTATCCGAGTAGCAACAAACATCTTTGCACCGATAGGCGGGCAGTTTATCAATCATTGCCCATCTCCCGCGCCCTGTACCAGACGAGCCCGCGAAATCTGTATCGCTTCGTGCAGCTTACGTTCCAGCAATTCCCTTGGTGGAAGCACGGTCAGGTATTCGGCTACGTGAATGCCACTCTGATTCAGCTCCAGCAGCTCGATCTGCTCGCGCTTCTTGCCGCTGCACATGATAATCCCCAACGGCGGCTGTTCGTCCGGCTCTTGCTCATATTTCGCCAGCCAGCGCAAGTACAGCTCCATCTGGCTCTTGTGCTCATGCCGGAAATCTCCCAACTTGAGCTCCACCGCCACCAACCGTTTCAGCTTGCGGTTGTAAAAGAGCAGGTCGATGTAAAAATCGTCGTTGTCGATCTGGAGCCGTTTCTGCCGCGCCACAAAGGAAAAACCGGCTCCCATCTCCAACAGGAACTTTTCGATCTCCCGCAGGATGGCGTCTTCCAGGTCCTTTTCCAGGTAGCGGTCGTTGAGGCCAAGGAAATCAAGAATATACGGGTCTTTCAGCACCATTGACGTCGTCAGCCGGTCTTCGGCCCGCAGTTCCGCAATCTCGTGTTCAATAAGAGTCGCAGGCTTCTTTGAAAGAGCGGTGCGCTCAAACAGCATGGAACCGACTTTTTGCCGCAGGGCACGCACACTCCAGCGTTCGATTCGGCACATTTCGGCGTAGAAGCAGCGCTGTAGCGGTTCTTTCAGGTAGATGATTTCGAGGAAATGACTCCATGCCAATTGTCTCGACAGTGTCGAGACAATGTCTCCATCCGGAAAAGTCTCAGCGAAACGCACCATATGGCGCAGACTCTTGTGGCTGAAACCTCTGCCAAACTCCTGTTCCAACTGTTGAGCCAACAGTACGATGATCTGCTCGCCGTATTCGGCACGCTGCCCTTGAAGGACATCGGCGAGTATGCGAGTGCCGATTCGCCAGTTGAGCAGGGTCAGGGCTGCATTGACGGTGGTGCCGAGTTTTGTCTTAGTCTCTTGGATCAGATGACGAATATCGTCGGCGAGCTTAACGGGCGGCACAATATCGTTGCCCGGAACCGGTACCGGGAGTTTGGTTTTCTTCGCCATGCCTCGCCCCTTACTTTCTACCCGTGGCAATCACCAGCAGCATTTCGTCCATGATGTCGTCATTAACAAAGCGGATATCATGGATCTCCTTGAAAGCCTCGTCGGCGGTGCGATAGAGCTCGCGGATTTTATCCATGTTTTCCTGCGGGATGGCGCCGTTGTCGACCCACTGGTTGACCGATTCGTCGCTCAGGTATTCGACATCCTCCACGTCCCGGAAACCGGCTGCCTCAAGGGCAGTGGCCATATCGGCCGGCATCAGGTAGTTGCGGCGGGCCGGGTTGCGCAGCTTCTGGATGGCAAATGCGAGCTCCCGGTCAGTCTCGTTGTAGGCGGTCAGGTGGCAGAGCACTACCCGCCCGCCCGGCTTGAGCACCCGGTAAATCTCGGGAATCGCCTTGTCCAGTTCGGCGAACTGAAGCCCCTGGCGACAGACAATGGCGTCGAAGCTGTTGTCGGCAAAAGGCATCTGCTCCACCGGGGCGAAGACGATCTCATCCATGCAGCCGGTCGCATGTTTGGCCATATCAGGGCTGATATCCAGTCCGGTCACCTTCCTGACCTTGCCGAAGAATTCCTTGGCGATCAGGCCGGTGCCGGTGGCGATGTCCAGCACCTGAGAGTCGGCCCCTGCTTCCGACAATTGAAACATGAGGCGGATCAGCTCCTGGTCTGCAACCCAGTTGGAGGATCGGTTGTATTTCTGTGCGCGGTTTTTAAAATGAATCTCGGCTTTTTCCATTAAAGGAACTCCTTCAGGCGTTCCTGGCGGATCGTCAGCAGCTCGTCAAAGGCGGCGCGCAGCTGCGGTTCCGGCAGGTCGGTCAGATTGATGATTTCGTCGTTGGCATCGTTTACCTTGCGCTCGGCAAGGGTGTTCAGGTACGCAAGCGGATCGGTGATATACCCCCGCTCCACGGCCATGTCGTATATTTTGGTGCCCGGAAACGGGGTGAGATATTTGATGGAGATTGGAATGACCGCACTTTCCTTACAGAATTCCATCATTTTGCGGAGCGACTCTTCGCTCTCGCCCGGCAGACCGACAATGAGATTAGCCGCAACCTTGATTCCGGCCTTGACCGTTTCGGCTACTGCATACTCAATTTCTTCCACCTTGGTCATCTTGTCAGCAAGATCGAGAACCGTCTGGTCCAGCGACTCCACACCGTACCAGATATCGCGGCAGCCGGAGTCGTGCATGTAACGGAGCAGTTCCGGCTTGATCTGTTCCACCCTGGTCGAGCAGGTCCAGGTGATATTGTGCTTTTTCAGCACATCGCAAATGAGATAGGAACGCTCCAGATTGGAGGTAAAGGTCAGGTCATTGATATAGAAATACCGGATACTGTGCTTGGCGACCAGATCGGCCACCTCGCGCTCAAAGCGCTCCGGACTCTTGTAGGAGAGTTTGTGCATGTTGAGAAAACAGAATGAACAGCGGCCATAACAGCCGCGCGAGGTGGTCAGTCCCAGTTCCGGAATCTCCGGATTCTGCTGCACACTGGGGAACAGGAACAGGTCGGGAATCGGCAGCACGTCCAGATCCATCAACTGGGTACGGCGCGGCGTAACCGTCAGCTCGCCATCGAGGAGCAAGCCGAGGCCGTGGATGGCGGTCGCCCCCGCAGGCGTCCCCCCCGCTTCGATGTAATCCAGCAGCTCCAACAGCGTCGCTTCACCCTCGCCCAGAACCGTATAATCAGGCTTCATGCTTTTGATCAACGGTTCCGGAATTGAAGAAACCAGCGCCCCGCCGATGAGAGTTATAATCTGCGGATTCAGCTCCCGTACCCGTTCGATTATCCGGACATTGACCGGGTAGGAATCAATAAAGGTAGGCATGGCCATGATGCCGCCGCGCCTGGCCGCATCCTGACAGGCATCCTCAAAGTCCTCACCCATACGCAGATCTCGGATCTTGACATCCCAGCCGGCCAATTTGGCCATGGTCGCGATGTGGCTGACACCTTCAGTCGGAGTTTCCAGCAGAAACTCGCGGTTGGGAGTCGGCACCTGGGGCGAC
The DNA here is from genome assembly GCA_041675485.1 of Pelobacteraceae bacterium. Taxonomy (GTDB): domain Bacteria; phylum Desulfobacterota; class Desulfuromonadia; order Geobacterales; family Pseudopelobacteraceae; genus JACRCG01. Next base: position 20,033 of record JBAYTT010000021.1, on the reverse strand, counting down.
GTCGGCAGGATCATGGTAAAGGCGGGCCGTGAGGCGAGCGGTCGGGGATTCGCTACGAGAGCGGCAATTCTGATTTCATCGGCACTTCTGGTCATACGTTGTCACCTGGCTTTCTCAGTACGAATTTTTCAGCGTTTTCCAGATAGACGTTCCCGCCGTTGCTGTAGTCGTAGGGGCGGACCTCGATCCGGTAATTGATGTCACGATAGATAGCACGCAGCTCCTCCGTGGAGAGGTTGCCGCAAAACTTGACGAAGCCGGGGTTCTCGATATCTTCTTCGATCGACTGTTCCTCGGAAAGCCATTCCAGATGCATTACCTCGTCACGAATCAACCCATCCCGCAGGCACTGGCGGTAAAACTCCGTGCCGGGAAGAGCCGAAAGATACTTGACCCGGGTCACTTCCTTGAACTCGGAGCAGAAAGCGGTCAGTTCCGCCATGCTCTCCGGGCTGTCCTCGGGCGAGCCGACAATGAACAGGCCGCCGATTTTGACGCCGCAGCGGCGATGGCGGAGAATGGTATCAACCATGGCGTTGCGGGTAATCCCTTTGTGGTAACCGTCCAGCACCTCCGGCGAAACCGACTCCATGCCGTACAGCACGATGTCCAGCCCCTTTTCCTTCATCAACAGCAGCGTTTCATCGTCAAGCCCGGTCACCCGGCTGAAGGCGGTCCAGCGGAACTGGTGATCGACAAAGATGGTCTTCATCAGCCGGTGAACATACTTCTTGTCCGTAACAAAGGTCAGGTCGTTCCACCACGCCATGCGGAAACCGCGGGCGCTGTAGTAATCGACCTCCCGTTTTACCCGTTCAACCGATTTGTATGTATGTTGAGGAAAGGCGCGATAGCAGAAGGTGCAGTTACAGGGGCAGCCACGGGAATAGGAAAGGAATATTTCAGGGATATCCTTGCCCTGGAAGCGCTCCCAAACGGAAAAATCCTGGAACGGGACAACATCGAGATTGGTCAGCTGCTGGCGTGGTTCATTGGTGTGGACGGTGCCGTCGGAGGAGCGCCAGACCAGCCCTTTGATTTCCGGCAGTGCCCGGGCCCACTCATTGCCGGAGAAGTAATCCAGCAACTCGGTAAGCGTTACTTCCCCCTCGCCAGCAACCACCATATCCGCCTCGGTGGTTTCCAGCAGCAGCTGCGGGATCGCCGTAGCCAGCGGACCGCCCAGGATCACCGGACGTGCCGGGTTTTCCTCTTTCAGGATTTCGACTGCCCGGCGGACATAGGTGAAACTGTCCCCCCAGACACTGAGACCGACAATATCAAAGCCGTCTGCCAGACCGCGTACCTGCTCGGGATCAAAATCGTCGCGCTGGTCAAACAACCGGAACGGGTAGCCCAGCCCCTTGATAAGACCGGCCAGAATGGAGGGGCCCTCGAAAGGAGCCGTATGGGTCCACTCCCAGCCACGCGGCACGACAAACACCGAAGGAGGGACGAGCAGGCCAAACGAAAGTGTCTGTGCGACGTGTGCTTCGTGCGGGAGAGGGAGTGCGGCGATACGCTGAATTGTTTGCTCGGGATTTTGTTGGGAAGTCATCAGTCTGATTTTCTCACTGCGCTAAAAATGACCCAGTTCCAATCCTCCAACACCTGCCCGTCAACCACTTCAACCTTGTGGATGCTGTGGTACGGTTCCGGAGCTTCAGCAACCAGACGACAGACCTCGGCCTGCTGTTCCGGCGTTTGTTCCGGGGCAAGCGCCATCCAGCGGGTGATATTTTCCCGCACCGACAGGCGGCGAATATCACGCACGCGAAAGAACTCCCGCTCCAGTTGTCCTTTCAGACTCTCCTCGGTGAAAAATTCCCTGAGCTGAGCCTGCTTGGTACGATGAATATGCTCCAGCCAGGGAGAATCTTCGGATGAAAACGGCACTGTCTGACTGAGAACAAAAACACCGCCCGGCTTCAGCACCCGGTGGGCCTCAGCCAGTACCTTCTGGCCGTCATCCAGCAGAAAATAGGCCTGGCGCAAGACGACCACATCAAAGGAATTGTCCAAAAAGGGGATATTTTCCGCAGGAGTACTGATGCAGGGATAAAAGCGATTTGCTTCTTCCGCCATCTTCTGTGTCAAATCAACCCCGCAGACGCTCCAACCGGCAAAGTGGAAGCTTCGGCCGACCATACCGGTCCCGCAGCACAATTCCAGGACATATCCCGGCGGTTTGCTCCCTGTTGCGTCAATATGAGACTGAATCAACCCCTGATCAGAAATCCAGTTGGCAGAACCGGAATAGGTTTCAGCTCTCTTCCCAAACTGTTCAATCACCTTGTTCATTTTATGCATCCTGTAAGTGTTATTTAAAATTTATGTGGCGAGAAACCGTATGCTCGCCAACGTAGACATCCAATGGATATTACTCGGCTGAACTTATATAGTCAATAACGACATTGGTAAAATAGCTTAAATGTCTGTTGACATTTTTTGTTTTTGAACTTACTATTCCGAGCCGTATACATAATACGTTGAATCATATTTTATAGGGGGATTTTTTCATGGAGTTACGCAACCGTAGAGGCTTCACCTTGATCGAAGTTATTGTTGTGGCGGCCATTATCGCCATCCTGGCCGGAATTCTGGTACCGATGATTTTTAATCAGATTGACGAATCAAAGATTACTAAAGCTAAGGGTGATTGCAAATCAATCCAGAGTGCAATCTATTCATTTCGGAAGGACCTTGGCAAATGGCCGACCCAGAAGGCAACTCCACCAAATGCCACATTTTTGTATTCTGACGGTTATAGTACAAAAACGGCTGCCGAACTTGCAACTCTCAACGTCACTCATGACATTACCATTGCAAGCTCTATTGCTGATCATTTAGTTAAAAATGACGCTGATGTCGCTTATAACACGGACCCGACAAAAGGTGTTGTTTGGAAGGGACCTTATATGTCAGCTCTTCCTGCAGATCCTTGGGGTAATCCTTACATAATTGACGGCAACGGCTTAAATGATACGACTACTGTTCCAGCTATACCTGTGTTGGTACTGTCAGCCGGACCTGACGGAATATTCCAGACCGGCCCTGGCGTCAAAGATCCTGCGGGAGACGATATAGGGGTTCTCATCAAGTAGTCCACCTTTGATACGACTTGTAACATGTAAATGCCGGTACTATGATTAGTACCGGCATTTGCTTTGATGCTTCAATTGCTTCTAAACCCAGGCAAGGTGTTATGAAATGAGACGACGACCCGAAACGATGCAGATTGTTGTATCAGTATTTATCTGCTGCCTGCTTTGTTCAGGCTGTAGCCGGCAAGAATCAGGAAAAACACAAAACAAGGCGTCAGCTCCGACTAAGCTTTCACACTATTCGAGCAGCGATCTGAAGATAGACCTGACGCCGGATGTCACAAAATCCTGGAAAAGTGTACGAATCCAGATACTTGACAAAACTAATTTTCTGACATCCGAATGTGATGTGCCCATCGGAGGAGCATATCAACTCAGTGAACCTTCGCTCAGAATTGAAGCCCCCGTATTCGTACCCGATTTTGTCATGAGAAACGGTACTATTACCTCCCAGAGCAATCAGCTGAACAATCCCGCTGTAAAGATAGTAGCATACCAACAGGGCAAACAGATATTCAACGGCTGGGTTTATGGACGTTCTCAAGAGACCGGCATGCATCCACGCTTCAGGTTCATGCTGGCCGACGTCACCCGGAAGTAGCGCAGTGATCAGTAACACGGAAAATAACAATACTGTTTGACATCATTTCACAATTATTGTATCAAATTCGTGTTACTATTTTTAAATTCGTATACTCATCCGGGAGATTATTTTCATGCATATGGCTGATGCACTCCTCTCACCCGCCGTCGGAGGAGCCATGTGGGCCGCTTCAGCTGGGACAATCGCTTACTGCTCCGGTAAAGTCCGCAAAGATATCGATGACAGCAAAATCCCGTTGATGGGAGTTCTGGGGGCTTTCATTTTTGCCGCCCAGATGATCAACTTTACCATTCCTGTAACCGGGTCCAGCGGACATCTTGGCGGCGGTCTCATCCTGGCAATCCTACTCGGACCATACGCTGCATTTCTCACCATTGCATCGGTGCTGGTGGTTCAGGCGCTTTTTTTTGCTGATGGAGGATTACTGGCGCTGGGATGCAACATCTTCAACCTTGGCTTTTTCCCCGCTTTCATCGCCTATCCCTTTATTTACAAAAAAATCATCGGCAATCAGCCTACTACGGGCAGGATTTCGGCAGCTTCCTTGTTCGCAGCAATTGCCGGGTTACAGATGGGTGCTTTCTGTGTGGTTCTGGAAACAACTTCCTCCGGTATATCATCACTCCCATTCACAACTTTTGCCGCCATGATGCAACCTATCCACCTCGCCATAGGTATTATCGAAGGTATTGTTACGGCATCCGTTGTATCATTTGTCTACAAAGCCCGGCCGGAAATCATGCAAAGCGCCTTGGAATCCCGTCCAATAGGCATCCACCCGGTGCGAAATATACTCCTGGCATTTCTGGCGATGGCAGTAGTGACTGGCGGAGCATTTTCATGGTTTGTCTCAACAAATCCTGACGGCCTGGAATGGTCCATTACAAAAGTTACTGGCCACGAAGCACTGAATGGGCCGGAGCAAGGAGTGCATGCTACTCTGAAGGCACTACAGGAAAAGATCGCATTTCTGCCGGACTACTCTTTCAGAAAAACTGCTGAAGCAGCAAAGGGAGTATCAATACCCGAAGCAACTCAAGAGCATCAAAAAACACACCCGGAGCAAAACCCCAAAGCATCACAAAGTTCTGCTGAAACGAGCATTGCAGGGCTTGCCGGCGGGACGATAACCCTGGGACTTGCGTTTTTGATCGGCTATATCCTGAAACGCAGGAACCAAAGGACTCCCCATGGCTTCAATACATAGTGCTGTCCTGGATCTCAAAAGTCTGGATCTGCTGGCAAACGGCAATTCAACGATCCACCGCCTGGATGCCCGGGCCAAAGTCCTGGTGACACTGGTTTTCATCCTCTGTGTCGTATCCTACAGCAGGTACGAACTTACCCCCCTGTTCCCCTTCTTCATATTTCCCGTCGTAATGATCTCACTGGCCGGCCTTCCAACACTTTTCATCCTGAAGAAAATTACCCTGCTCTGCCCATTCGTCCTTGCGGTCGGAATATTCAACCCGGTCTTTGACCGGGAGATACTCATTCAATTCGGCCATTTTGGTATCTCCGGCGGCTGGATATCTTTTGCATCCATCCTGACCCGCTCCGTTCTTACCGTTGGAACAGCGTTTATACTGGTGGGGGTTACCGGCTTTACGGCTGTTTGTCAGGCGCTTGAGAGTTTGGGAATGCCAAAGGTATTTGCCGTCCAGCTGCTGTTTCTCTATCGATATATTTTCGTGCTGACCGAAGAATCGGGACGGGCATCCCGGGCACGGGAACTTCGCTCCTGCGGAAAAAAAGGGCAGGGAATACACAGCTTCGGCTCCATGGTAGGCCACCTGCTGCTGCGAACCTGGCAACGTGCGGAACGGATCCACACAGCAATGCTGGCCCGCGGATTTACCGGTGAATTTCATGCCAACCGGCTCTCCCGGTTTGGCGTTTCAGAAGTCCGCTTTGTACTGGCATGGTCTTCATTTTTCATATTTCTGCGACTTCAGAATGTTTCACAACTTCTCGGGTCGCTTGTCACGGGGTTGTTTCCATGAGCCATCATATTGTCGAGGTAAAAAACCTGCGACACGTTTATCCCGACGGGACTGCCGCACTCAAGGACGTTTCCTTTGTTATCACTCATGGCGAGTCTGTCGGCATCATCGGAGCAAACGGTGCCGGCAAATCGACCCTGCTGCAGCATCTCAACGGCAGCCTTGAACCAACCAGCGGAGCAATTCACATCGGACATACTCCCCTTTCCAAAGGCACCCTGCCCGACATCAGGCGAACTGTCGGTATGGTGTTTCAAGACCCCGATGATCAACTGTTCATGCCGACAGTTTTTGACGATGTCGCTTTCGGGCCGCTTAACCTTGGCTATACGCCTGCTGATGTGGAGCAGCGGGTGACTGAAGTTCTGGAACTTGTCGGCGCCGGTCACTTGCGCGACAAGCCACCCTACCATCTTTCCGGAGGGGAGAAGAAACGCGTGGCCATTGCCACGGTACTCTCCATGTCCCCCGACATTCTGGTCATGGACGAACCTACCAACGGGCTTGACCCGTTTGCCAGAAGACAACTGATGAAGCTGATGCGGGATTTCAAGCACACCAGAATCTTCACCAGTCACGATCTGGATATGGTGCTGGAACTCTGCGAACGGGTGATTGTGATGCATGAAGGCGAGGTATGGGCTGACGGCCCGGCACTGGAAATATTTGGTAATGATACGCTTCTGGCTGAATGTCGGCTGGAGAAGCCGTTTTCAATGCAGGGATGCCCCATTTGTGGCCGCAAGACGCACGCCGTCTGATTGCCAACGGAAACACGCCGTGCCCAATAAAGATACAAGCCGCATATTCTACAAAGCCTGGATCGTCCTGTCGCTAATTGTTACCACCTTTGCCGTTTACGGCCAGGTTGCCACGCATAACTTCGTGCTCTACGATGACACGATTTACGTCCAAGACAATCCGGCAGTACTGGCCGGCCTTACCCCGGCCGCAATCACCTGGGCATTCTCAACTCTCTCCATGAACAACTGGCATCCGCTCACCTGGCTCTCATATATGCTGGATATCCAGCTTTTTGGCCTAAACCCGGGTGCCATGCTTCTGGAAAATGCCGCACTGCACGGCATTAATGCCATCGTATTGTTCCTCCTCCTGCACCGACTGACCGGTTTCATCCGGAGGAGTGCGATCGTAGCGGCTTTATTCGCACTCCACCCGCTTCATGTAGAATCGGTAGCATGGATTTCGGAACGAAAGGACGTTCTCAGCACCCTTTTCTGGTTCTTGACCCTGTACTTTCACACCCGTTTTGCTGAACAGCGCTCGCTGAGATTTTACTTTCTGACTCTCGGAGCATTCTCCCTCGGCCTTCTGACAAAACCGATGCTGGTGACACTGCCCCTGATCATGCTGTTGATGGATTACTGGCCATTACAGCGTTTCGCGGCGTTTGATCCAAGTGGTCCACGGCAACACACAAAACCGTTTCTCCTGCTTATGGAAAAAGTGCCATTCTTCGCACTGGCGACAGGTTCCTGCATGATAACGGTAATTGCTCAGCAAGACGCCATGGCCCCGCTGGTCGTTTCGTCGTATGCACATCGTATTTCCAACAGCCTGGATTCCTATATACTCTACTTGGGTAAGATGGTCTGGCCATCAAGCCTTGCACCTTTCTACCCCTTTTCCTCTTCAATCCCTCTCTGGCAGCCACTCTGCAGCGCGCTTGCACTGTCAGGCATCACTCTGCTGGTATTCCGCGAACGTAACCGTCATCCATACCTGATCTTCGGTTGGCTCTGGTATCTGATCACCCTTATACCGGTTATCGGCATAGTCAGAGTAGGAATGCAGGCAATGGCTGACCGCTATACGTATATTCCTTTAACCGGGATTTTCATAATGCTTGTCTGGGGTATCTCAGACTTCTGGCACCGTCGTTTCAGTGATCAAAAACCATTGTTTGTAATAACATTCCTTATCCTCACGTCATGTTCGTTCCTGACATGGCGGCAGGCTTCCCTCTGGAAGGACTCAACCACGCTCTTCACTCACACACGTATGGTCACAAGCAAAAATTATATCGCTTCAAACATCCTCGGAATTGAACAAATGAAAAAGGGAAACCACGAAGAGGCGCTCAAACTTTTTGATGAGTCCTTCAGAGAGGCGCCCTGGTTTATCGAACCATACATCAACCAGGGCCTGGCACTGCATAACCTGGGGCGGCTTGAGGAAGCGGCATACCACTTCAAACAGTCATTGATCTACAGCCCGTTACTTCCCGCTACGCATAACAACCTGGGGATAACGCTGGCAGAACTGGGCAGACTTGACGAAGCTATCGAGCATTTCAGAGAGGCTCTGCGGCTGAAACCCGACCTGGTTGAAACTCAAAAAAATCTGAAACAGGCTCTTGAATTAAAAATAGCAATCAAAAGAATCCCGTTGAACGAGTCAATCAACCTTTAAGTCCTGAAAACAACAACCAATCTTTGTACGGAAAATGATCCCGCTAATAGCAATATCCCGAAGCATCCGTAGTGACATCAGCACACAGCAAACAACATTGTTTTGACTATCATTCAGCCTCGCAACATGGTAAAAATGTAAGATAAAGTCGGAAATGGTTGAAACTCAAAGAACAAGCTTGATCCAGGCTATTACTGAAGATAAGAGACAACCAGAGGTTAAAGTAATGGTGCGATCAATTGATACCCACGAATAAATACATTAGATTATTAAAAACACTTTTCAGTATAAAAATATTGGGGAAACGTGCACCGCTTTTTGCTCTGATGCTGCTGACCAATCGGTGCAATTCAAACTGCTCGTATTGCAATATTCCCAACAGGAAACATGATGAGCTCGATCTGAAACAGGTTATTTCAATCATCGATGGCTTGGTTGAAGAAGGAACTTTTCGTATAGGTTTTTATGGTGGGGAAGCGCTGATACGGCCGGATATCGATAAAATCGTCGGGTACGCGAAACAATCAGGACTGGTTACTCATATATACACAAACGGGAAACTGGTAAAAGAAAAACTTGAAATATTGAAGCAGGTAGATGGAGTTTTTATTTCCCTTGATGGTCCCAAAACTGTTCATGACAAACTGAGAGGGAGCGGCAGTTACGATCATGTAATTGAAGCTATGCACGCAATGAAGGAAAGTGGCATCCCATTCTATATAATGACAGTAGTAACAAACAGTAATACCTCTTACCTCCACTACGTCAGCAACTTGGCAAAAGAGTTCGATTGTCCTCTTAATTTTCAGATAGTTACTCAGATTTCTGAGTTATCTGCTGACGTAAGCGAACATGCACTTGGCAGAGAAAAACTACATACGGTACTTGATGAAATACTTGCGCTAAAGAAAGAAAATAAAAAGATTGTAAACTCAAATACCTACTTAAAGCGACTCAAGAAACTGGAGCATAATTATCACAGAACTGGTTATCAGCAAGGCATCGTCAAGTGCTGGAACGGCAGGGCTTCCTGCCAAATTGATGCTGACGGGAGCCTTCATTCGTGCCTTGGCCTTCTCGGAAAAGAAAGGAATTTGAATCTCAAAGAACACTCCGTCAAGGAGGCATTCCATTTTCTTGAAGATTGTAAATGTGAGGAATGTGAGCACGCATGCAGTGTTGAATATAATTTATGGCTTTCCTTAAACCCAGAAAGTGTTTTCAATGTACTCTGTTACTATGTAACTTCGATTTTATTTAGTGGAACCCGTAAGTGATGTTACGGGAACTGAAGAGGAGATATGGTGTGGCTATGCAGGAAATGGCACACTATTGTTCTCTGGTTAGCTGAAGGGGTGCTGTAATTATGACGTTGCCGAAAAAATTGCTTATTCTGTTTTTGCTGTGGTTGCTGCCGGGAGTTCTCTTATACATATTTATTTTTTCTGTCTATCCGAACTATATACTTGCTGGCCATCATAGCCAGCTGTTCATTAAATTGAAACATAATGCTGATATTCTTACAAGCATAATGACTGGGCAAAACAAGAAGAATAAGAACGACATTTCTCTTAACATGTCTAAGATCGAACTCTCTTCTACGTTTGGCCCCCCCCCCATCATTCCTCACCCATTCATTGAAGAACAACTTCCCGAAAAATTACCCGAAACAGCGTATTTCACCAAACAGACAAAACCGGTACTCTACCATCCGGCCATGATCCCTGATCCGTTCACAACGTATGCACCTTTGCCGGGGAGAATTGAAGGATATGTGTATCACAACCGTCAACAGTTTCGTTATCCTGTAGATCTCGACAAAAAGAAAAAAAACGAATTACGGATTTTTATTACCGGCGCCTCAGCTGCGTGGGGTTGTAATGCTACGGATACTGCTGCCACTATTGCCGGCTACATGGAAGCCGAGCTACGCAAAAGACATCCGGGGCGTGACATTAAGGTCATCACTGCTGCTGCGGGAGCATGGACCAGCACTCAGGAGAGGATTTGGATATTCAATCGTATCACAGAATATGAACCGGACATGATCATTCAATATTCAGGAGTCAATGACATTTTTTTTGGGGGACCACCAAATAAAGAGGATCTCTATAATCGCTACTATTCTGACGGGAAATACTACCAGCATGCAATTGCCGGCTATGAGTATTACAACCGGGGAGAAGCAATTTCAAGTTTGATCTTGAAAGATCACGGAGACGCATGGAAACCTGCTGACTTTCCACGTAAAACTCTCAAAAATATAACCATAACAAATTTATATCTAAAAAAAGCCAAGATTCCCTATGTATATGTGTATCAAGCGTTTCGAAAGAACGAGCGAGAGAAACTTGTCCAGTACTTTGACGTTCTAGGCCGCGGCTTAAGCATGTTGGCCCGAGAGGATGGCTTCTCATTTATTGATGACTCGCGAATTCTTGATCAAAATCCCGGGATGTTTACCGACGCAACTCATCTGGGAGATCGCGGCAACCAGTTCATAGCATTTGACCTGCTGTCAAAAATAGACATTGAGTCGCTCATTCGTAAGACAGAAACAGTACGCATTAGCCGGTAGCAACCAGCATCTTCTCAAGGAGACAAGAGCACCTTCTTGATTCAGGAGAATTCCACGCAATCATTATCAAGAAAAATCTGCCCCTATGTAATTGTTGCTGCCATTTTCGCGGTCTACGTCCAGGTAGCTACTCACACCTTCGTACTCTACGACGATCCGGGTTACGTGCAGGAGAACAAGATTGTCCTGGGCGGACTCACCCCAAGCAACATCGCCTGGGCCTTTTCAACCGTAACCATGGCAAACTGGCATCCGCTCACCTGGCTCTCCTACCTGTTTGACATCCAATTGTTCGGCCTCAATCCGGGAGCCATGCTGTTGGAAAACATCGCACTGCACAGCATTAATGCCATCATGCTGTTACTGTTCTTGCGGCGCTTGACCGGATCACACTGGCGGAGCGCGGTCGTGGCGGCTCTGTTCGCCCTTCATCCACTTCATGTCGAATCAGTTGCCTGGATTTCGGAACGCAAGGACATGCTCAGCACCCTCTTCTGGCTCCTCACCCTGTATTTTCACGCCCGTTATGCGGAGCAGCGCAGCTCTCGTCATTATATTCTGGCCTTGGGAGCGTTTGTCCTCGGCCTTATGTCCAAACCGATGCTGGTGACATTGCCGCTAATCATGCTGCTGATGGATTACTGGCCGTTGCAGCGTTTCACTACTGCTGATTCAAATGGAGAAAGACCACCCCGGCAACCCGTGGCAACAAAACCGATTCGCCTGCTCGTTGAGAAACTTCCATTCCTGGCACTTGCCGCCAGCTCCTGTGCGGTAACCGTCATCGCTCAGCAAGGGGCCATGACCCCCCTGATCGTCTCGTCATATGCGGATCGCATCGCCAACAGCCTGAATTCCTACACGCTCTACCTGGGGAAAATGTTCTGGCCGACCAGTCTTTGCCCCTTTTACCCGTTTCCAGACACAATCCCGATCTGGCAACCGCTCAGCAGCGCGTTTATTCTGGCAGCCATCACTACGGTGGCTCTTCGGGAGCGCAAGCGTCATCCCTATCTCATCGTCGGCTGGCTCTGGTACCTGATCACCCTGGTACCGGTCATCGGCGTCCTGCGGGTGGGGATGCAGGCTTTGGCTGACCGCTACACATACATTCCACTGATCGGAATATTCATCATGCTGGTCTGGGGTTTGACCGATCTCTGGGAATGGCGTTTCAACAGCCGCAAACCACTGGGAGCAGCAACGCTCATGATTCTGACGCTATGCTCTCTGCTTACGTGGCGGCAGGTATCATTCTGGAAGGATTCATCCACACTTTTCAACCACGCCCGGGCTGTTACAAAGAACAATTATCAGGCAGCCAACATACTCGGCATCGACCAGATGAATAACGGAAAAAACGAGGAGGCTCTCAGGCTTTTTGACCAGGCGATCCGTGAAGCTTCATGGTTTACAGATCCATACATTCACAAAGGCAACCTGCTGAAGAAGATGGGAAGGAATGAAGAAGCGATAGATGTATTCAATCAGGCGATGATTTTGAACCCTTACAACGCTGCGGTTTACGTTGATATTGGCAACCTTCACGCAACCCAGGGGAGAATAGAAGAGGCGATCGAATATCTGCTGCTCGGCCTCAGGGTTGATCCCCAATCAGGATCGGCTCATTACAACCTGGCAATGGCGCTGCATCAACGTGGACGACTTGAGGAAGCGGTACAGCATTACAAACAGTCACTGGAATACAGCCCGGGGTTTCCCGATACCCACAACAACCTGGGGATAACGCTGGCCGAACTGGGTAGAATCGACGAAGCCATCGCTCAATTCAGGGAGGCACTGAGGCTGAAGCCGGACTCGGAGGATGCGCAGAAAAATCTGGAGCGGGCTATCGGGATGAAGAAGTGAACATTTTGAATTATCGTGAACCATTCTCTTGCAGCTCTCTCAGCAGCTGAGGGAAACGACTTCGCAGCACCTCTGAGTACTCCATATTCTTAGCCACATTTTCCGTGTCACGATAGACCCGGGCGAGGTTCAGGTATGCGGGCCCGTAGCCTGGATCCAGGGCAATGGCTGCTTCAAATGACCGTACCGCGCTGCTGAAGTTTCCCATTTCGGCATGCAGCGCGCCAACATTGTTATGGAGAACGGCAACGCGCGGGTTCGACTCTATGGCTCGCTCGAAATAACGAAGTGCATTCCGGAAATCGCCGATATTATTGTATGAAGTAGCCAGATTACTGTAGAATTCCCCATTCGCAAATCCTGATTTAAGCTGAGCAAGAGCTCGTTCATAAAAAACAATCGCACGCTCAAAATCCCTCGTCGCATAATAAGCGGTCGCCAGATTCGTGTAAAACCCGACAGGAAAGTCCATACCGTTGTTGCGGGATTTTTTTATGGCATCCTGATACGCCAGAATGGCACCTTCGTGGTAACCAATCTTGACGCATTGATCCCCGATCAGGAGATCATCGGTAACGCCATTGGAATAGGTACGCGACAGAGTAAAAGCCTCCCGCGCCGCTGCCAGGTTGTCGTTTCTGAAGTGGGCTGCTCCCAACCGGGCATACAGTGAAGCATACCGGTAGATCGGCACATACTTCGACCAGTAGGCCACATCGTTTTTCCAGTAGCTCATCATCGGCAGAGTAACCATAACCCACGCGGCCGTTAAGGCAACTAATGCCACCGGTACATAGCGCCTCCAGCCATGGAGTGAAATTGCCGTTAAAGCAAAGAACAATCCGAGGCTGGGCAGGTATGCGTAACGGTCACTCACAATAGGGTTCGTTTTGAAAAAATTCAGCACAGGGATCAGACAGGACAGGTAAAGGAGCAGCGAAAGCAAAAGTATCGGATACCGCCTGCGCATGGCAAACGCAGCGATTAACACTCCCGCTACGATGGCAACAGCAGCGACATCGATGATATCGGATGAAGTCCCGAAATAACGCCTGACAGGTATTTCAACGGGAAGCAACCGTACCGGGTAGTATACCATGATCTTGAAAGCGACCAGAACTTTCGAAATTACCATGGAAATGAACGGCTCAGTCTCCGTGCTGATGTAGCTTGCGGCAATCGCAACTTTCTTGAACTTATAATAGAACAGCGCAGCGGCTATAAAAAACGGAATCGTTCGGTACAGCATGGACAAACGCCGTGACGGCTCATGGCAGAGCACCAACACAACCAACAGCAGCGGCAGAATGATGCCATATTCTCGCGACATGAACGCAAGCAGGCAGCAGAAAAGCGCGATAGCATAATTTCGCACCTTCCGCGAGTCATCACGCAGAAAACGCATGAAGGCAAGACAGGAAAAAATGCAGAAGAGAGTCGTCAGGAGTGCGCCCCGGTTATAGATCGCATAAACCACCTCACGATGAACCGGGTGGATGGCAAAAAGAAGGGCTACCCAAAAAACCTTTTTTTCCGTGTCAGCAGCATGTTCACGTCGTTCGTTACGATCCGCAAGCAGGTTGGTAAATCCCGCAAACAGGTATTTGACCGCCACGGCTGTAATGCCATACAGAATAATATTGGTCAGGTGAAACCCGAACGGCCGAGCCCCCCAGAATTTAAAATCCAGCGCAAAAGCCAGGTCACGCAATGGGCAGTAATCGGAACCGATGGCACCGTGCAGCATGATGGTACGCAAATCAAAGGTACTGATTGCACGATTACCGATGAAGTAGACGTAGTCGTCACCAACGAAGCCGTTCAGGAGCGTGGGGCTGTAAAGTCCGACTGCAACGGCAAAGAGGATGACGTCATAAAAAAACCGGTTATTCCTGATAGTATCGAAACGGTTCATACTCTGTTCAGGCCTTTCCGGTTGCATACCATTTCAGGTAGGAGAGGCCGGCGGTCGCCCAGTAGCGCAGTTCCGTCCAGGAACGGATCGAGGCAAGCCGCGAGGCGATGTAGGAGGGCCTCAGATAAAACGAGCGGGTAAGGGAGCGCTGGTGCTGCAGCAACTCTTCGGAACTGAAATGCTCTGTCCGCCAACCGGGGCGTTTACCGAAGATAACGTAATCCTCCCAGTCAGTTTCATTCTCGATCAAACCGGCAGCCTGCATCCGTGTGCGCAGCGGTGTTCCGGGATAGGGAACAATCACGGCTACGGAAACGAATGTCCAGGGGAGCGAACAGATCAGCTCGCGGGTCATGTCCAGTTCTTCAAGGGTCTCCGTCGGATCGCAGCCGATGATGAAATTCCCCTCTATGTGCGGGATGCCGGCCTCCCTGGCCCAATTCACCGCGTTCCGCACCTGTTCCACCCGGATACCCTTGCCCATCGTATCCAGCAGCCGTTGGCTGCCAGACTCCACACCAAAAGCGACCTTGGTGCATCCGTGCTGTTTCATCGATTTGAGCAACTCGAGCGAAACGGCGTTCACCCGAGTGTCGCAATTCCAGGATTCGATTTCACTCCGCCCAAGAATTTCGCATATCGCTGCAGCACGATCCGGCTTCAGCGTAAAGGTATCGTCAGCAATAACGATATGGTTGAAATGCTGGTCACGCACAATACTGCGCACCTCTTCCTCAATGCAGTCCGGGTCGCGGAAGCGGACGCTGCGGCCAAATGTTGCCTGAATCGCGCAGAAAGAGCACCCTATGGGGCAGCCACGCGAGGTGAACAGCTCCGTCGAGTGCAGGCGATTGGAGAAGCCCCGACTAGAATGGCCCGCCTGGCGTGAATAATCGATCAGATCCCGCGCAGGAAAGGGAATTGAATCAAGATCCGTGATCAAGCTGCGTGACTCGGTTTCCGTTACAGCACCATGTTCGCGAAAGGCAATTCCGGCAATGTCCCGGTCACTGCCGCCATCCCTCAAACGGATGCAGAGCTCCGTCAGGGTTGTCTCACCCTCTCCTGCTACGACGTAATCAAAAGACGGGAACTGCGTCAGGGTCAACTCGGGCAGGGCACTGGCATGAGAGCCGCCAACCACGGTGACGATGCCGGCATTCAGCTGTTTCACTTCATCTGCCAGGCGGGCAGCACTGCCGATCGTAGGCGTCATGGCGGAAAAACCGACGACAGCAGGAGAAAACTCCTCAAGCAGGCGGGCAAGAGTGCCAGTGCTGTACGAAGCTGTCTCAAAATCCGCAATTGCCGGTTCAAAACCGGCCACTCGCAGTGCAGAGGCAAGATAGGCAAGATTCATGGGGCGGGTATGGGACAGCAGTGCTGATGCCTGTAGCGGATCAGGCGGACGGATCAGCAGGATGCGGTTGGAATCAGGCTGCATGTAACGTTTCTCCAGGCTTTCTGGCAACAACAAATACCGACGAACCGGTCGGTAATATTCTTCCGGACAGAATCAGGCGGTTTTCCACATTTAGTGACTTCAGCAGCAGCGTATTAACAAGCGGATGCGGTAACGCTACGTCGGAAGCAACAGCGTCGTTATCAGCGGCGCGATTGCCAAAAAACCGGATACCTATCCGGTATGCAGCTATCAGGGGGAACAAGAGACTAACCCGATAGCTGGAGAATATTCTATCGAACCCAGCTGCCTGAATCCTCCGGCTGAGCATGCTCCTCGTATAGCGTTCCCTGGTGTGAACTGCAATGTCGTGGCTGCTGCGAAGAAATTCGTGGGCAACCAGGTTGAGGATAAGCAGACCTCCCGGTTTGAGGGCCGTCAACAAACGCCGCATGACGGCAACATCGTCAGCAATTCCGGCGTGGTACAGCACATCTATCGAGGTGATGACATCAAAAGCGTCCGGTTCAAGCTCAAGGGTGTTCAAATCCGCCTTGAATACTTCGCTGATACCGCGCTGGCAACAGAACCGGAGTGCCTCCTCCGAGGCGTCACAGCCGCTTGCGCTATGACCTTGTTCTGCCAACAGCTGGCAAAGCCTCCCGGTTCCGCAGCCGGCATCAAAGATTCTGAGTGGACGTCCGAGACGAAGTTTCTCACGCCGTACCGTCTCCAGAATCAGCGTATGAAGCCCCACGTACCACCAGTGACTGTCTTCGGCTTCATACATGCGGGCATATTCAATAAAGTTCATGTCGAGTCGCGTTTATGCAAAAAAGCGCCTGATGGCGGCAACCACATCTGAGGCGTGTTCTTCCGGGAGTTCCGGATAGATCGGGAGCGAAAGAATGGTGTGCGCCAATCGCTCCGTCACCGGCAACGCCCCCTCACCATAACCAAGGAAGGCATAACCGCGCATCAGATGGATCGGCCAGGGGTAATTGATCTTCGACTCTATCCCCTGCTCTGCCAGATAATTCATAAGTTCATCCCGCCGCTCCGTCCGGATGGTATAGAGATAATACTGGTGCGTGCGTCCCTCCCGTGCGGCCGGCAGACCGATGCCGGCCACTCCGGCCAGACCATCGTCATAGATCCGAGCGATGCGGCTGCGCCGCTCGATCGCTGCATCGAGCCCCGGCAAACGGAGGTTGAGAATCGCAGCCTGCACCTCATCCAGCCTCGAATTATACCCTTCCTCTTCGGCGTAATAGGCGCTGTCCATGCCATACATACGCAGCCGCTTCAACCGTTTGGCGAGATCGGGGCGTGAAGTTGTCACTGCGCCGCCGTCACCGAAGACTCCCAGCACCTTGGTGGGATAAAAAGAGAAGGCTCCCGCATCCCCGAGTGAACCGGCCCGTTTGCCGTGATAGGTCGCGCCGCACGCCTGCGCGCAATCCTCCACGATGCTGAGTCCGTTTTGTCCGGCCAGCTCCAGCAGCGGCCGCATATCCACCATCTGTCCGCACAGATGCACCGGCACGATGCATCTGGTTCGCGCGGTCAGTTTCTCGCTCACCAGGGAAGCGTCCATGAGGTAGGTGTCTTCTTCCACATCCACAAACACCGGCACAGCGCCGGTGGCACGAATGGCGGCAACAGTGGGAACGGCCGTGTTGGATACGGTGATAACCTCGTCCCCCTGTCCGATGCCGAGTGCTTTCAGGGCAAGAAAAATCGCGTCCGTGCACGAATTGACCCCCACGGTGGAGGCGCTACCGCAATACGTTGACAACCGCTCCTCAAAGGCAGCAACCTGTTGTCCCAGTATCAGCCGTCCGGATGAAAACACGCCGTCAACGGCCTTCAGGTAATCGTCGCGATGCGTGTTATATTCCTCAAGGTAATCCCAGTAGCGGATCTTTGCCGTGTTTTGTGCCATATGTATTATCCTTTCGTGCAGTTGTCTTGAAACATCCCGGCCAACTCGGCCAGTTTTCGTGACCGTTCATGCTCCACTTCCCATGCTCCGCTCTGAATCAATGCGCATACATGGTCAATAGTGCCAAGAAAATGGTCACTTGGCGGCACAGTGAACGACTCATCCGAGCCATTAACCGTCACGGCAATCCGGTTCTCCATATCCGCCGGAGTTGTGTAGGCCCGTTCGACACGGATGTTTCCCCGTTCGCCGGTGATCTCATAAAACGATCGGTACTGCTGTCCGAATGACACCAGAAAAGAGAACGATTCTCCCGCTTCCGTCCCGGATTCAGCCTGCAGCGAAATGGTGAGACCATCCCGCACTTCCGTGCTTCCCCTGACAAAACGATGATCCTTTCCTTCCAGAAAGAACAGGGCAGCGCTCAACGGGTAACGGTTCAGGTCGTGAAACGCTCCGCCACCCATGGCGGCGTCAAGCCTGAAATCACCATCTGCCGGGCCAGGAAAGGCAAATTCACTTCTCAGAGAACGTACCCGACCGATACGACCGGATGAGATAATCGCCCGCACCGCCTCGTGCTGCGGGTGCTGCAGATACATGAGGTTTTCGTACAGGAGTTTGCCGTTCCTGTCCGCCGCATCAAGCATTCGATTGACAGAGGCGGTGCTCAGGCCAAGCGGCTTTTCGCACAGGACATGCTTGCCATGCGCCAGAGCGGCAACACTCCATTCTTCGTGGAGATTATTCGGAAGCGAAATATAAACCAGATCAACCGCAGGGTGATTAATCAGTTCCTCGTACGTCATCATCACTGCGGACGTGCCGGGTACGAGGGACGTGCCCTGCCCGCTCCGCCTGCTTGCCAATGCGACAAAGCGAGTCTGGTCGCTCTGTAACAGGGCGGGAACAAACTTGCGCCGGGCAATGTCTGACCAGCCCAGAATCCCGACTCTGACACAACTATCGTAACTATCTTCGTTCGATTTCATGGACGATAACTCCGACACTTGACGGGTCACGGTAAATAAGCATGAATAAACCGGCGTCAACTTTTTTCGGATCAGAAACGTAAAAAAAACGTTCAGGATATTGATGCGTTATGAGAGGGCTCATCAACGAAGCCAATTCCGGTCTGGCTAATGTTATCAACCCGTCCAGCACCAGAAAGCGCACGCCACCCCCAACCGCCGCCTTGAATATGCCATCAACATCAGTATTGGGGATTGTCATCCAATCCCTCTCCGCATAATAGGCGATTCGACCTGAACGGGTCATTATCTTGCCGGGAGGAAGGTTTGCCTTCAATAGCAGACCGATACGTTTATGGTCTCGACGGGCACCGTCTTCCTGGAACGAATAATTTGAATGATCGTTATTCGAGGGGATCTGGCTGACAAGCAATACCGAAGCATATATGAATGAGGCGATGAGTGTGAACGGGGCATACGCAGCAACCGTTTCAGGTAGCGGCAACCGGACAGCAGCAAGCATCTGCGACAACGCTCGCTCTGACATCCTCGCCCCCTCGGCACACCAGAGAAAAAGTACCGGCAGATACGGCTGGGTGTATTCCGGGCCGATATAGTAGAACAGTATAATCACGGCAAACGGCGAAAACGTGGTAACAAGGTAGAGACGCCGTGTATTGGTTGTCTTCCCAAAGCCGTTTGCGCTAAATCCCAAAGCCGCAAGAACCCAGAGAGGAAGCGGGACCATGGTATTCCAGGTATCGGAAAGGTTTCTCCAGGAGTTCGTCCAGAGAAATCCGGGATAACTTGTTATGATGTCGAGATACCCCGGCTGCTTTACGCCGGGAATAAAACTGAGCTCTTCGATATTCAGGTATCTGCCAACGGCATCGTTAAGGGCGGCCGAGGTTTTCACAGACAACTGCCATGATCCTGTCGCAAGTTTAAGCAGAATGACATGCATTCCGCACAAAACGATAAATGCTCCTGTATAGACGAAGATGGGGCGTGCCATTATCCGCCTGTTGTCGCCATTCATCATTACGAGCGGAAAAACCGGCAGTGCGAGAAAAAGCAAAGCCGCCTCTGTTCTGGTAAGAAACGCAAGTCCCAGCGTAATTCCGGCCCAGGCAGCAAAGCGCGGCGATTGATCGCGGCACATCCGCCAGATGAGGTAATATCCGGTAACAATAAGCGTGGTAAACATTG
>JBAYTT010000020.1:0-36463 GCA_041675485.1 Pelobacteraceae bacterium | reverse complement strand
GGTCAAGAGTACCTTCTTTTCCGGAGAGAGGCAATAGGCTGGTATGGTGGAAATGTCAGCGTATGCAAAAATAAATGCCCCTGAAATTCAGGGGCATTTATCAGCTTCCTGGCCGGCAGATGCCGGGTTAATCTGGCCTTGTTCATTCATCTCCTGCCATCAAGTCCGTATGATGGATGTTGTAACGTCTTATCTGTTCAAACCACGGTAGGCTGGTAAATGCGAACAAAGCGACTATAAGCATCAAAATGGTTGTTGCCATGGTATATGTACCTCCTTTTCAAAGTGCGCTTTCGTCTGATCTGTCATGACTTCTTTCTTAAATTATATTCCTTGTCGAGACAAAAAGACCATGCAATTCAGCACCCGTCGCCACCATCCGGCGCAGTGAGGTTTCCTCGATTGAAGCTGAATAGTATGGATGTAGCAGACAAATTCTGTTAAGAATATAAGGTTGTATGCAGAACGAATACGGAGCGTTTTTATGACCAATGAACCAATACGACTCACTGCGACCGTCAAAGGGGCCGGGTGCGCCGCCAAACTTTCCCCCGGCGACCTGGACCGGGCGTTGTGCGGGCTTGACCTGCCGGTGGACCCGAATCTGCTGGTCGGTCTCGACCGTGCCGATGATGCCGGGGTTTACCGGGTATCCGACGAACTTGCGCTGGTGCAGACGGTCGATTTCTTTCCGCCGATGGTCGATGACCCGTTCAGCTTCGGACAGATCGCCGCCGCCAACGCCCTGAGCGATATCTATGCCATGGGAGGCACCCCGAAGACCGCGATGAATATCGTGGCGTTCCCGGGCAAAAGCCTGGATATCTCGGTCCTGCGTTCTGTCATTGAAGGCGGGTTGGACAAGATGCGCGAGGCCGGGGTTGTGCTGGTCGGCGGGCACACGGTGGAGGACAGCGAACTGAAGTACGGCCTGTCGGTGACCGGCTTCATTCATCCTGACCGCATCCTGACCAAAAGGAACCTGCGGTGCGGCGACCGTCTGATTCTGACCAAACCGGTCGGCACCGGGATTATCACTACCGCCATCAAGGGGGGGCTTGCCGACCCGGACGTGACTGCCAGGGTCACTCAGGCCATGGCGACCCTGAACCGGGATGCTGCTCTTGTCATGGAGGATTTTCCGGTACATGCCTGTACCGACATCACCGGCTTCGGCTTCCTGGGACATCTGGCCGAGATGGTGGTTGATTCGGGATACTCGGTGCGCATCACGGCAACTGCCGTGCCGGTCTACCCGGAGGCGCTGGAGTGGGCCGCGATGGGGCTGATCCCGGCCGGCGCCTATAACAACAGAAGCTTTCGTGGTTCGTTTGTCGATTTCGGCCCGGATGTTCCGCAGCGGATGCAGGATCTGCTCTTTGACCCGCAGACATCGGGCGGATTGCTGATTGCGGTTGCGGCAGGTGAGGCGGAACGGCTTGTGGATGCCCTGAAAGCCAGGGGGATCGACTGCGCCGCTATTGTCGGTGAAGTGGTGGCGGGGCCGGTTGACCGGATTGTTGTGGAGTAAAGGCATCAAACTGAAGCAGGACAAACAGAGACCAAACGGAACTTTTGCTTCATGATTACCTCGTGATTACCTGGATTATGACTGTAAATCGTGAGTAATCACGAAGTAATCATGAAGCTTGAAATAGATTTGAATCAGTAAGATAGAGGAGTGCTGCGACTTTTTCGGAGCGACTGCCTCACGAAAGGGATTTTATGAAAAACGAACTCGATTGCCGAGGTATGAACTGTCCTGCACCGGTGCTAAGCGTCAGGGATGCTCTCGAAAATGAGGCGCCCGATTCAATAACTGTTCTAGTCGATAACGAGGCGGCCCGGCAGAATGTCAGCCGGTTCCTTGAGCACCAGAACTATCAGGTCAGCTCTGAAACGCATGGGGATGATTTTCGCGTGCTCGGCATGCGAGGGGAGGGGGCGAATGCTCCCGATGCGACTCCTCCGGCACCTGCCGCAAAGATAAGGGCAGAAGGAATGAAGAAGATCATGGTCCTGGTCACAAGTGCCCATATGGGGCATGGCGATGACGGCCTGGGGGACATGCTGATGTTCAATTTCATCAAAACGCTGAAAGAGATGGGACCGGAACTGTGGCGGGTCGCCTTCGTCAACAGTGGCGTCAGCTTCACCGCGGAAGGTTCCGAGGCAGTGCCGCTCCTGCAGGAGCTTGAGCAGGGTGGCGTCCAGATCACGGCGTGCGGTGCCTGCCTGGCGTTCTTCCACCTCCTTGATACGCTGCAGGTCGGCCAGGTCACCAACATGCTTGAAATAGTCACCGGTATGAAGGAAGCCGACAGAGTGGTTACTGTCTGAGCACTATCGACCGGACGATTTTTGCCGATTGCGAATAACCGAGTATGATGCCCGGGGGGTAACCCCGGAGAAAAACAAGAGAACCCTGATGCCTGAAAAAATACGGTTTACCCCTGAACTGATAGACAGCCACTGCCTGATCGATGTGCGGACTCCGCTGGAGTTCGAGGACGATCACATACCCGGAGCACACAATGTTCCGCTGCTCACCAATGAAGAGCGGGTGGAAGTGGGGACGATCCACAAGCAGGTCGGACCGGTCGAGGCGCGTCGCAGGGGACTGGAGCTGACCTGTTCCCGCTTTTACGACATGGTGGACCGGATCATCACCGTAGCGGCCGGCAAGCCGATTGTCGTCTACTGCTGGCGCGGGGGACTGCGCAGCCATTCCGTCGCCATGCTGGTCGAAACCTGCGGCACCCCGGCCTCGCAGCTTGCCGGCGGCTATAAGGCGTTTCGCGCCCAGGTGATCGATTGTTTTGAACGGTGTGATTTCCCTGTTCCGCTCATCGTCATGCATGGGATGACCGGCACCGGCAAGACCACGTTCATCAATGGTATGGACCCTCTGAAATGGGCAACTATCGACCTTGAAGGCATTGCCCGCCACCGGGGTTCTGCCTTTGGCGCCCTCGGACTGGAACAGGATTTCACCCAGAAGCATTTTGAAACAAACCTGTGGGACGCTTTCCGGCGTATCCCGAAAGGCAAGCCGATCGTGCTGGAGGGGGAGAGCCAGCGCATCGGGAAATACTCCCTGCCGGGACGTCTCTATCAGAAAATGGCGGAGAGCTGCAAAGTCTGGTGCCACGCATCAATCGAAACCCGTATTGAGAGGCTTACCGCAGAGTATGCCCTTCCCGAATACCGGGGAGAGATGCTGGAGGCTCTCGAGCGAATCAGGAAAAAACTGGGCGGACCCCGTTATACCGAGTTGAAAAGCAGTCTGGAAGGGTGGGACGTGGAGGGGATTGCCCGTGGTCTGGTAGAAGGATACTACGACAAGATGTACTACAGGCATCGTCCCTGGACACCGGATCTGGAACTGGAGCTGGAGGATTTTGGAGTGGCGGAAGCCGTGTTGGAAAAGTTTTGGGGTGCGAAAAAATAATACTGAAACAACGTCCGTCCACGAAAGACACGAAAATCACGAAAATCACGAAAATCACGAAAATCACGAAAATCACGAAAAAATCTATAAACCTAAAATCGGCAATTCACTCACGCAACGGCGCAAAGAAAGTCAATATTGTACATCTATAAAGGCCTCACCCAAGTGGTGATGCCGAGACATTTTCTAACGTTTTGTTTTTCTTGGCGAACTTTGCGTCTTTGCGCGATTAACTGTTTTTTGTAGGATAAAAATCTGAGGGGCGTGCTAATCGTAGCTAACATTCAGGCGATCACCCTTCACATCATAGCTTTTGGTGCTGTTCATGTTTTTCGTGTCTTTCGTGGACAAGTTTTTTAATGTGCAAACGACTGGCGGTACTTGTTGATCTCCCTGATCAACTCGGTCCGGTCAAAATATATTTCATTCCGCTTGATTTTCCCCGCATCGTTAAACTGCAGAAAACAGAGACCGACGCACTCCACGATCTTTTCTCCGACCGGTATGCGAGCCTTCAGTTTGTTCATAAAGCCGCCCTCAATCGGAATCGGCTCAACCTGCGTCCAGACCCAGGTCGGGTTGTGGCTGAGCACCTTGGTGAAATAGGCAAACAGCTCGTCCCTTCCACTGATGCCCAGGGGGCGCCCGGGATCCAGGAAGAATGCATCGTCTGCATAGAACGCAATCAATTCTTCAGGTTTGTTCCCGGTCCATTTCGGCAGCCACTGGTTGGTAAATTCCCGCGCTTCTTCTTTTGTCATCATGTTCTGGCGCTCCTTGTCATGTATGATGGCGTTTCAAAGAGCGCTCCGCGCTCCGTTCCAGTGAAGAGTAACTTTCGTGCCTGGTAAACACAAGCTGTTTTTGGTTGTCTGCTCTTACCGTTTACGTGCATGTCACTTGCCGGCGGGTGCTTCACATGGTGCCGGATGAGTGTCTGGCTGCCATTCTCTGGCGGTATTCAACGATATCTTTCCGGAGAGAATGCAGTTTTGCCACCTTATCATCCACCATGCCGGTGTGCTTGTCCAGAACGGCAATGAGTCTCGGAATCATCTGGTTCGTCTCTTTTGCTTCACCATACGCGACATACAGGTCCTGCATCTCCTTGATGGTAAGTCCCAGTTCTTTAAGTTTCATGATGAATTTGATGCGCCTGACAAAATAGGGAGAGTACCCCCTGTTTGCCCCGTCGGTGCGCTCTTCCGATTCGATGATGCCAACCTCTTCCCAATATCTGAGCGTTCTCGTTGTCACCCCGATGCTCTTTGCCAGATCGCCGATTGCGATTATCTGGTTGTCTTCTCCGCTGCTATTCATAACACCCCGCTCCCAAATATCTCTTAAAATAGCAGTAGTTATTATGTCCGAATAGCCTGTTTGTCAACCGGTCATACTAGAACAGTATCCTGAAACAGACCGGCCTGGTCTTGATTGGGCCGTTTACTGCTGCTGAAGCGGTGTTGACGCCGGTCCTCTCTGCGATACGCCACACGCACCAAAACAAAATCTATAAAAGCATTATATTTTTGGTTGACATGTACGTAAACGGCATATATATTTTGTATACGACAAAACGTATGTTTGGTTTTGTCAAACATGGATGTGTGATCGTACCCGTGTCTGTTGTTGTCTGAACAGTGAACAATCATGCCGGATGATTTACCGAAGCAGTAACTATTACGAAAGGGGAGAGTGGGCTATGGGGAAAACAAGTTACAACTGGAGTGAGATTGCGCAGAACCCGAAGTATCTGGAGTTGAAAAGAAAGAAACGGGTGTTTTTGTTTGGCTGGTGGATCGTGGCATCGGTGTATTACTTCTCTTTGCCGCTCCTTTCCGGATACTTCCCGGAACTGTTCAAAATCAAACTGATCGGGGTCATCAACTTCGGCTACCTGTTTATCCTGTCCCAGTTCCTCGTGGCGATCTTCGTGGCTATGTACTACACGAAGGTGGCCAACAGAGACTTTGACCGGTTGACTGACGAACTCGTAAGAGAAATCCAATAAGGAGGAGGGAACACATGTTTACCAAGATTCTATCAACACTGATGCTAACACTTCTCCTGACCACGGTCGGGATTGCCGCAGAACCGTCCAAATCGTCGCCACAGGCCGGTGTCGCTGCATCGTCGTCCGCACCGGTTCAGGTCCAGGCAGGAACCGTGGCTGCACCGGCACCGGTTGCCGCCAACCCGGCACCCATATCCGGTGTGCCTACCAAGGTTAAGCCGAATCGTGCCATTACCATCAGCATGTTCATGACGATTATCGGCATTACCCTTTGTGTTGTCATCTGGGCAGCCCGCTCGACCAAATCGGCCGCGGACTTCTACACCGCGGGCGGTGGCATAACCGGCCTTCAGAATGGCTGGGCCATCGCGGGTGACTATATGTCGGCGGCGTCGTTCCTGGGAATGTCCGGACTGATCTCGCTGTACGGTATCGATGGCTTCATGTATGCGGTTGGTCCGATGTTTTCCTTTATCGCCATCCTGCTGGTGATTGCCGAGCCGTGTCGCAATGCCGGTAAATTCACCCTTGGTGATATCCTCTCCTTCCGCACCGCGCCGAAACCGGTGCGCGCCGTGGCAGCCGTCTCCACTGTTACCGTATCGCTCTTCTATCTGATTGCCCAGATGGTCGGCGCCGGTAAACTGATGCAGGTACTGCTGGATATCCCTTACCGGGTATCCGTTATCGGCGTCGGTGTCCTGATGGTTGGGTATGTCGTTTTCGGTGGTATGAAGGCTACGACCTGGGTGCAGATCATCAAGGCCGGACTTTTGATGAGTGGTACGGTCCTGTTGGCGTTTCTCGTTATTGCCAAGTCCGGTTTCAATCCGGTAGGCTTCTTCACTGACATCGTCGGCAATCCGCTAATCCAGGACCACGTCAGGATGAATGTTCTCAAGGATGCCCTTCCCAAGCCCGGTTTTGACTATGGCCAGCGCTTCA
Source organism: Pelobacteraceae bacterium (assembly GCA_041675485.1). Classification (GTDB taxonomy): domain Bacteria; phylum Desulfobacterota; class Desulfuromonadia; order Geobacterales; family Pseudopelobacteraceae; genus JACRCG01. The sequence continues at coordinate 30,053 of JBAYTT010000020.1, read as the reverse complement.
TGGAGCCGGGGCTGTTCCTGAAGAATCCGCTCGATCAGGTTTCGCTCGGCATTGCCTGGGCGCTTGGCGCCGCCGGTCTGCCGCATATCCTGATGCGCTTCTTTACCGTGCCCAGTGCCAAAGAAGCCCGCAAATCGATTGTTATCGCGCTGTTCATTAACAGCACCTTCTTCTTCTTGATCAACATCATCGGCTTCGGTGCCGCGCTCTACCTATCACCCCAGCTGATCAGTTCGGTTGACAAGGGTGGCAACATGGCAACACTGCTGCTGGCCCAATTGCTGGGCGGCGGAGCCGGTTCCCTTGGTGGCGACATGTTCCTCGCCTTTATCTGCGCCGTGGCGTTTGCCACGATCCTGGCGGTCGTATCCGGACTTGTTCTGGCCGCATCGGCAGCCATTGCCCACGACGTGTATGTCAATATTGTCATGGATGGCAAGGCTGATCAGCATACCCAGGTCAAAGTTGCCCGCATCACGTCACTGTTCGTCGGTCTGGCCGCAATCGTGATGGGCCTGGCAGCCGAGAAGGAGAACGTTGTGGCGCTTGTGGCCCTGGCGTTTGCCGTGGCAGCATCGGGCAACTTCCCGGCTGTCATGCTGTCGCTCTTCTGGAAACGGTTCAATACGGCCGGCGTCATTTGCGCCCTGCTGGTGGGTACGATTTCCGCTCTGACTCTGGTTGTGATTTCCCCGGTGATGACGTATCCGCAGAAAATCGCTGACGATGCCAAAAAAATCGTTTCGACCCTGGAAAAGAAACAGCTTGAAGGTGTGGTGCTGGCCGACAAGGATCAGAAGTTGCTGGAGAAGTCACGCAAGGATTTCGAGAAGAATAACGGTGGAACTTCCATGGTTGGCTTGAAAGCCCCGATCTTCCCGCTCAAGAACCCCGGTATCGTTTCCGTGCCGCTGGGACTGATTGCGGCAATTCTCGGCGCGCTGCTTTTCCGTGACCGGCGGGCCGAAGAGATGTTCGATGAAGTTGAGGTGCGGCAGATTACCGGTCTGGGGATCTCCAAGGCTAGTGATCACTGATTGCCGGGTGCTGCGAGGCCGAGGTCTCGCAGCACCGTTTTATCGTAATTCCGGCGCTGGTTCCGGGATGTACGAACCAGGTGTCATTAGTGCTTGACTTAAACGTAAACGGAATAATATATTGTGGCGCATAACGGCAAAGTTGAAATAACGTTCTATTCATGTTTTGAAAGGAGTATTGTATGTCAAGTGCGGAACGTGCCGGTGATGAGGGGGTAAGTCTCCTCTATGACCTGAGTAAGGAAGAACTGGTGAAAATAATCGTCGATGATGCTAAAAACTGGCTGGCCCACGATGGTGTCTGGTTTCAGGCGATAGAGAAACGCTACGGCATGGACGTGGCGGTGGACATTGATACGGAAGCCTGGCGGTTTTTTACCGTGATTGAGGCCAAGCGGATAATGGATCGTCTCGGCATGAAACCTGGTGGCGGAATTCCGGCTTTGGTGGAATGTTTGAAACACCGTTTTTATGCCCGGCTCAATCTGCAGGATGTCATAGAACAGAGTGATTCGCGTGTCGTCTTCCGGATGCTGGACTGCCGGGTGCAGTCGGCCCGCAGGCGCAAAGGCTTGGATGACCATCCCTGTAAATCGGTCGGGATTGTCGAATACAGTGAATTTGCCAAAGCGATTGACCCGCGTATCAAGACGCACTGCATCGCCTGTCCACCCGATCCCCACCCGGAAGAGTTCTGGTGCGCCTGGGAATTTTCACTGCAAGGATAACCAACCCCCCCTCATCCCCCCTTGTCAGTACCCTCTGGGGCATAAAGGGGGAAGCTTAATAACGTCGGAGGAAGACATGACCATAGCCGCGCCGGAACCGTACAAAACAAGCCATAAAGTTCGAATCGTAACCGCAACAAGTCTGTTTGACGGACATGATGCCACGATTAACGTTATTCGTCGTATCCTGCAAGCCTCCGGCGCCGAGGTCATTCATCTGGGGCATAACCGGTCGGTGGAGGAAATCGTTACTGCGGCGATCCAGGAGGACGCCCAGGGGATATCGGTGAGCTGCTATCAGGGGGGGCACGTCGAATTTTTCAAGTACATTATCGATCTGCTGCGGGAGCGGGGCGAAGGACACATCAAGGTCTATGGCGGTGGTGGCGGCGTGATCGTGCCGGATGAAATCGCTCAGATCGAAGGGTATGGTGTCCGCAAGATCTTTTCACCGGAAGATGGGCGCCGCATGGGGTTGCAGGGGATGATCAACCTGATGCTCCAGGAGTGTGATTTTACCATTGAGCGTGATATTGCCGCGGAGACGTCACGGTTGGCGCAACAGGATATCCGGGCGGTCAATACCCTGATCAGCCTGGCTGAACAGGCGGTACACGACCACGCCTCCGGGTATGGAACCTTGCGGGGCACCATCAGGGGGATGGCGCAGGATGTACCGGTGGTCGGTATTACCGGCACCGGCGGAGCGGGAAAAAGTTCCCTCACTGACGAACTGGTGCTCCGTTTCACCCGGGATTTTCCGGACAAAAGCGTCGCCATCCTGGCCGTTGACCCATCACGCCAGCGTACCGGCGGAGCGCTGCTCGGCGACCGGATCAGGATGAATTCGATCGGATCGAGCCGTATCTATATGCGCTCGCTTGCCACCCGTGATTCCCAGACGGAGCTCTCCGCTGCCATCCAGGACGCCATTGACGTGGTACGGGCAGCCGGGTTTGACCTCGTCTTTGTCGAGACCAGCGGTATTGGTCAGGGCAATGCCGGTGTTGTGGGGATTTGCGACGTATCACTGTATGTCATGACCTGCGAGTTCGGCGCGCCGACCCAGCTGGAAAAGATCGATATGCTTGATTTTGCCGATGTTGTTGCCATCAACAAGTTTGAGCGCAAGGGGGCAGAGGATGCCCTGCGCAACGTGCGCAAGCAGTACCGGCGCAATCGCAACCTCTTCGACGTAGCCGATGAGGCGCTGCCGGTGTTCGGCACCATTGCATCCCAGTTCAATGATCCTGGCACCAACGTCCTGTATCGGGAGCTGCTTGAGGTCATCAATGCCAAGAAGGGGTCCCAGTGGCATTCGACTCTTCCGATTACCGAAAAGGAGAGCCTGAAGAAGTACATCATTCCGACCGATCGCATTCATTATCTCGGTGAAATAGTCCAGGCCGTGCGCGGCTACCGCAAACAGGTCAAGGAACAGGTCGGTGTTGCGCGGCGGCTCTTTCAGCTGAGCGGCGCACGTGAAGTCGTGGCTGATGCTGCGACACGGGCGGAGCTGGACAAGCAGACGGCGATCTTCGAATCGCGGCTGCACGAAGAGCCGAAGCGGATCCTGAAAGAGTGGCCGGAACTGAAGGCGTCCTATCGCCGCGATCAGCTGGTGACCAAGGTCAGGGACAAGGAGATCAGGAGCGATCTCTATACCACGACCCTTTCCGGCACCCGTATTCCCAAGGTGTGTCTCCCCGATTACGCCGATTGGGGCGAGATCCTGCGCTGGTGCATGTTCGAGAACGCGCCGGGCTATTTCCCCTTCACCGCCGGAGTCTTCCCGTTCAAGCGGGCCGAAGAGGATCCCAAGCGCCAGTTCGCCGGCGAAGGGACCCCGGAGCGGACCAATCGCCGCTTCCACTATCTCTGCAAGGATGACGACGCCAAACGTCTCTCCACCGCCTTCGACAGTGTGACCCTCTACGGCGAGGACCCGGATTACCCCCCCGATATCTACGGCAAGGTCGGCGAGAGCGGCGTTTCCATCTGCACCGTCAACGACATGCAGAAGCTGTTTGCCGGGTTCGATCTCTGCGCTCCCAACACCAGCGTCTCCATTACCATCAACGGCCCTGCGCCGATGATGCTGGCGTTTTTCTTCAATGCCGCCACCGAGCAGCAGGTTGACAAGTTCCGGGAGAAAAACGGCCGCGAGCCGTCCCAAGCCGAGTATCTGGAAATCCGCGCCTGCACCCTGCAGACGGTACGCGGCACCGTGCAGGCCGATATCCTCAAGGAGGATCAGGGGCAGAATACCTGCATCTTCTCGACCGAGTTCGCCCTGAAGATGATGGGGGACATGCAGCAGTACTTCATCGAGCAGAAGGTGCGCAACTACTATTCGGTGTCGATCAGCGGCTACCACATCGCCGAGGCGGGGGCCAACCCGATCAGCCAGCTGGCCTTTACCCTCTCCAACGGTTTTACTTTTGTCGAATATTACCTGTCGCGCGGCATGCATATCGACGATTTCGCCCCCAATCTCTCCTACTTCTTCTCCAACGGTCTCGACCCGGAATACACGGTCATCGGCCGCGTGGCACGGCGGATCTGGGCGGTTGCCATGCGGGAGAAGTACGGTGCCAACGACCGGAGCCAGAAGCTGAAGTACCATATCCAGACGTCGGGACGCTCGCTGCACGCCCAGGAGATGGATTTCAACGATATCCGCACCACGCTGCAGGCGCTGATGGCGATCTACGACAACTGCAACTCGCTGCATACCAACGCCTATGACGAAGCGGTCACTACTCCGACCGAAGAGTCGGTGCGGCGGGCCATGGCGATCCAGATGATCATCACCAAGGAGTTCGGCCTGGCTAAGAACGAGAATTCATTGCAAGGCTCCTTCATTATCGAGGAGCTGACCGACCTGGTGGAAGAGGCGGTCATGGCTGAATTCGAACGAATCGACTCGCGGGGCGGGGTGCTGGGCGCCATGGAAACCCAGTATCAGCGCTCCCGTATCCAGGATGAATCGATGTTGTACGAGCATAAGAAACATAACGGCGAACTGCCGATTGTCGGGGTCAACACCTTCCTCAATCCGCGTGCCGATGAAGAAGGGTTCAATACTCCGGGCGAGCTGGCGCGGGCGACCAAAGAGGAAAAGGAACAGCAGATTGTTAATCTGCGCGCTTTCCAGGAACTCAACAAGACGAAGGCGCCGGCAGCGCTCAAGCGGCTGCAGGAAACGGCCATTGCCGGCGGCAACATTTTTGCCGAGCTGATGGAGACGGTGAAAGTGGCTTCGTTGGGGCAGATTTCCCACGCGTTGTATGAGGTAGGCGGGAAGTATAGAAGGAACATGTAGATCCGTTCACTGAACCGATGAATCTATTGATGTTTCAGGTGTTGGATGAGCACATACTGCCATTTGTGCTCCTTTCAAAGGCCGGAGGGTAATGAACCTCCGGCCAAAATAATTACTCCCCCTCCCTTGACGGGAGGGGATGTTTTAGCCGCTGGGTCTGTTGGGCACGCTCTGCTTTGCCCAACCTACGTTGTTTTAAATTTCCAAGGTAGTAGGAGCGATGTATGGACATTTTTCAGGTGTTTCGTGATCGGCGCAGCATCCGCAAGTACAAGGACACGCCGGTAGAGCGGGAAACAATCGAGGAGATCCTTGATGCGGCCCGTTTGGCGCCATCCTGGAAGAATATGCAGTGTTGGCGTTTTTTTGTCCTGACCGATGCGGCAAAGAGAGAGGCCCTGCTTTCTGTCTTTGCCGATGACAACCCTGGCAAGAAGGCGTTTAGTCAAGCTCCGGTAGCGATTGTTGTCTGCGGTAATCCGGAGGAATCGGATGTAAGCCATGGTATCGACTACTTTGTGGCTGATGTCGCCATTGCCTTTGAACACCTCTGTCTGGCAGCTCATGCTCACGGGCTTGGTACCTGTTGGATGGGGCTGTTTGACGAGGCGGCGCTGAAAATAAAGCTGAATATTCCGGAGAATATGCGGGTTGTCGGTATCACCCCGCTCGGCTATCCGGACCAGGAACCAAAACCGAGGCCGCGCAAGGAGTTGCAGGAGATAGCTTTTTTTAACGAATGGCCGTAGGGGCGCATTGAATGCGCCCGTTGTTGATTGACCATTACAGCCAGGGCGGATGCAATCCGCCACTACATATAACGGAGGCGAATTCATGCTGACACACACAGAGGCAATGCAGAGAGTGACCACGATGCAGGCGCACCTTCAGGCCAAAGGGATTGATGGCGCGCTGTTTATTTTTCCGATTGATGTGTACTACTTCTCCGGGACCCGGCAGAACTCCACCCTCTGGATACCGGCCGTCGGCGAGCCGGTTTTGATGGTGCGCAAGAGCTTGTCGCGTGCCAGGGTCGAGAGTGCGTTGACTGATATCAGGCCGTTTCCCTCAAGCAAGGAATTTCCCGCACTGTTCGGAGAAAGTGTGCAGAAGATCGGCTTTACCTTCGACGTTGCTCCGGTTCAACAACTCAATTACTACTCAAAAATGTTGCCAGGGCGCGAATTCGTTGATGTCTCCCCGGTAAATCGCGAAGTCCGTTCGGTCAAGTCGGAGTATGAACTCACGCAACTCCGTAACTCCGGCACCAGTCTCTGTTCTGTTTTTACGCAAGTGCCGCAATTCCTGGTGGCAGGAATGCGTGAACTGGATCTGGCCGCGGAGTTTGAGCGACGGCTTCGTCTTTCCGGTAACGAAGGGTATGTGCGTATGCGAGCATTCAACCAGGAGCTGTATGGAGGGTTGGCTCTTTCGGCAGGGGCCGCTTCGTATGGTTTCTTCGATGGTGCCGTTACCGGGCGTGGACTCTCGAATGCTTCACCGCAGGGGGCTTCACTGCAGGTTATCGGCCGAAATGAACCTGTTTTTCTGGACTACACCGGCGTTTTTAACGGCTATATTACCGATATGACCCGCATTTTCGTGATCGGGTCGCTTGATCCGGAATTGCAGCGCGCCTTTGACCTGTCTCTGGAGATTCAGGCTCATTTACAAAGGGGGCTGAAGCCGGGCGCGATCTGTGAAGAACTGTTTCTGCAGGCGGTTGAAATTGCCGAGAAGGGTGGGCTTGGCGCTCATTTCATGGGAATGCCGGGTGAGCAGGCCAAGTTTGTCGGTCATGGTGTCGGTCTGGAGCTGGATGAATTTCCGGTATTGGCGCAAGGTTTCAAGGTGCCGCTACAGGTCGGACAGACGATCGCCATCGAACCCAAGTTCGTATTCCCCGGCAAGGGGGTTATTGGAATAGAAAATACCTTTGCTGTAACCGTAAGCGGCGGCGAAAAGATAACCGATATCGACGACGGTATTGTCTTTTTATAACATCTTCCCACTGTCTCACTGCTGCAGCTTTTTAATTGTAGGATGGGCAAAGTGAAACGTGCCCATCATGACAGCAGCTATTGTTGGGCACGCTGCGCTTTGCCCGACCTACAATCTGCAAAATATTTTGGTAATCAGGGATAACATATAATCACGTTATAATTTTGGTTGACATGTACGTAAACGGAATGTATGGTTGGAAGCATACCATCGGTAAATGGAGGCGGAATTATGAAAGAAGAAGTGTATGTCATTGATGGCCTGAGGACGCCGTTTGGTTCTTTTGGCGGAGTGTTGTCGGATATTGCTGCGCCGCAGTTGGCAGCAACGGTTATAAAAGGGCTTCTCGCCCGGAATGCCCTGCCTGCAGAGGCCGTGGGTGAAGTGATTCTCGGCCAGGTGCTATCCGGCGGTTGCGGCCAGGCTCCTGCCCGTCAGGCAATGCGCGCTGCCGGTCTGCCTGATGCCATCCCGGCCCTGACGATCAATAAAGTCTGCGGCAGCGGCCTTAAGGCGGTCATGCTGGGGAGCGACTCGATACAGCTTGGCAACTCGGAAGTGGTGCTGGCCGGAGGCATGGAAAACATGTCCCTTGCCCCCTATTTCCTGAAGAAAGCCCGCAACGGTTACCGAATGGGCAATGGCGAAATAATTGACCTGATGGTTCATGATGGCCTGACGGACCCGTATACCGGCGCCCATATGGGTGATATCGGGGAGAAAAGCGCTGCGGAGAGCGGCATTGGCCGTGAGGAGCAGGATGCTTTTGCCGTTCGTTCCTTCAAGCTCGCCCAGTCTTCCATCAAAGAGGGAGTCTTCAAGGATGAAATAGTACCGGTCGTCAAAAATGTGCGCGGAGTCGAAACGTCAGTCAGCGAAGACGAGGAGCCGTTCAAAGTCAACTTCGACAAGATTACTACCCTGAAATCGGTTTTTAAGAAGGATGGCACGATCACCGCCGCCAATGCTTCCAGCATCAGCGACGGTTCGGCAGTGCTGCTGCTGGCCGGTAAGCAGGCGCTGGCAAAGCATCGTCTGACTCCGAAGGCACGTATCGTTGCCTATGCCACCGAGAGCCGCCACCCGGATAATTTTCCCGATGCTCCTATCGGTGCGATTGAAAAAGTCTGTGCCAAGGCCGGTCTTTCGCTGGAAGACATCGATCTGTTCGAGATTAACGAGGCCTTTGCCCTGGTGACACTCCTGGCGGTCAAGGGGTTGAAGTTGCCGGAGGAAAAGGTCAACGTCAATGGCGGCGCCTGTGCCATCGGCCATCCGATCGGCGCCAGCGGTGCCCGTCTGGCTTTGACCGTTGTCCGGGAACTGCATAAACGTCATCTGCGCTACGGCCTGGCCACACTCTGCATCGGTGGCGGAGAAGCGGTCGCGGTAATTTTCGAGAGAGTTTAGGACCTGAACTATTAAAATAACGTAGGTTGGGCAAAACAGAGCGTGCCCAACGGATCCGGCGGCATGTTGGGCACGGCATGAAACCGCCTTTGCCCAACCTACGAAAATTACGTGATACAATGGTACTAAGGGAGGCATAAATGATTAAAAATATCGGAGTTCTCGGTGCAGGCCAGATGGGTAACGGCATTGCACACGTTTTTGCCCAGTTCGGGTATCAGGTTGTCCTTTACGACATTTCCGAAGTGCAACTTGAAAAAGCGGTTACAACCATCAGGCAAAATCTGGAGCGGCAGGCCAAGAAGGGAGTCATTCCCGAGTCTCTCGTCGGCGAGACCGTGGGGAGGATCATGACCACGAAGAACATGACCGATCTGGGAAATGTGGAATTTGCCGTGGAGGCGGTCACCGAGCACGAGCCGCTCAAACTGGATATTTTCCGCAAGCTGGATGACATCGTGCAGCCCAGCGCCGTGCTCGCCTCCAACACTTCATCCATCCCGATCACCAAGATCGCGTCGGTAACAAAGCGACCTGACAAGGTGATAGGGATGCATTTTATGAACCCTGTCCCGGTGATGAAACTGGTCGAGATCATTCGTGGTCATGCTACCAGCGATGCCACCTTCAGGCTGATTTCCGAGCTGGTAGGTAAACTTGAAAAAGAGATGGCGGTATCACAGGATTATCCCGGTTTTATCGTCAACCGCGTGCTGATTCCAATGATCAACGAGGCAATATTTGCCCTGTATGAGGGTGTTGCTTCTGCAGAGGATATCGACAAAGGGATGAAGCTCGGCACCAATCAGCCGATGGGGCCGCTGACGCTGGCCGATTTCATCGGACTGGATACCGTGCTGGCCATTGCCAACGTCCTCTATGACGGTTTCAAGGATCCGAAATATCGTCCCTGTCCGCTGCTCGTCAAGATGGTGAATGCCGGGTATATGGGGCGTAAATCGGGCCGCGGTTTTTACACATATTAGGAGATAGATCATGGAATTCAAGAATCTGCTGATTGAAACCAGTGACGGCATATCAACCCTGACCATCAACCGTCCGCAGGTGCTGAACGCGCTGAACAGCGAAGTCGTGCAGGAACTGGAATGCGCGCTGTACGAGCTCGATCTGGATGCTGCCGTCAAGGCGGTTGTGGTGACCGGCGCCGGTGAGAAGGCGTTTGTCGCCGGAGCCGATATCAAGGAAATGGCCGGACTCACGGCTTTTGAGGCGCAGGATTTTGCCCGTCGGGGACAGCGCCTGATGCTGCTGATAAACAGGATGCACAAACCGGTCATTGCGGCTGTCAATGGCTATGCGCTGGGTGGAGGGCTGGAGCTGGCTCTGGCGTGCGATTTCATCTATGCCTCCGAAAAAGCCAAGTTCGGCTTTCCCGAGGTAGGCCTGGGGGTTATCCCCGGTTTTGGCGGCACCCAGAACCTGTCGCGCCTGATCGGCCCGAACAAGGCCAATGAACTGGTCTTTTCCGGTCGGATCATATCTGCCGCAAAAGCTCTCTCCTGGGGAATCGTCAACGAACTGTTCTCCCCGGAAGAGTTGCTGCCGAAGGCGCTGGCAACGGCACAGGAAATTGCCGCCAAAGGGCCGCTGGGTGTGTCGTATGCCAAGGATGCCATTGCCAGCGGGCTGAATATGACAAAAGAAGATGGTTTCCGTTATGAGGCTTCCCTGTTCGGAGTGCTGTTTGCCACCGGCGACCAGCGCGAGGGGATGGGGGCGTTTCTCGATAAGCGTACTGCTGAATTCAAAGGCAATTAAATTCTACTACGGAGGGGAAAACAATGAATTTCGAACTGAGCCAGGATCACAAAGTGTTGCAGTCTGCGGTACGTGACTTTGTTGAGAAGGAAATCAAGCCGATTGCCATGAAAATCGACGAAGAGCATATGATTCCCGATGCGCTGGTCAAAAAGATGGGTGAAATGGGCTTCCTCGGCAGCTATTTTCCGGAAGAGTACGATGGGGCAGGGCTTGACATGCTTTCTTACGCCATTGTTGTCGAAGAGGTGTCGAAGGCGTGCGGTTCCAGCGGCGTACTGATTTCTGCACATACATCGCTCTGTAACGGCCCGATATATACCTTCGGCACTGCGGAACAGAAAAAGAAGTGGCTTCCGGCGCTCAACACCGGAGAAATCATCGGCTGCTTTCTGTTGACAGAGCCGAACGCCGGCAGTGATGCCGGTGGAACGACCACCATGTACAAGCGGGAAGGGGATGAATACGTCATCAATGGCGGCAAGATATTCATCACCAACGGCGGCTACCTCGGTACCGGCGTGCTGTTCGCCTCCCACGACCGTGCTCTCAAACACAAGGGTATCAGTGCTTTTATCGTCGATCTGAAATCCCCGGGCGTTACGATCCTCAAAAACGAAAACAAGATGGGAATTCGCGGCAGTTACACCACCGCCTTTGCCTTTGACAACCTGCGTATACCGGTTGAGAACCTGCTTGGGCAGGAAGGAAAAGGATTCAATATCGCCATGGACACCTTGAACGGCGGTCGTATCGGTATCGCTTCCCAGGCGCTCGGCATTGCGGAAGGCGCTTTTGAACGGGCACTTGCCTATTCCAAGGAGCGCAAGCAGTTTGGTCAGGCGATCAGCGAGTTCCAGGGGATCCAGTTCAAGCTGGCAGATATGTACGCCCGTATTGAAACCAGCAAGCTGATGATCTATAAAGCCGCCTGGCTGAAAGACAACAAGATGAACTACACCATGGAGTCTGCCATGTGCAAGATGCTGGCATCCGAAACCGCTACCTATGTCACCAAGGAGGCGATGCAGATCTTTGGCGGCTACGGCTTCATCTGTGATTACGAGATCGAGCGGATGTACCGTGACGCCAAGATCACCGAGATCTACGAAGGGACCAATGAGGTTCAGCGAGTGGTTATTTCAAAAATGCTGCTTTCGTAATGCCGGTAATTGTTAATACTTGACATGCGCGTCAAGTAGAGTTATAAACGACGCAGCAGGTATTAAGCCAAGAGAGGTGTTACTGTGGAAGTTACCCGTCAAATTTACTGGAACGTCGGCCACGGCGTTGTCATCCCGATGTATATACTGGCAGGTGCCGCCTTCGGCGTCCTTGCCTGGGGATTCTGGCAACGCCTGCCGATCTGGCGTCAGGGCAAAGCTCTCGACCGTTTTGACCGTTATGACGAGCGGATCAAGAAGATGATTGCCGAAGTGTTCAGCCAGTCAAAAATATTCCGGGTTACCGACGGTGGCGTGTTCCATTCCATCTTCTTCTGGAGCTTCCTGATTCTCTTTGCCGGCACGATGATGGTCATGTTCCAGGCCGACTTCTTTACCCCGGTGCTCCAGGTTAATATCCTCTCCGGCGAATTCTACAAGGCATTTTCGCTGGTGCTGGACATTGCCGGGATCCTGGCGCTCGTCATGCTGGCAGGGCTCTTTATCCGCCGCTTTGTGGTGCAGCCCAAAGGGCTGGAAATAGTCAAGGACGACTATATCGTCCTGCAGCTGCTCTTTGCCATACTGATTACCGGGTTTCTGATCGAAGGCGCCCGCATGGCTGCCACGGAACTGCAGCAGAATCCTGCGCTGGCCCTTTTTTCACCCGGTGGTCTGCTGGTCGGCCAGCTTTTCACCACCATGACCCCCGGCACCCTGCTGGTAACTCACAAAATTCTCTGGTGGCTGCACTTCGTTCTGGTGCTCGGCTTCTTCTGCGCGATACCGTACACCAAGCTGCGTCACATCTTCACCACCAGCGTCAACGCCTTTTTCGCACCTTTTGAAGCCAAGGGGAGCATTGCCACCATCAACATGGAAGACGATACGGTCGAGCAGTTCGGGGCAGCTGCCATAGCCGACCTGACTTGGAAAGACATTTTCGATGCCGACGCCTGCACCTCGTGCAAACGCTGCCAGGACCGTTGTCCGGCGTATGCCACCGACAAGCCGCTCTCGCCGATGAAAATCGTCAAGCAGATCGGCGAACTCGCCGAAGGCAATCCGACCGGCAACCTGATAGAAACCGTAAGCCAGGATGCCCTCTGGGCCTGTACCACCTGCCGCGCCTGCCAGGATATCTGCCCGGCCAACATCGAGCATGTCAACAAGATCCTGGAGATGAGGCGCAACCTGACGCTTATGGAAGGTGCGTTCCCCGGTGACGAAGTCCGAACCGCCATCAGCAACATTGAAGTCAACGGCAACCCGTTCGGTCTTGCCTACGCTTCCCGGGGCGATTGGGCGGATGGTCTGCCGGTAACACTGATGGAGCAGGATAGTGACGTGGATATCCTGTACTTTGTCGGCTGTTACGCCTCGTTTGACAAGCGCAATCAGGCTGTTGCGCGGAATTTCATAACCATCTGCGCTGCTGCCGGTGTAAAAGTCGGCATTCTCGGCAAGGAGGAGAAATGCTGCGGCGAGCCACCACGCAAGCTGGGCAACGAGTACCTCTACCAGATGACGGCAAACGAAAATATCGAGCTGATCAAAGCCTATGGCGTCAAAAAAATAGTCACTACCTGTCCGCACTGCTTCAATACGCTGGCTCGTGACTACAAGGACCTCGGCCTGGATGTCCCGGTCGAGCATTACAGTACGTATATCAACACGCTGCTCGATAGCGACAGGCTCACGCTGACACCGGAGCCGTTCAACTTTACCTATCACGACTCCTGCTACATCGGCCGCTACATGGACATTATCAAGCAGCCGCGCGCCATTCTCGCCCAGGCCGGCGGTTCGATCACCGATATGGACAAAAGCGGGTGCGACAGTTTCTGCTGCAGCGCCGGTGGCGGTCGTATCATTGCAGAGGAGAAACTGGGGACCAAGATCAGTGAAGCCAGGATCAAGATGGCCACCGACACCGGTGCGCCGCTGCTGGTATCCAACTGCCCCTTCTGTCTGACCATGTTCGAGGACGGCATCAAAACCGGCGGGGCGGAAGGACAACTGCAGGTCAGGGATCTGGCCGAAATAGTGGCGGAGAGAATAACAGCGTAAAAAGATAAAAAGATTATTCAGGAGGTAACACCATGAAACTGCTTGTCTGCATCAAACAGGTCCCTGACCTGGAGTCCCGTTTCAAACCGGATGCGGCCGGGGTCTGGTACAATGAAACCGACCTTGCCTTCCGCATGAACGAATATGATGAATATGCCGTGGAACAGGCTGTTCAGCTGCGCGAGAAACTGGGGGAGGGGACCGAGTTGACCGTTCTCTCGATCGGCCCGGATCGCGTTGTTGAAGCGGTCAAAAAGGCCCTGGCCATGGGGTGCGACAACGCCGTCCATATCCAGGACACGGCCGCATCAAGCAAAGATCCGTGGCAGATCGCCTCAATCATCGCCGCCTATGCCAAGGACAAGGGATTCGACATCATCTTTACCGGTATGCAGTCGCAGGATCGCGGTTCCGCCCAGGTAGGAGTAACGGTGGCTGAGCAGCTCGGGTATCCCAGCACCACTACCATAGTCGGCTTTGATTTCGATAACGGTACGATTACCGCCAAGCGTGAGCTTGAGGGGGGCATCAAGGGTATTGTGACAATGAAAACTCCGGCTCTCGTCACGTGCCAACTGGGACTTAACATTCCGCGTTACCCGACCCTTCCCAACATCATGAAGGCCAAGAAAAAGGAAATCACCGCCATTCCGGTTGCCGACCTGCTCAGCACTGACGCGCTGGCTACCACGACCAGCTTTCATCCACCGGCCAAAAAGGGTGGCGGGATCGTGCTGGAAGGGGATGTGGGAGATCTGGTCGAAAAGGTGATTGCGCTTCTTAAAGATAAAACTGCGGTATTGAGATAGGAGACGTCCATGAAAACATTATTGATCGGCGAATACCGTGAAGGGAAACTGCTTGACTCAACCTACGAACTGCTCGGCTTTGCCGCACAGCTTGGCGCTGAAACCGCTCTGCTGCTGGTAGGAAGCGACGCTCAACTCCCGGCATATGGCGGCACCCTCTATCTGGCCGATGTGGCCAGCTGCGGTGAATACAACCCCGACCTGCACAAGAAACTGATCCTGGAAGCGGTCCAGAAAGAGAATCCGGATTACATCGTATTTGTCCACTCATCATATGGTTGGGACCTGGCCCCGCGGGTTGCGGCCGCGCTGAAGGCTGCCCAGGTATCGGAAGTAATTGCCGTTGCGGACGGCGCCTTTGAAGTCGGCTGCTGCAATGCCAAGATGCGCCGCAGTGTCAAACCGGCCACCGCAAAAGCGGTCGTGACGATCCAGGCCGGAGCCTTCCCGGTGCTGCAGCCGGGCGGTTCGCCGGATGTCCGGAAGTTGAGCGCGGATGGCGGCAGTTCACTGCAATTTGTCGGCTACGAAGCGGCCGAGAAGAAGGATGTGGATCTGGGCAAGGCCGAGATTATCGTCTCTGCCGGACGGGGCATCGGCAAAAAGGACAATGTTCCGGTAATACATGCCCTGGCCAAGGCGCTGGGGGGGGAACTTGGTGCCAGTCGCCCGGTGGTTGATGCCGGGTGGGTGGAGCACAGCCATCAGGTCGGCACCACCGGCCAGACGGTTTCGCCAAAGTTGTACATTGCCTGCGGCATCTCGGGAGCGATTCAGCATCTGGCTGGAATGAAGAAGTCTGACTTCATCATTGCGATCAACAAGGACAAGGATGCGCCGATCGGAGAAATCGCCGATGTGCTGGTTGTGGCTGACGTCATGCAGTTCGTTCCCGCGCTGACGGCGAAAGTGGCGCGATGAATGGCACAATGACCGGCATGACGAAGGTGCTGACCGGCATCAAGGTTGTGAACCTGGCGGCCAATCTTCCCGGCCCCGCTGCTGCCCAACGTCTCTGCACGATGGGGGCGGAGGTCGTCAAGATAGAAGCGCCATCCGGGGACCCCATGGAGATTTACCATGCCGGCTGGTACCGGGAAATGGCAGCCGGCCAGACGCTGGTAAAACTCGATCTGAAATCTGCGCAGGGTCGCGAAGAACTTGACCGGTTGCTCGGCGAATCCGACCTGCTGATCAGCGCCAGTCGTCCCGCCGCAATGGAGCGTCTCGGTCTTGACTGGGCTGCATTGCATCAACGATTTCCTCGTCTCTGCCAGGTGGCCATTATCGGCTATCCCGCCCCCCGGGAAAACGAGGCGGGGCACGACCTTACCTATCAAGCATCGTTAGGGCTCCTCACTCCTCCCTACATGCCGCGTACCTTGCTGGCCGACATGGCCGGCGCCGAGATGACACTTTCATCCGCGCTGGCGCTGCTGCTCTGCCGTGAACGTGGCGGGGAGGCAGGTTATGCGGAGGTTGCGCTGTCAGAGGCTGCTGCGTCCCTTGCCGAGCCGCTTCGTTATGGGTGTACGTCACCTGGTGCCCTGCTGGGCGGGGGCATACCCGAATATAATATCTACAAGAGTGCTGACGGCTGGATTGCGGTTGCCGCCCTTGAGCCGCATTTCAAAAAACGCCTGGAAGATACGCTTGCCATAGCAACGCCGGAGCAGTATCGGGATGCTTTTGCCGCCCGGAGTTCAGCCTATTGGCAGGAGTGGGGACAGCAGCAGGATGTGCCGATTGAAACCGTCAGGGACAGATGATTTATCAGGCCTAGTTGTACATTCAGTCACAGGGAGGTGCGAATGTTTCTCGATCTTACCGAAGAGCAGAAGTTGATCCAGGATACCGCCAGGGTATTTGCCAAGACCGAGCTGGAGCCGGTAGCGGCGGCGCTTGATCAGAGCGATGACCGGTCGCCGATGTTGGGAAATCTGAAAAAGCTGGCCGAACTAGGGTTCATGGGGCTGAACATCAAGGAGCAGTACGGCGGAGCGGAAGCGGGAGTTGTTGCTTTCAGCGTGGCGATCACGGAAATTGCCCGTGCCTGTGCCTCAACCGCGGTGACACTATCGGTCAACAACATGGCGGCGGAAGTGATCCAGTCGGTCGGCTCCGAGGAACAGCGCAGGGCGTACATCCCGAAAATCTGCTCCGGTGAGTATCCTGCTGCCGGTTTTTGCCTGACTGAAACCGGCGCAGGTTCTGATCCGGCCGGCATGAGTACCCAGGCCGTTGATGATGGTGACAGCTGGGTTTTGAACGGCTCCAAAATCTTCATAACCAGTGCCCCGTATGCGGGTGTTTTTGTGGCCTGGGCGGTGACCGACAAGGATGCTCCAAAGGGGAAGGGAATCAGCTGCTTCCTGGTTGAAGCGGGTACACCAGGCCTGATTATCGGCAAAGAAGAGAAAAAAATGGGACAGCATGCGTCCGCCACCAACGAGGTGATCTTTGACGATTGCCGCATCCCCAAGTCTGCCCTGATGGGGAAACTGAATGACGGCTTCCGGATCGCCGCCGGAGAGCTGGCTGGTGGCCGGATCGGCATCGGTTCGCTGGGTCTGGGGGTCGGGTTGGCGGCCATGGATTTTTCCACCAAATATGTTACCGAACGGAGCCAGTTCGGGCAAAAGATCTGCAATTTCCAGGCAATTCAATGGATGGTTGCCGATGGCTATACCGAGCTGGAAGCAGCCCGGTTGCTGCTGATGAGCGCCGCCTATCGCAAGGAATCGGGCAAGTCGTTTGCCAAGGAGGCTTCAATGGCCAAAATGTTTGCCACCGAAGCCGCTAATAACGCCTGCTATAAGGCACTCCAGATGCTGGGAGGGTACGGCTATACCCAGGATTATCCTGTGGAGCGCTATGCACGGGATGCCCGTATCACTGCCATCTATGAGGGAACCAACGAGATCCAGCGTTTGATCATATCGCGCGAAATTCTGAGGAATTTTGCATGAATCAACCACCCCCCAGCCCCCTCCTTACAGGAAGGAGGGGGAGTTAAAAGCTCCCCTCCTGTTTCAGGAGGGGCTGGGGGTGGTAAGGTTTTGTTTTTAAGACCAATATCCAAGGAGGCAGGCATGAGTACCAGTAAACGGATTACCCTGCAGCAAGCCGCCGAAATCATCAAGGACGGCGCAAGTCTTACTTTCTCCGGATTTACCATCTGGCGTCGGCCGATGGCAATAGTGTTCGAGCTGATACGCCAGCACCGGAAAAATTTGCATCTGATTGAGGTGAACGGTGGTTCCCATACCGAATTCCTGATCGGAGCCGGGTGCGTCGATATTTGGGAATCATGTTGGGTCGGCCACGAACTGTACGGCAAGTACGGGGCAAACCTGTCCCGCAAGGTTGCTGAAAAAAAAATCATTGTCGAAGATTACAGCCATGCAGAGATGATGTTCAGGTTCGCCGCCGGCGCCAATGGATCACCCTATGCGGTTACCCAGACCTCGCTCGGCACTGATCTTCACAATCCCGAATACGATATGCTCGGCCGTGCCGGACTGCGGGACGGCAAGCGCATTGCGAAGCACAAATACCAGTTTACCGAAGACCCCTTTTACGGCGCCGGTTCCCAGGTGCTGATTCCGGCGGCCAAGGTGGATATTGCTGTCATGTGTGTGCAGCAGGTGGGCGAAGAAGGAACGGTGCGGGTTAACGGCCAGTATTACTCCGATCCTGAAGTTGCCAGGGCCGCCGATATCACAATTGTCATGGCTGAGGAGATCGTGCCGGAAGAGTATCTGCGGCGCAATGCCGACCAGAACACCATTGCCAGTTTCGAAGTCGATCATATCCTGGAATGCCCGTTCGGCGCGCATCCGACTGGCATGTTCGGCCGCTACGATGTGGATGGCTATTTCTTGAAGGATTTCTACGGCATGACCCGCACCCAGGAAGGATTCGACGATTTTGCCAAGGAGTGGATTCATGGTCAGGACCATGTCAGCTATATGGAAAAGCTGGGGTGGTCGCGCATGCAGAAACTCAAGGCCAATACGGCACTCAATTACAGCGTTCGTGAGAAGGGGGGTAAGTAACGATGGCTACTGAATATGCGACTCCTGAAGAATATGGCCTCGCCGATCTGATGTGCTGTGCCGCTTCGCGCGAAGTGCAGGATAATGAAGTTGTTTTTGCCGGTACCGGATTGCCGATGGTGGCGATCATGCTGGCGCAGAAAACTCATGCCCCCAAACTGAAGCTGATCTTTGAGGCCGGCACCCTGGATGGCCGTCCTCCCGAGATCCCGACTTCCGTTGGCGACGCCCGCTGCGAGATGGGGGCCTCCCGTTCGTCCGGTCTGTACGACGCTTTCAGCATTGCCCAGCGCGGCTATGTTGATCTCGGTTTTCTGGGTGGGGCCGAGGTGGATGAATACGGCAATGTCAACACCACCTGCATCGGTGACTATCTCAATCCCGAATTGCGTCTGACCGGCAGCGGCGGCAACCCGGATATCAACTCGTTCGCCAAGCGTACCGTATTCATCATGGTCCACGAAAAGCGGCGCTTTACCCCCAACGTCAGCTACATCACCAGTCCTGGCTGGCGGGTAAAAAAATGGCCGGGGGGAGAATTTGTGCATCGCCGCGAACTGTACGGAGCCGCCTATCGCGGCGGCCCGTCGGCGGTTATCAGCACCGCGGGGGTATTCCGCTTTGACGAGCAGAGCGGCAAAATTTATCTGGATACCTGTCATCCGGGTAAAACTCCTTCGGAAATCAAGGAAATGTGTTTCTTCGACCTTGACATATCCCGCGTTAACGGCGAGACTCTGCCACCGACACGGAAAGAGCTTCATATTATTCACGACGTGCTTGACCCGGAACAGATTTTTATTCCCAAGGTGAAAAAGGGGTGAGTTTTGGCGCAATTAAACGCCATGGAGGATTTCAAGCGGGATGTCAGCTACCATGTTTTTAAGGGCGATGATGATCAGATCGTTCTGACAGCCAATCTTAAGGATCGTTTTCATGATATCCGGATGGAACTTCTGGTCGATTTTGCCTCACTCACGATACTGGCTGCACGGGTCAATTTCGTCCGTCACCCGACAAAGGATTGTCCCGCCGTTGCTTGGCGGATGGAGCAGTTGGTTGGGGTTGTTATTGGCAAAGGGCTTAACCGTACGTTGCAGGAGATCTTTGGGGGCGGGGCGGGGTGCGGCAACCTGCGGGTGATGTTGTTGGGACTTCTGCCGCTGGCCATGAATGTCAAAGCGGCGGCTGGTTTCACCGATGAGCAGGAGATGCTCGATTCGATCAGCGAACGCCTCACCGGCAGCTGTGCCGGTTATGTTAAACGTCCGGAATAGTTTCTCCGAGTCGCTTCAATGTGCTTTTAACAGGTATTCCTTCGGTTGCGCGGGGATACCTGTTTTATTTGTTGGCACTGCCGCTATGCGTGGAAGCTTGACGCGCAAGTTTTCTATCTGGTACAAAGAATAATCTGAAACCTGAGGCTCATTAATAAAGGATGGAAGTCGATGTCGTATATCGTAATTGATGAAACGCGCTGCAAGGGGTGCGGACTCTGTACCATAGCCTGCCCGAAAAAACTGGTCAGTATGAGTGAAAACCCCAATAGCATGGGGTTCACCGTGGCGGTGTTTTCTGGCCCTGAACAATGTACCGGCTGCTCGTTGTGCGCAGAGATGTGCCCGGATGTTGCCATCTCGGTTTTTAAGGAGTGACGGTCATGACAACTGCTGCCGTTGAGAAAATATTTGTCAAAGGGAACGAAGCGGTTGCGATGGCGGCCATTGAGGCCGGTTGTCGCTGCTATTTCGGCTATCCGATCACTCCGCAGAGTGACATCCCTGAATATCTGTCACGCGAACTCCCGAAGCTGGGGGGGGAATTCATTCAGGCAGAGAGCGAGATCGGTGCTATTAACATGCTGCTCGGCGCTGCGGCCACCGGGGCGCGTGCCATGACCTCATCTTCCGGTCCCGGAATCTCTCTCAAGCAGGAGGGGATTTCCTATATGGCCGGCTCCGAACTTCCCGGCGTCATCGTCGATATCATGCGGGCCGGTCCCGGCCTAGGAGGGATTGACGCATCTCAGGCCGATTATTACCAGGCTACGCGCGGCGGCGGTCACGGCGGCTATCGGATTATCGTGCTGGCTCCTGCTTCGGTACAGGAGATGTACGATCTGACCATGCTGGCTTTCGATCTGTCCGACATCTATCGCATGCCGGCCATGTTGCTGGCGGATTCGGTAATCGGCCAGATGAAGGAGTCGGTGACTCCCAATCCCCGTCCGGTGACGGTGCTGCCGCCCAAGGAATGGGTTGTGCGCGGCAGGAGTGAGGGAACTTCACAAAATGTCGTTAAGTCGCTCTATCTGGGTGATGGCGAGATGGAAGCGTTCCACTGGAAGATGCATGCCCGTTATCAGGAATTGGCAGACAGGGAGTGCCGTTGGGAAGAAGTTCAAACGGCTGACGCAGAGCTGATCGTGACCGCGTTTGGTTCCACCTCCCGAATAGCCAAGACGGCGGTTGCCATGGCGCGCGATGCAGGTATGAAGGTCGGCTTGATGAGGCCGATTACCCTATTTCCGTTTCCGAAAAAAGCCTATGCGTCGCTTTCCGAACGGTGCAAGCTCTTCCTGGATATCGAACTATCCACCGGCCAGATGATCGACGACGTGCGTCTTTCCGTGGCCAGGGATGCCGACGTCGCCTTCTATGGCCGCCCTCCCGGGGCTGGATCTCTGCCGACGCCGGAAGAACTTTTCGAACAGATCAAGAAAAACTATCGGGCCTCTGCCTGAACAGTTGAGGATATATCCCATGAAACAGGTATTTAACAGGCCGGAAAGCCTGAAAGACGTCTCAACCCACTTCTGTCCCGGCTGCAATCATGGTACGGTTCATCGTCTGGTGGCCGAAGCGCTGGACGTGTTCGGCATCCGGAGTGAAACTATCGGTGTCGCTTCGGTCGGCTGTTCGGTTTTTCTCTACGGATATTTTGATGTTGATGTGATCGAATCCCCGCATGGTCGCGCTCCAGCCGTTGCAACCGGTGCCAAACGTGCCCGTCCCGACCGGATCGTTTTTACCTACCAGGGGGATGGTGACCTCGCGGCAATCGGTATGTCCGAAATCATCCATGCCGCCAATCGAGGCGAGGACATCACAGTCATATTTGTCAACAATACGACGTACGGCATGACCGGCGGCCAGATGGCGCCTACTACCATGCCGGGGCAGAAAACGTCGACTTCCCCCTATGGTCGTGATGTCAAGAAAGACGGTGCTCCGTTCAAGATGGCGGAACTGCTCTCCGGCCTCGAAGGCGTGGCATTTTCGGCACGAGTGGCTCTCAACAGCCCCAAGAATGTTCTTCAGGCCAAGAAGATGATCAAAACCGCTTTCCGTTATCAAGTTGAGAAAAAGGGTTTTTCCTTTATCGAGGCGCTCTCTTCCTGCCCGACAAACTGGGGGATGAATCCTCTTGACGCCAACCAGCGGGTGACGGATGAAATGATTCCGTACTTCCCGCTCGGCGTCTATAAAAATACCGCTAATCTGTAGTCTGGAGATAATCATGCGCTACGATGTTTTTTTTGCCGGTTACGGCGGTCAGGGAGTACTGCTGGCCGGTAATCTGCTTTCATACGCCGCCATTCACGAAGGGAAGAACGTATCGTTTTTTCCTGCCTACGGAGTCGAAAAGAGGGGTGGGGCGGCCATGTGTACGGTCGTCTTTGCTGACGGTGACACCGGATCCCCGGTGGTAGGGAATCCGTCGGTTTCGGTGCTGCTCAATCAACTCTCCTTCGACAAGTATGCTGCCAAAGTCAAACAGGGAGGGATCTGTATCGTCAACTCCAGTCTGGTGAAGTGCGACGATGTTGCACTGCCGGGAATTGAGATTGTTATGGTTCCGATGAATCAGATCGCCCTTGATATGGGAGATGTGCGGATGGTCAATATGGTGGCCTGTGGGGCATATATCGAAAAATCAGGTGCATTGAAGAGTGCATCGCTTGAAGCAGCGTTGAAAAAAGCGCTCCCGGAGCGCAACCATAGATTAATACCAGCCAATGTAAAAGCAATGGAAGCCGGTGCTGAGGCTACCCGTTGCTGATAGAAGCTAAAAAACCTTGACGTCATGAGCCTGATTTGCTACAAAAGGTGCTCTTCAATTTAGGGGTATCGCCAAACGGTAAGGCAACGGCCTCTGACGCCGTCATCTCTTGGTTCGAATCCAGGTACCCCTGCCAAAACTTCAACAGCTGATGCAGCTGGTTTTTTAGGCCCTTGCTAGAAAGTGGATCTCTTTTGAGACCTCTCCGGCAAGGGCCTCTTTCATTCATAGCATGAGTCATCTTGTGGCTGACGATTTAAACAATCCGGTGTGATGAGAATACCTCATATAAGGTGGGGTGGCGTGCATATCGGGTTGGATGAATCGGCAGTATATATGCTGTTTTGTGTTTAGCTAGTAATTACAGTATGTTGCACGGTTATGAAACTTGGCATGACCCATGCTAATACTTAAATACAGATTCACTAAATTATTTGGAGGTTTTACCCATGAAAAAAGTTCTCTCTACTCTTGTTGCTGCAATTGTTGCCCTGTCCTTCTCTGCTGTAGTCTTTGCTGCTGATATGCCTGCTGGTCATCCTGCCGTTGCTGCACCTGCTGCTGACGCTAAGCCTGCCGTAGAGAAAAAAGAAGTGAAGAAAGTTAAGAAAGCTAAAAAAGCAAAGAAAGCCAAAGCAGAAAAGAAAGAAGCTGCTCCTGCTGCTGAAGCTGCTCCTGCTGCTAAGTAATTCCATAATTATATGGTTAAAAAGGCCGCATCTTCGGATGCGGCCTTTTTTTATGTTTAACCTGGCTATGCTGGTGGATACGCTAAACGTAACCAGCGGCTCCCGTTTTGATCACGCCGCAGTACGCGACCGTTATCTGTGATGCTCTCCATGCTTGTCGTGGTGCTGTTTTTTATGTTTCTTTTGTCCCTTATGCTTTCCTTTGTCTTTTTTCCCATCATGCCGATGCTCTCTTTCGATGACCCTCTCCCGTTCGATGACGGTTACCTGCGGTGCGGGTTGCGGTTGCGGTGAGCCGACATGAACGCTGGCATTGGGAGTGGTGACGTCGACGTTGACTGCAGCGGCGGAAAAGCTGGTTGTTGCGAGAACAAGAGCAATACTTCCAATCATTTTTTTCATGAATACTCTCCTTTTTGCGTGTTACCCTGTTGAATTATGGTCTTAAACGACTGACTCGTTGTCTGCTTGAATCTCTTCCCGGACAGTTACCAAAAGTTCGGCGCAGATCACAATCAATTCCTGCCGCAGACTTTCGGCCTCGGAAGAAAGCTCGATATTAACTGATTCGGCAAAAAGCTTGAACTTTGCCACGACATCCTCAAACTGCTCGATAGTGCAATTCATATGGTGCCCCTCTCAAATGTTCTTTATTACTTCATCAGCGTTTTTAATGCCTGTTTCAGAAGTCCTTCCACCGAAACACCTCCGGTTGCATCCAGTCCGGACAGGGCCTTGCGCACCTGTGGTTCTTTATAGCCCAGATTGAGCAGCGCTGAAATCACATCCTCTACAACGTCATTGGTCGGAATCTCCCGAACATCGGCAGCAGGAAGTGATGATAAATCCAGTTTGCCGACCTTGTCCTTCAGTTCCAGTACCAGGCGTTCCGCTGTCTTTTTCCCGATGCCGGGGATGGTTGAAAGCTTGCTAAGATCGCCTTGCACCAGCGCCTGTGCCAACGGGCCGGGCTGAATATTGGAGAGGATATCCCGAGCCAGCTTGGGGCCGACTCCGGAGACGGCAATCAGCATCTGGAAGAAGGCTTTTTCCAGTCTGGTACGAAAGCCGTAGAGCAAAATGGCATCCTCTCTGACGCTGGTGTGGATGTGCAGCGTTGCCATACCACCTTCTTCCGGGAGCTCATAGTAGGTCGAAAAGGGAATGTGTACCCGGTAACCGACTCCTTGCACGTCGAGAACAATATGATCCGGAGATTTATGGGCGATGCGTCCGGTCAGGAGTGCAATCATAGTTTCATGTCCCTCCAGGAAGTTTTTTGTTTTTTCGTGCTGATACGCCCACCAGAAATCTGATTGAGACCGTACGAATTAATATGGCAGATTGCAACGGCAAGTGCATCGGATGCATCGGCCTGGGCGATTTCAGGTAAACCGAGCAAGGCTTTCAGCATCTTCTGCACCTGCTCTTTTTCGGCTCGCCCCTGACCAACGACGGCCTGCTTGACCTGGAGAGCAGTGTATTCGGCAACCGGCAAGTCGCAATGTACCGCGGCAACTATGGCCGCTCCGCGTGCCTGCCCTAGTTTGAGTGCGCTTTGTGGGTTGGACGAAAAGAAGATGTTCTCGATGGCTACCTGATCGGGCCGATATTGTGCGATAATTTCCATGAGACCGTCAAAAATTTTCTTGAGGCGACCTGGGAAGTCTACCGCCGCATCGGTAAAAATTGCGCCATTGTCAATGTGGACCAAGCGGTTCCCGGCTTTCTCAACAATGCCGTAGCCGGTAATGCGTGAGCCGGGGTCTATGCCGAGAACTATCATGATGCATTTCCTTTCGCCCAAACGTTGAAAAGCAGGATAAGGGCGTTAACAAACCGATTTTATGCCATGTACCGCAGAAAATGCTTCCAATTCACTAAAAAAAAGGCGCCCGGATGATTGGGCGCCTGATGCAGAAAAAATGGGGTGCCGGTGCTACTTACGCAGTACTTTAATGACAGCCGAGAAATCTTCTTCTCCAAGCCCTGCATCAACTCCGGCCTGATACACCTTGCTTGCTGATTCCGCCGCCGGCAGGGCAAGGCCGACAAGTCTGGCGGCATTCATTACCATATGCAACTGATCGTTGACATATTTGAGGGCCAGACTGCGAGAGAAGTCGCCTCTGGCCATGGCGCGACCTTTTTGGTGGAACAGTGGAGATGCAACGCCGCGTGTATCAAGTACTTCGAGAATCTTGTCGGCATTGAATCCCATTTTCTCCCCGAACACAAGACCCTCTGCCAGAACCTGTACCAACTCGGCCTGCACAAGATTGACGATAAACTTCATCTTGGTGGCATCTCCGATTTGGCCGACATGGATTGTGTTAAGTCCGAAAAACGAGAACGGTTCACGACATTTGCCGGCGAGAGCCGGGTCGCCGCCTGTGATGATTGTCATAAGTCCGTTCACCGCGTGATCCTTGCTACCCCACACCGGGGCATCCAGATATTGGACGTTCTTTTTGGCACATTCCTCGGCAAGTTTCATGGTGGTCTCAAGAGAATGTGAGCCCATATCCGCAAGGATCGTTCCGCTATCGATTCCGGCAATAATCCCCTTGTCGCCGAAAAAGAGCGGCCCCAGTTCATCCCCTTCTGGGACGATAGCAATGACAAGGTCACGCCCCTTGGCTGCTTCAAGTGCAGACGTCGCTGCCTGAACGCCCATTGCGGCAAGCTCTTGCACGACTGCCAGCTCAGTATCATACACAGTCAGTTCATAGCTTCCTTTTGCCAGATTGGCAGCCATATGTCGTCCGACAGTACCAAGTCCAACAAAACCGATTTTTTGCAACATGCGATACCTCCTATAGGTGGCAGTATATAAAATAGTGTTTCAATTTATATGAGTTTTTGTCAGCTGGCAATAATCAAATACGATCATAGGTCGTTTTTTTATCCGTTTATTCATCATCGGGATGTTTTGACTCCAATCCTGCTGCATAAACCGGATAATCTGCAATTTGAACATCGTGGTGACACCGGGTAACAATGATTCTGTCCGAAAGCGACCAGGAGGTTGTTGATCTCGATCCAATATTCGGGTGGCAGTTGAGCTCTCAAAACCTTTTCGGTTTCGTCAGGAGTTTTCGTAGAAACATATCCCAGCCGGTTACATATTCTATGAACGTGAGTATCAACGCAAATTCCCGGTTTGCCGAAGCCAAGAGTCATTACCAGATTGGCCGTCTTGCGTCCGACTCCCTTGAACCGGAGCAGTTCATCGATATCGTCTGGGACTGTTCCGTGATATTCGTCCACAAGTTTCCGTGAAAAAAGTGCTATCTGCTCCGCTTTGGTGGAATAAAATCCTGCTGGATAAATCAGTTTCGATATTTCGACGACGGACAGTTTCGTCATTTCCTCAGCCGTCTGTGCCTGCGCAAACAGCCGTGCCGAAGCAAGAGCCGTCACTTCGTCTTTGGTGCGCAGCGATATGATGCAGGAGACCAGTACTTTGTAGGGACTGCCGTTACACTGGGCAACGATTGTAACTGCAGGTGTCTGCCATTTTTTGTATTCTTCGCGTAATATGTCAATAACCGTTCGTATGTCAGCAGGTTTCATGATTCGGATTTTAACGTAAGCTTGATTGCTCTGCAATAGCGGTTTTACTTTTTTGTTACTACGCGTTAGTATGCCGGCCATGAATATAGACCTGCATATACACTCCAGTTTTTCCGATGGCGCTTTTACTCCCTCAGAGCTTGTTGCCCTGGCCAGTAAACACGATGTGCGCGTGATCGCCATTGCCGACCACGACTCTGTTGCCGGAGTTGAGGAGGCCGTTGCCGAGGGTACTGCTGCGGGAATTGAAATTATTCCGGCAGTCGAGCTTTCCGTTCAATTTGAAGAGTGGCACGACGTCCATCTTCTCGGCTATGGCATCGATTGTCGTGATGCTGTGTTTCTGGGGAAACTTGATGGCTTCCGGTGCCGCCGCGAGGGACGTAACGACGAAATTCTCGGTCGTGTCAACGACAGGTTGCGTGACGAGGGGCGAAGCGCGTTGAACCGGGAGAGTGTGCTGTCCTTTGCCCGGGACTCCATTGGCAGGCCACATATTGCCCGGGCACTGCTGGAGAAAGGATATGCCGATTCTGTGGAGGATGCGTTTCAGCGCTACCTCGTGCCGTGCAATGTTCCCAAAAGCTATTGGCAGATAGATGACGCGATTCGTGAAATTCACCGTATTGGCGGTGTTGCGGTACTCGCGCATCCGACCAGCATATCCAAGGATTTTAATACGCTTGGCCCTGTTATCGCCTCTCTTCAAAATACAGGACTCGACGGTATCGAGGTTTACAATAACATGGGCTGGCCGCTGGAGATTGAGTATCTGCGACGCACTGCGGAGGATCGCGGTTTGTTGATGACGGCCGGTTCGGATTTTCACGGGATCGAAGTGGGGCTTGAAATCGGAAAGGGGCGAGAAGGGTTACGCTTTGATAGCGCCCTTCTAGCCCCCTTGCGTGATCGGATGCAACTGATCAGGAGATAATGGGCTACATTTTTTCCTTATACGCCTTGTAGTCAACCACATGAATGTCTTCGCTGACCGACGTTACCCCCTTAACCGACTTGACAATCTCTATGGCGGCGGTTTTCTGAGCCTCAGAAATAATATAACCGCTGATTGATACGGCACCCTTATAGATTGAAATTGCAAACGGACGATAATCCTCCAATACTGGAGAATTAAGGAGGGCCGTTTCGATCTTCTTTGACAGGATGACACTGTCTATAACAGCAACGGCGGATTTGTCCGACTCTTTTAAAGAGGGCTCTTTTGCCGTTGCGATGATGCAGTCGACGATCGTCGCCTCTGAAAGTCGGGAGGTGTTAAAGACCAGGTCGTAATAATTCGGATCCTGCCAGTCACGGTCGAAGTAGAAATGAATGAAACCGCCCCGTTGATGGTCGCTGCGTCGTATCAGCGAACGGGCCATGTCCGGATCTATCCATTCTCGCTCGGCAAACCGTTCCACCCGTTCTTCAAAATCTGCTATAAAGCGGAGGCGGAGGATGTTTTTGCAATCCTTCAGCAAATCCTGACCACCCCGGCCATAAATAATGACATTCCCCTTGCGGGCGAGATCAAGAATGATCAATTCAATTGCGTTAAGGGCGGCTGCGCGCTTGCGGTCTTCCGCGGTGACATAGGAAGGTGGTTTTTCGTCAACCATTTGCAGCATTTCCGGAGTCAATCCGTATTTGGCAGCAAGTGATTTGATTCGAGGTCCGTCAATAAGGGTGTATTTGAGTTTCTGGGCAACTTCCGAGGCAATCTGATAGGCTCCAGTGCCCATTTCGCGTGATACGGTGATAATTGCCATTATCCAACCTCCAATAAGGTGAATCAGTTTAGTCGCTTATAGCATGTAATAGTTGTGTATACAAGCCGATCGTGATAGCGTTTCCAACAATATTACGTATACGGTGGTTTGTGTGTCAGACGTCGTTCAATTCTTATTCCGCTTCTCCCTGTTTGCCATGGTGCATTCGCTTTTGGCGCTGCCATCAGTGAAGCAGCGATGTTTCGGGCGGAGCAGTCATCTTTGCCGATGTTATCGCCTGTATTACAACCTCGTCTCAATCGCGCTCTTCGGTTGGGTTATGACCGCTTTTCGGAGCTCTGCCGTTCTGTATGTTGTGCCAGGAGTGTGGAGTCTTGTGCTGTACCTCGTGCAGGTGATCGTAATCATAATTTTGTTTGCTTGTGTTCGTCAAACCGGAGTCGCTGACTTTCTTGGAATCTCAAGGAATACCGTTGACCTGGAAGCATCCAGATTAATCACCGATGGCTGGTACCGGGTTGTGCGGCATCCGTTATATCTGTTCTCAATACTATTTTTACTCTGCAATCCGGTCATTAGTGTCCGCTGGCTTCTATTGACCCTGCTTTCAACCGTCTATTTCCTTGGTGGTGCCCTGCTGGAAGAACGCCGCCTGCTCTTGAAGTTTGGTGATAAATACCGGGACTATCAACGGGCTGTTCCCTTTATACTGCCCCGTATCTTTACCCGATAGGTCCCTGTTCAATCCGTGGACGTATTTCTGTAGCTATCCCGGTGCAACCGACACCGTTACCACGAAACTGCTCCGCGTATCACCATGTTGAATCTCCAGCGGAATCCTGATGGTTGTTCCCTCGACATGCAGATCCTTGGACAGGATTGAAACAAGAGGTACTTCGTCAGTCACCAGTGTTGCAGGAATTTGCTCTGAAGCCTCTTGAATCGATGCTGCCGAGGCAATTGCGGAGTCCGGACTGCTGGCAATACTATCAGGCTGTTCAACGTGGCCAGTATCTTCCTCCTGCTGATCGCTTGCGTTGATGTGGTCCAGCACCTCGCGAAAAAGTGTTGTCAGGGCATCAAGCAACCCATCCCCGCAGGCCGCGTTCGAACAACGGGTTGTCATCGCAGAGAGATCGAGTGTAGCAGCAACCTGTTTCTCTTCTTCGTGGCGGTTTTCCTGGCTAAAATTGTTAAGTTGCAGAACCGAGGGGGTTTCGTGAAGTCCGACTCCATATGCGGCCAGGAAATCCCGCAACTGTGACACACTTTCTTTTGCTTCAGCGGTTCGCCCGGAATCGGGATCAACCATGATTATGATGCCGTCGGCTCCCTTGAGCGTCATTTTCCAGGTCGCCGGATTGGTGACAACACCGGTAAGCGTGTAGACGTGCAGGCGGACACGGTAACCGCTCGGTAATGGAGCTTCAAAAGGGCTGAAATCAAAGAACAGCAGATTGTCAGCGCCAGCCGGGACAGCTCGTAACTCACCGCGCAAGGAAGGTTTTATCCGCGAATAGATATAGGTGAGCGCCGTTCTCTTGCCGCTTCCTGGCGGCCCGAAATAGACGATTTTTGCGTTGATCTCTTTTTTGGCATGATTAACAAGTGCCATG
>JBAYTT010000019.1:0-36578 GCA_041675485.1 Pelobacteraceae bacterium | reverse complement strand
CCTGTCGTGAATGCGGGGGGCAATGCTGTCTGAACGGCAAATACCGGCTAAATGTTTTTGATGCACTTGCCCGAGTCGTTGCAGAAATTCCGACGTCAGCAGACTTTTTCCAGAAGCCGGTCTGCCCGTACGGCACTGATGCCGGCTGCACCATGGAGCCGGGACTGCGGCCGGCTGACTGCATCATATTCATCTGTGATGCAATTGATCAGAGGTTGTCACAACAAATCAGACTGATTCTCTCCGCGCGGGAGCAGGAGCTGCGGGAAATTATCCGCGAGGTTTCATGTCTGACCGGTGAACCGCTGGGAACTCCGCTGTTGCTTTGGGCGGGGAAAGGCACTTAATCCAAATCAAAGGTGTAAAGGCTCATATAATGGCAACTATTCATGACTTGGTACTTATTCACGTAGATAATAAACCTGGTTTTTATGCCCGCGTAGAGGAAATTCTCCCTGACGTAAAACCTGGCTGGTGGCAGGTGAAATTGCTGGTGCTTACGTTTCCGATGCAGGTGTTTACCTGGATTCTTGACGATTTCCAGATTGAAGGCGCTGACTTTACCATGGGAGGCACGCCGCTTCGTCTGGAACATATTGTTTCCCCGGTTGAGCTGGAAAGGGACGAGAAGGAAAAAGCCGAGAAGGAGCTTGCGCAGAAAACACGCCAGGAGGGTGGATCTCCCAAAGTGATTTCATTGCAGGACCGGCGCAAAAAGTAGGATCATTACAAAACCAAGAATAGAGAAGAGGGCCCTTCCGGAATCAGGAAGGGCCCTCTTTGTTTTAACATTGCTGCTATAACGGTAGCGTGTTTATTTGCAGATGAAAGCGGCTTCTATGCGCCGGTTCTTTGCTTTGCCGGCAGAGTTTTTGTTAGACGCCACCGGTTTTGCTGATCCGTAACCCTTTGCAGTAATACGTCCGCCATCAATTCCGAATTTATTAATAATGTAGCTGCGTACGTTTTCGGCACGAGCCTGCGATAATTTCAGGTTTGCTGCTTTGCTCCCGTCAGCGTCGGTATGGCCCTCAATGGTCCCTGTTGCATGGGGGAACTCTTTCAGGAAACTCCCCAGCTTATCAAGTTCATCGTGATATTTGGCTTTAACGACAGCCTTGTTGGTGTCAAAAGCTATAGCGACAACAGTCGGGTTATCGCAGCGCTTTGCGGCTTCAACAGCACATCCGTTGGCGTCTACCGCTACCCCTGCCGGTGTTCCCGGGCACTTGTCGAGATAGTCAACTACACCGTCCTTGTCGCTGTCAATCGGGCAGCCGTTGCTGTCCACCGCTGCTCCTGCCGGTGTACCCGGACACTTGTCGAGATAGTCAGCCACGCCGTCCTTGTCGCTGTCAAGCGGGCAACCGTTGTTGTCCACTGCTACTCCTGCCGGTGTGCCCGGGCATTTGTCAAGCGGATCAATAACTCCGTCACCATCGGAATCTGCTGGCGGGACCGGGACTGGAGCTGGAGCTGGAGCTGGAACCACCTTGGCTGGTGCAGGTTCCGGCGCAGGAGCGGCTTTGACCGGTTCCGGTACAATGGGCTTCATTGGCGGTTCGGCGGCACCAAACTGAATATAGGCTCCCAACGTGAATTCCATGTCATTGTTATTCCCGGAGTTGTAACGGTAATAAATGTGGCGGAGGTCGCCTCGAACGGCAAAGTCCTCAGTCAAAAAATATTTAGCGCCAACACCGTAATCAAAAGCGCCGTGATCCTTGTTATCAAAGCCATCTCCGCCAAAATTTACTCCCGAGAAACCTGCGGCAACATACGGAACAAAGATGTTGTCAGGGAAAAAGTGGTAGAGAACCTGTCCTCCGAAACGGTGCATGGTTATATCTTCTAAGGGGCTAAACTTGCCATCCGTACGCAGGGTAAAGTCATACAGACCTTCAATCCCGAAATTTTTGGTGATGTTGTAACCGGCTCGGAGTCCCAGCACCATGGTAGGATCGAGAGTTTTGTTACCATCAAAAAAATAGCCGCCCACCAACGGGGTTACTGAAAAGCTCCCTTCCTTAACTGCACCAAATGAAGCGGTTGTTGACAGAATCAAGGCTGCCGCCAGAGTGCAGATGGTTCCTTTTCTCATACGTAGTTCTCCTTTAAGTGGGATTGTGAGGTAGTGCTACCTCTGTTGTTCTGTATGATCGTTACAATTTGATAGAAGCTTTTACCACGATTAACATACAATGCAAGCGGTGGGGTAAAAACTTGCAATTTATTTCAGGCTGCATTATCCTCGATGCGTAATGTCGCGCGGTACATAACACGGCGTATATACTGTATTTACAAGGAGTCTTTCTCATGTTTTTTCCACAATTTCGTGCTCGCAGAATCAGAGGCAGTGAAACTTTTCGACGGATGGTTCGAGAAACATCCCTCTCCGTTAATGATCTTGTGTACCCGATGTTTTCTGCTTTCGGCAGCGGAATCCGAAAAGAAATTTCTTCCATGCCCGGGATCTATCAGCAATCCATCGAGCATATCGTCGCCGAGGCTAAAGAGGTCCAAGCTTTGGGGATTCCGGCTGTATTGCTGTTCGGCATTCCGGAAACCAAGGATGCAGTTGGCAGTGACGCCTATTCCGATACCGGCATCATTCAGGAAACGATTCGGGCAATTAAAAAAGAGGTGCCGGGTTTGACGGTCATCACCGATGTCTGCATGTGTGAGTATACTGACCATGGGCACTGCGGAATTATCAAAAACGGTGATGTCGATAATGACTCCACATTGGAACTGCTCGCGCGCGAGGCTCTTTCACACGTGAAGGCGGGGGCCGATATGGTGGCGCCATCCGACATGATGGATGGCCGGGTGGGGGCTATCCGCGAAATTCTGGATGAGAACGGCTATGATTCGATTCCGATCATGAGTTATGCGGTCAAATATGCTTCCGGCTATTATGGTCCTTTCCGGGAAGCGGCTGAATCGACGCCTCAGTTCGGGGACCGCCGCAGCTATCAGATGGATCCTGGCAACCGCCGCGAAGCGCTTCGCGAAGCCGCATCGGATATCGAAGAAGGGGCTGATATCATCATGGTGAAGCCTGGGTTGCCGTACCTTGATATCCTTAGGGATCTTCGCAACGAGTTTGATCTACCTCTGGCGGTTTACAATGTTTCGGGTGAATACAGCATGATCAAAGGGGCTGCCGAGCGGGGGTGGATAGATGAGGAGCGGGTGGTTCTGGAAACAATGACTGCGTTCAAGCGAGCCGGGGCAGACATTATCATAACCTATCATGCCAAAGACGTTGCGAAATGGCTCGCAAGGTAAGCAAGCGTTTGCAACGGAATTTCAGTTAAGAGCATTTTTGAGTGATGGCGGCCTGTCAAGATAACGGGGCAGGTCGCCACGCACTTCGACAATCGGTCCATCTTCCAACTCTTCTGCTTCACCGCTGTCTTCTCCGTACTCTTCTTCTCCCGCCGCCCAGGCGTACAGTTTCTGCGAATCCTTCAGCACAGGTTGTTGCGGTGTGTCAAAGACCCGTTTCTGCATCTCTTCATCAAACAGTCCGATGCACCCGTGTGAAGCCGGTCGTCCAGGCAGATCGCGGGCATGCAGCCAGTACGATACGTTATCCGCTCCTATGTGAAAGCGGAGGGCGTTATCCATCGGGTACTGCTCTTCATCATTGGCCGTTTTATAAAGTGATGATGTGTGGTTCCGGTCGCGGGTTGATATTTGAAACATGCCGGTGGGGGTTTCGGTGGTCTCTTTGCCGGTTGCGGCCGGAACAGAGAAGGCCAATCGGCCATGTTCATAGGCACCGAGCCACTGCTCGGTTATATCTACGAGAATATATTTTTCGTGGCGGACGGCTGGCTGGTAGAACTTCGGCAGTGGCGTATAGGTGCGGATATCTGCCATGGTGTCGGGAACCTTGATCGTCATGCCAGGGTAAATGTGGCGGCGGTCAATGCGGTTGAACCGCGCTACCAGTATCCAGTCTGCTCCAAAGAGTGATTCGAGCGACTGATTCGGCTCAATAAAGTGGGCATGCCATTTGATGTTTTTGAGGCTCGGGTACTCTACCCGCGAAAGGTCCTCTCTGGCCTTGTCCTCCGGAGAAGCCGACGGAACGTCCGTTAGGGATGGTGACCGAAGCACCGTGAAACCGACAAGCACGACGGTAAGCAGAGAGATCAAAACTATTTTGTGTGAAAGCCGCATACGGCTGTAGCGCATACCTGATTTTCCTTGCTATTGTAAGATGAACAAGAGGTATCATAGCTAGTTGTGTGCGACTATTCAACTGTTGTCAACGTCCCGCTTGAAATTTCTGGCATCGGAGATTGACAGGTGGTAAATTGTTGCTGCACGTTTTTTTACTGCCGGTCTGGAGAACAGTTTGGAAGAGCTCAATCAGAATCGCACCTATAACCAGTTTGCCAGCGATAACTATGCCGGGATCTGTCCAGAGGCGTGGCAGGCCATGCAGGCTGCCAACACCGGATTCGTCTCTTCCTATGGTGATGACTGCTGGACAGAGCGGGCATGTGAGCATCTGCGCCAGGTTTTTGAGACGGATTGCCAGGTGTTTTTTGTTTTCAACGGCACCGCGGCCAATTCGCTTGCATTGGCTTCCCTCTGCCGGTCGTACCACAGTGTGATCTGTCATGATCTGGCCCACGTGGAAACCGACGAGTGCGGCGCTCCGGAATTTTTCTCAAACGGCACCAAGCTGCTTCATGTGGGCGGTCCCGGTGGAAAGTTTGATCTGGCGGAGGTTGAGCGCGTCATTACCCGTCGCAGCGATATTCATTATCCCCGCCCGAGGGTCTTGAGCCTGACTCAGGCGACTGAAGTCGGCACGGTGTACACGCCGGAAGAAATCAGGGCGGCCAGTGAGCTGGCCAAACAGTATGGCATGAAGGTGCAGATGGATGGCGCCCGTTTCGCCAACGCGGTTGTTTCGCTGGGTGTTGCTCCTGCAGAAATAACCTGGCGGGCCGGAGTGGATGTGCTCTGTCTGGGGGGAGCTAAAAACGGCATGGCTGTCGGTGAGGCGGTGGTCTTTTTTGATCGTGAACTGGCCGATGAATTTGACTATCGCTGCAAACAAGCGGGACAGCTGGCATCCAAAATGCGCTTTATTTCGGCGCCCTGGATTGGGATGCTGGAAGGGGGGGCGTGGCTCAAACATGCCCGTCACGCCAATAATTGCGCCGCATTGCTGGAACAGCATCTTGCCTCTGTTGACGGAGTCCGAATCATGTACCCGCGGCAAGCCAACTCGGTGTTCGTCGAGATGCCGGAAACGGTTGCCGCGGCGCTCCGTTTAGCCGGATGGCACTTCTATTCATTCATTGGATCCGGAGGGGGGCGATTTATGTGCTCATGGCAGACCACTGAACACGATGTATTCCAATTGGTTGAAGCGGTTCGGTCTGCAGCTTTTGGCAGAAAATGACTTCATTAACGCACTTATCCTGTTTATAAGGGTTGGCGGACTCCCTGGAGGTTTTGCATGGTCAAGACAGCGACGTTTGAGGCATTATTGAGTGGTGCGGAGCCCGATGACAACGGTGGTTACCATTTTACCCTGGAAGGAAAAACCTACCATCTGCAGGACAAGGATGAAGTGCGGAACATCGCGGAACAACATGGATATATTATTATTTACTGAAATGGGAAATCGCTGAACCGATATGATTTGCTTCGTTGTGGCCTGCATTTCTAACGTTTGGTACCGCTTGACAGTAAAAAAACGTTAGTGTAGTGTCCAAAAATTGACACATTATTCTTTTTTATAAAGTCAGGGATTCATTCCGGCGCGTCACGTGGCAAAAAATAATTTGTTTAAACAGGCATAACTTATGAAAATTGCATTAATAATTGGAGGAAGTCGCGGGATAGGACGTGCTATTTCCCTCAGGTTGGCAAAATCCGGATTCGCGATCTGGTTGACATACAAAGGCAATCATGACGCGGCAAATTCTGTGAAATCAGAAATTGAAGCTGCCGGAAGCAGTTGCGAACTTATTCCTTTTGATGTCTCCAGCTTCGAGGAGACTGAAGCAACCCTCGGTGCCCGGTTGGAAACGGCGTCCCCCGACGTCCTGGTTTTTAATTCCGGCATTGCCCGTGACAACCTGCTGATGTGGATGACCAAGGAAGAATGGAGTTCCGTCATATCCACGAATCTGGACGGTTTTTTTAACGTTACCCGAGCGGTGGTCTTCTCCATGCTGAAAGCAAAGCGGGGACGAATCGTCGTGATCTCGTCAACCTCAGGACAGATCGGGCAGGCAGGGCAGGTTAATTACTCTGCTTCCAAGGCAGGATTGATTGGTGCGGCAAAGGCTTTGGCTCGCGAGGTCGGCAAGAAAAAGATTCTAGTAAATGTTGTTGCCCCCGGTTTCATTGAAACGGAAATGACCACGGAAATCCCCAAGGAGTTGGTCCTCCCCATGATTCCGCTCAACCGTGTCGGTACTGTTGAAGATGTTGCTTCAGTAGTTAATTTCCTCTGCACCGAAGAGAATATGTATATCCATGGTCAAGTGATCGGCGTTAATGGCGGCTTGGCGATGTAGTCTTTTCGCGAGTGAGAGTGAACATGGCTGTTTATCAGGTCGAGGAGTCTGCAGTACATAATGAGAAAATATGACCATATTGTTGTAGGAAGCGGCGTCAGCGGGTTGTCGATGTCACTTTTGCTCTCCATGAGCGGAAATAAAGTTCTGTTGCTCGAAAAAAGCCCGATTATCGGCGGTTCCCTGTCACGTTTTACCAGGAGAGGAATACCTTTTGATACCGGCTTCCATTTTACCGGCGGGTTCCACAAGGGTGGCATTCTTTCCGATATTCTGATGCTGCTTGGCTTGAGAGATTCCATCGAGCCGATCTTTCTGCCGGACTCATCCCAAAACCAGTTTATCTTCGAGTCGCACGGGAAAAGCTTTGAGCATCCGTGCGGGATTGAAACCATAAAAAAAACCTTCAAGGGTTACTTTCCCGCTGAAAGCCAGGCAATTGACAGCTATTTTGAATTGGTCCAGTCGGTTTGTACGCGGACGCCATCGCTTAATCTTCGTGAAAACGTAATAGCTCCTCCCACCCTGGAAGAGGATTATGTTTCGCTCGATACCGTCCTGAAAAAATTGACGTCAAATGAACTTTTGCGCGGTCTTCTTTCCGGGTACGCCATGTGTTATGGCGTCCGCCCCGATGAGATATCATTTGCCAACCACAGCAGGATGGTCCTTAGTTTCTATGAATCCATCGCCTTTGTAACAGATGGTGGAGATGCCTTTGTAAGGGCATTTCAGGAAAAGCTTGGGCAGTATGATGTCGATATCCGTTGCAATACCTGGATCACGGAACTGGCCGATATCCGTGACAGCAAGGTTGGTCGTTTTGTCCTGAACAACGGGGAAGAAGTTGAAGCTGATTCCTGCGTCCTTACGATCCATCCCAAGGATATTCTGGAACTTTTTCCGGAAAAGCATTTCAGCAGAGCTTTTGCGCAGAGGATTTCATCATTTGAACCCTCGCTTGGCCTCTTCTCTGCCTTTGCCACGCTCAAGCCCGGATGCAGCGATCCGAACCCTGATGCAGCAATTATTTCGGTATTTCCGGATGCCAATGTCAATAATCTGCTGGACCCCGCCTACAAGGGAATACCGGCCATGGTTGTGGTTAAATCTCCCAATCTTGGTGCCGGCAGCACGGAAAAAGGTATCTGTATCGTTGAGGCCTCGTTTGCCGAGCATGTCTCCAAATGGACGGATTCCAGGAGGGGGAACAGGCCCGAGGAATACTTGGATTACAAGCGTTCCCGGGTGGAAGCGATCAAAGGGCATCTTGCCAGTGTTTTACCGGAATTCAGTGAAACTCTGGATTATCTGGATGCCGGCTCAATGCTTACCTACAAGGATTACCTCTGCAGCCCTGATGGAAGTGCCTATGGAATCAAACAGAAAATGGGACAGTTCAATCTCGTCGGCAAGCTTCCCCTGCATAATCTTTTTGCTGCCGGTCAGAGCGCACTTCTGCCGGGAGTTATCGGCGCCATGATGTCGTCTCTCATTGTCGGCCGTGCTGTGGTAGGAAAAGAAAAATACGGAAAACTCCTGGACGGTTCAATATGTCATTAAAGCGTGTCGTGATAACTGGAATTGGTATGGTATCCCCCTTTGGTAACGGCGTGCCGGCACTGATGAAAGGGCTCGAAGAGGGGCGCAGCGCGGTGCGTTTCATGGAGGGATGGGACGAGTATAATGGTCTTCATAGCCTGGTTGGCGCTCCCGTGGATATGCAGGGAGAGATGAGCATCCCGCGCCAGAAAAGACGCTCCATGGGACGTATGAGCATCTTTGCTGCCCAGGCGGCTGACGAAGCGCTTGCCGATGCGGGAATCACGCTTGCCAACGAGGATTTATGGCGGGTAGGATGCGTTGTCGGTTCGACCATGGGGAGCGCCAAGAGCATCAACGATGTCTTCGAAACCATGCTGCCCGACAAGGATTTGAGCAAACTGAATTCTACCATGTTCTTCCAGTGCATGTCGCATACCGCAACGGTTAATGTTGCCCAGTATCTGGGACTGAACGGAACGGTTATGGCCGCTTCAGCCGCCTGCGCATCGGCATTGCACGCCATCGGAATCGGCTATGACCTGATCCGGCTCGGGCGTCAGGACGTACTCCTGTGCGGAGGGGCAGAAGAGTTGCACCCGACGGTCACCGGGTCCTTCGATATTCTTTTTGCGACATCGACCAAATTCAACGATAATCCCCAAAAAACACCCCGCCCGTTTGACCGGGACAGGGATGGGCTGGTGTGCGGTGAAGGGAGCGGCATCCTGGTTCTGGAAGAGTACGAAAGAGCCATCAGCCGAAATGCTACGATTTATGCGGAGGTAACAGGGTTCAGTACGACGGCAAGTGGTGTCCATGTGAGCCAGTCAAACAAGGAATCCATGATCACCTGCATTCGGCAGGCGCTTGGTGAGTCCGGGGTAAAGCCGGAAGATGTCGATTATATTAATGCCCACGCCACGGCTACTCTTCAGGGCGACCAGGAAGAGGCGGAAGCTATTCGCGACATCTTCGGCGCATCGGTCCCGGTCAGCTGTCTGAAAGGGAACATTGGTCATACTCTCGGCGCGGCCGGAGCAATCGAGCTGGCAGCAACCCTCAAAATGATGGAGACCGGGGTGATTTATCCGACTCACAACCTCGAAAACGTCAGCCAGGACTGTGAAGGAATCCAGCATGTGATGCAGCCGATAAAAAAACAGGTGAACACCGTGCTGAAAAACGGTTTTGCCTTCGGCGGCATCAACGCCGCGCTGGTATGCAAAAAGCTCTGATTGTTTAGTTGGCTAGAAGTTATTTTTTTGGAGGAGCACATGACCGAGCAGGATATTATAGACAAGACGAACAAAGTCTTTGAGGAGTCGTTTGAAATCGAGAAGGAACGGCTGGTACCGCAGGCGCATATTTTTACCGATCTGGGCCTCGACAGCCTCGATATTGTTGATCTCATCGTTGCTCTTCAGAGCAGCTTTGAAGTCAAGATCAGGAACGAGGAAAAGGTCCGGGATATCAGGACACTTCAGGATCTCTACCAGTTTATTTCCTCAATCAAGGCAGAGAAAGAGTGAAGAGCGTATAATCGATGATATATCGTTTCAAGCTGTATCTCCTTAATCTGTATTTCTATACGTTGTTCATACTGCTTTCCGCTACGGTGATTCCGCTTCTGACAATCTATGTCGGTTGTTCAAGTCTGTTGTTTCCTTCGCGCCGCGGAACGATGAAACGGTTTCGGCGTGCCATAAGCTGGTATGGCCTGGTTGTTATTGCCTGCCCGTATCCTTTCATAAAGCTTCGCTATGAGAATTGTGAGGAAAATGACCCGGGGGAACCGTACATTTTTGTATGCAATCACCGCTCGGCTTCCGACGCTTTTCTCATGGGCATTCTGCCCCATGAACTTGTACAGATTGTCAATGTGTGGCCGTTTCGGATACCTGTCCTCGGTATTTATGCCAAGCTGGCTGGCTATCTTAACATCAGGATGATCCCCCCCGATCAGTTCATTGTAAGCGCCTCCCAGTTGCTGCAAGATGGGGTCTCGACGGTCTTTTTTCCCGAAGGGACACGCGCGATTGGACGCAAGATGGGGAGTTTTCACGGCTCGGCTTTTCGACTGGCGCTTGCGTCAAAAGCGTCAATCGTCCCCCTCTGCATCTCCGGCAGTGAAAATATTCCGCCTAAAGGGTCATCGCTTCTCCATCCCGGTATCATCACTATCCGCAGATTGCCGGCAATTACCTGGGAAGAGTATAAGGATCTGACCGCTTTTGCGTTAAAGAACAGGGTCTGGAAAATCATTGACCACGAGCTGTCTGCTATGGAGAGTACAGGATGACGGTATTTGACAGCCGGCAAAAATTCGAGTTTCGTAGTTCTGATGAAATCCGCTCCCTGCAGGAAAGCAGGCTGAGCAGCCATCTTGAATATGTCGCGGCGCACTCGCCGTTCTATCGGTCACTGTTCCGTGAACGCGGAATAGATATCACCGGAATAACCCTGGATTCTCTGGCCGCCCTCCCTCTTACGGACAAAACCATATTGGGTGAACAGAACGACAGCTTTCTTGCCGCCCCCATGTCAAAAATTGTCGATATCGTGCTCTCTTCCGGCACCACGGGCAAATCTACCAAGGTGATGTACACCGAAAACGATCTGAGACGCCTGGCGTACAATGAGGAAATATCTTTCGCGAGTTGCGGTCTGAACGCTGATGATGTCGTGTTGCTTACCTGTACGATTGACCGTTGTTTCATCGCGGGGTTGGCCTATTTCTCCGGGGTCAGAAGTCTTGGCGCTTCGGCAATCAGAAACGGCCTCAGCAGCGTGGAAAGCCATCTGGAGATTATCAAGCGGTTGAAGCCGACTGCGATTGTCGGCGTGCCGACATTCCTGCTGAAACTCGGACAGTTTCTGATAACGCAAGGTATTGATCCCATCTCTACCGGCGTCAAGAAGCTGGTCTGCATCGGGGAACCGATCCGGGACCGCGAGCTTGCGTTCCTAAAGGTCGGAGAAAAGCTTGAGCATGTCTGGGGTGCCAGGATTTATTCGACCTATGCCTCTTCTGAAACCATCACCTCCTTCTGCGAATGTACCTCCCAGCAGGGAGGACATCTGCATCCGGATCTGGCGGTCGTGGAGATCGTTAACGACAATGGTGATGTGGTGGCGATTGGTGAAACCGGCGAAGTTGTCGTCACACCGATGGGAATTGAGGGGATGCCGCTTGTCCGGTTCAAGACGGGCGACGTGAGTTTCCTTATTGATTCACCCTGCTCCTGCGGCAGAAATTCCCTGCGTCTCGGGCCGATTCTCGGAAGAAAGAACCAGATGATCAAATTGCGGGGTACCACGCTCTACCCGAACTCGATCAACGCCGTGCTCGATTCTTTTCCGGGGATCATTGAGTACTATATCACCGCATCGACCGATTATGACCTCTCCGATGTTATCAAGATTTTTGTTGCTACCGGAAACGACTCCTGTTCCGCCGAGGTGATCATGGACAAGCTGCAGGCTCACCTTCGCGTGCGTCCCGAGGTGGTCATTTCGAGCGAGGAGCAGGTCAAAAACCAGGTGTACTCCGGGAATCCCCGTAAATTAACCCGTTTTGTGGATGAGAGAAAGTGCCTATGAAGAGATGTCTTGATCGAATTTATGGTTCAGAGTTTACGGCGGAGGAAATATCCGATGCCGTGCGGGATGGCCGTCTGCTGTCAATGGAGATTGAGTTCAACCAGAGCTGCAATTTCCGGTGCATCTATTGCTATGCCCTGGAAAATCCCACTCGCCCCGATGAACTTTCAAAAGAAGAATTTATCGATGTCATTCACCAGGCCAGGGATCTGGGCGCCAGGAAAATAATCATCCTTGGCGGCGAACCGATGCTTTATCCGTACATCATGGAGATGATCCGGTATATCCGGACACTGGATCTGGAGATTGAACTCTTTACCAACGGGGCGAATATCACGCAGTCCGTGGCGCAGGAGCTGTTTGATAATGGTGTCAGGGCTGTTCTTAAAATGAACACCTTCGACGAGAGCCTCCAGGATACCCTGTCCGGTCGTAAAGGTTCGTATATCCAGATTCAGGAGGCTCTTAAGAACCTGAAGCAGGCGGGGTATCCTTCTCAGGAAAACCCGCTTGGCGTAAGCTCAATCATCTGTCAGCAGAATATTGAGGAGCTGCCTCGGATGTGGGAATGGCTGAGGGATCAGAACATACTCCCCTATTTCGAGATCATGACGCCGCAGGGGG
Organism: Pelobacteraceae bacterium; assembly: GCA_041675485.1. GTDB lineage: Bacteria > Desulfobacterota > Desulfuromonadia > Geobacterales > Pseudopelobacteraceae > JACRCG01. The sequence continues at coordinate 24,252 of JBAYTT010000019.1, read as the reverse complement.
GCGCCCGTGAACACAATATGCTTGAACTGGATTCCCGGACGCTGGAGTTGTTTTTCCAGCATATCGCAGAGATAGACAGGACAAAATACGGCATCAACTGGGATCCGAAGCCGCCACTGGTAGGCGGAGAGTGCTTGCGGCACCAGTTTTCCTGTGCCGTAAACTCGGAAGGGTATGTTCAGTCATGCGTCGGCATTACGATTCCGCTCGGAAACGTGAGAAAGCAGAGTCTGAAAGAAATTCTTCGCGACAGTGAAGTCGTTCAGGATCTCAAGAATTATAAAGATACGATAAAAGGTCCCTGCGGCGAGTGCGAATCGCTTGAATCCTGTTATGGCTGCCGTGGCACGGCATACCAGATGACGGGAGACTATCTCGCTTCCGACCCGCTCTGCTGGAAAAATATCGATCGGCGTGACGAAATAATGTTCCTGCCGGTCGATGTCGCCCACGTGATGCCGCACAAGCCTCCCATGCTGCTCATTGATCGTCTCCTGGAGGTTAAGGAGAGGGCGTCTGTTTCTGAAATGACCGTCCGTGCGGATATGCTGTTTGTTGATGAGAATGGCAAGCTTGATGAGGCTTCCTATCCCGAGATTATTTCCCAGGCGATTGCCGCCCAGGAAGGATTCAGGAGGTCCGGAGGGAGGATTCAGCCGCTGGAGGGCTTTCTGCTTGGAGTAAAAAAACTCGAAATCCTGGGTAATTCCCAGGTGGGCGATACCCTGCGCATCTCACTCCATAAGACCGCAAAATTCGGCGACTTCGGCATTATCAACGGTGAGGTTTTCAAGGGTGAAGAACTTATTGCCCGTGGTGAAATAAAGGTCTGGCAGAACGATGCCACGGTGGCATGATGGTGAACAAGGGGAGTGGCATGAAAGTGGTTTATTGGGTGGTACTGTGCCTTTTGATTCAGGCAACTGTTGTTTCTGCAGCTGATACTGGTACAAAAACGGTGGGGCAGCCGACCGATCTGCCCGCATTCATGCAGGGTATCGGGAAAAAGGCCTCAAACTTCAAAACCCTGAAAACGGAGTTCATTCAGGAAAAAAAGATGGTCATGTTCAAGCAAAAACTCGTCATGAAGGGGAGGATTTTCCTTGAAAAGCCGAATAAAATCGCATGGCACGTTGACTCTCCCCTTCGCTATTCCGTGCTGATAACGGATAAACTGATCCGTCAGTGGGACGAGGATACCAATAAAGTTCAGGAAGTATCCCTGGCCAAGAATCCGATTTTCCAGAATGTCCTCAGCCAATTGACGGTCTGGTTTTCCGGCGAGTACGGCTCGCTTCTCGACACCAACGAAGTACGGGTTGTCAAGCAGGCTCCCCTTGTGATTGAATTCATTCCCAAGGACAACAATATCTCGAAAAAGGTTATTAAGAGTATCACCATCACGTTCCGCGAAGATCATAATTACCTCCAGCAATTGCGAATTCAGGAGGTCAGCGGGGATGTGACGACCATCAATTTTAAAAATACGATCCTGAATACCCCGCTTAACAGCAACAGTTTTGAGGTAAAAGGGCGTGTTTGATAACGGCTTTACGCTGTTAAATACGTTTGTACGTCAGCAGAAGAAATGGGTTTTGTTGTTGGTACTGGTAATCACCGTGCTTGCCGGGTCAGGGCTGTATTTTATCCGCTTCGAGGGTAATATCGACCTGATGTTGCCTCCGAACAAGGAAATCGCCAGGAGTATGGACTTCCTGAGGGGCTCAAGCTTCTCGGATAAGATGATTGTTTCCGTTGCGTTGACGGATCCTTCCAAGTCAAAAAAAGAGCTCTTCCTCGCAGTAGACCAGCTGTCCGCATCGCTCACTCCGCCTCTTTTCATGAAGGTGGTTTCCGGTTTCTCCGTTGTGAATGTCATGGATGAATTCTCGATCCTCAAATATGCGCCGCAGGTTCTCGGGGCGCAGGATCTGGCAGCCATAGACGAACTGATCAACCCCGAATCGGTATCCCGGAAAATGCGGGGCATCTACCTGCAGTCGATGCGGCCGGAAAGTGTCTTTACCTCGTCCATGTCACGCTCGGATCCGCTTGGGATCAAGACGCTTCTCCTCGAAAAAATGCGCGCGCTTCCTGCCTCCATGGGATACGATGTTGCAATCGAGGATGGGCACTTTATCAGCCGTGACGGCCGTCATGCCATGATAATCATTCAAACCTCGGTGGCAATGATGGACAGTCCCCGCAGCAAGGAACTCATTGCATCGCTGCAGGGGCATATCAAGGAGCTGCCGGGATATGTAACGGCTGACATCATAAGCGGTCATCTTCATACGGTCAGTAACGAGCGGGTAATCAAGCGCGATATCTCCATTGTTTCCACGATTGCTTCCGTGACATTCTTGTTGCTGTTTTTGCTGGTGTTCCGCGACCCCCGGGTACTGTTCGTTTTCATTATCCCCTTTATTGCCATTGTATGGGCAATCATACTTGCGACAGCCGTCGAAGGGAAATTGCTGTACATGGTTGTCGGGCTCGGTACTGCAATCGCCGGCTTTTCCGTTGACTACGGCCTGCATGTGTATATTGCCATGAAACGGGGCGTTGATGGCGCCCAGTTTGTGAAGCTGTCCCGCTTGATCACCATTAATGCAACAACGACCATGTTCAGCTTTCTTGTCCTGTATGTCTCGCAAATCCACGGTTATCACCAGCTTGCGTTGTTTTCAGCCCTCTGCATATTCATTTGCCTGCTCTGCGCTATCTTTGTCCTTCCTCTCGTCATTTCGAATATGAAAGTTACACCGATTACCGGCCTGAATGTCGATGACACGATGCGAACGTTTCGCTGGCCGGTAAAGCTCTGCATAAGCGTATGGGGGGTACTGCTGTTGCTTGCCCTGTACAGTTCCTTATCAGTCACATTTGACAGTGATGTCAAAAAACTGGATGGCAGTGATCCCGGGGTGCTCCGGGCGGAGCAGACGTTCCATGATGTCTGGGGTGGCAAGAGCAGTCAGGCGATCTTTGTGGTAACCGGCAAGAGCCTTGAAGAGGCCATGGAAATAAATGATACGGTGTACAACGCTGCCCGCTCCCTTGTCGGAAAAGGCGATTTTACCAGTCTTGCCCAGTTTTGGCCGTCGGAAAAACTGCGCAGGGAAAACAGCGATCAATGGGACCGGTTCTGGAAACAGGGAAAGGAAGATGCACTCAAGAAACTGATTCGCGAAACCTCTGCCTCGTACCAGTTTTCTGACGGAGCGTTTTCTCCGTTTTTCGATGGCCTGTATCTTCATAAAACGGAGCCGACTGATTCCAATGGGCTTATAGCGCAGCTTCAGGAAAGATTTGTGTTGAGCAAAAATGGAGAATACCGTATTCTTTCATACTTTCCTGACGAACAAAAATATATCAATTCATTGAAAGAAATCACGAGCAAGTATCCCGGCACATTCATCGTGTCCGGCAAAGCGATGTCGGCCTCCATTTCCTCATTTACGGCCAGGGAAATCAAGATCCTCGCTCCCCTGGCGTTCCTTTTTAATGTGTTGTTGGCGTGGCTGTTCTTCAGGGACTGGAAGTATACCCTGATTTCCCTCGTTCCGCTTGTCACCGGGGTTGTCTGGTTTGTCGGCATCATGTCGCTGTTGAAGATCCCGTTGAATGTCATCAATATTGTGGCTTCCGTGGTTTCGACCGGCGTTATTGTCGATTATGGCATAGGAATTACCTACCAGTACCGTCACAACCTGCGTACCGGGACCATCATTGCCGTGACTCTCTCTGCTGCAACGAATGTTATCGGCACCGGAGCGCTTTTGTTTGCCAAGCATCCTGCGCTTCATTCTACCGGTGTTGCCATGTTTATCTGCATCGTAACCGGATATCTTTCCACTATTTTGGTGGTTCTGCCACTGTGCAGCATGCTTGAGACAACGGGAAATAAAAATGGTTAGATTCGTCACGCTGCTGATAGGAATTCTGCTCGCAGCCGGGTGTACGCACATCCCGTTTCAGGAGGCAGAGCAGGTATCCTTTGAAGCCGCTGATCCGAAAAGCGTGGTGGAGCAATTTAAGGCGCACTCCCCGGAAAGTTTTCAATTGCTCAATTCGGTCGTATTCGAGTACTCGTGGAAAACGTTCATGGGGATAGGCTATATAGATGTCAACAGGCAGAACAGCCAGTTTAAGGTTGTTTGTCTTAACCCGATGGGAGTCCAACTGTTCGAACTGTCCGGAGACCGGGATGCCATTGTGACGCACAATGCCCTGCCTGCTCTCACTCAATATGGAGATCTTCCCACAGCGGTCGGCACCGATATCCGCAGAATCTACTTTGATCTGGTACCGTCGGACAAGGCCCGCATCTGGAAGAGTGCGTATAGAATCAAATTCAGACAATCGTACGGTTCCGGCGTTATGGAGTATGAATTTGCCGGAAAAGGGCAGGAGCTTGTCGAGAAGGTCTACTATGAAAACGATGAGATCGTATGGCGGATTTGCTACTATGAATACCGTGAGCAGAACGGAAAACATTATCCTCAGGGGATTGTCATGATCAATTACAGGCATGGTTACCAACTGACAGTCCGGCAAAAGGAGTTGTATTCTTGAGCAAGATAAAAAAGGAAATCGAGCGTTACATGGCTGGACCAATGGAACACGACGCTGTTTTGACGTCGAGTTTCGTGTTTCCATCCGAATTCATCGGCTTTCAGGGACATTTCCCCGCAAAGAAGGTACTACCGGGAGCCTGCCAGATTCAGTGTGCTCTCTCGACAATTGAGAAGGCGCTGCAGCAGCGCGTTGTTCTGAAAGAAATCATGATAGCCAAGTACATAGCCCCCGTTTTCCCCGACGACGCGGTAACCTGCACTGTGAGCGGAGTTCCGGATAGCGGCACCGAATTCATCTACAAGGCTCGCATTGCAAAGGGTGCTGACAAGGTCACGGATCTTAAGTTGCGTGTTTCCTTGAGTGATGCGCTATGAAAACGAGAAGGAAAAAATCGTACTTTGAACGGGTTCCGGGAGCACCTGAACCGGTTTATGTTGAGGTCAAGCGCCGCGTCCGTTTCAATGAGGCCGACCCGATGGCCATCATGTGGCATGGCCGCTATCCGCTTCTGTTCGAAGAGGCCTCCGAGGAGCTTGGGCGGCGGTGCGGAATGTCCTATGGCGAATATCTCGAAGCCGGGTTGAGAGCTCCCATAATTTCACTCCATATCGATTATTTTCAGTCGCTTTTTCTTGCCGAAGAATTTACTATCCGGGCGTCTTTGATCTGGCATGACGGGGCGCGGATAAACACCGAGTTCCACGTCTACAAGCAGGACGGCAGCCTGGCTACCAGCGGTTACACTATTCAGCTTTTTACCGATCATCTGACAGGAGAGCCCTGCATGGTGTCGCCTGAGATGCTCGAACGGTGCCGGAGCAGGTGGAAAGCGGGAGAATTTCATTGAAAGCGGTTGTCGTTGAAACGGATATTCTGACCCCTTTCGGGCCGGGTATTGACGCGTGCTGGGACGCTCTTCTGGCCAACAGGACGTCGCTTTCCCCCGTCTCCAGATTTGCGACCACGGCGTTCTACTCTGACTATGGCGGCACGGTACCAGGCTTGCAATACGATAGCGAGACCTCCCTGGTCATGCAGATGCTTGCCAGGCTGTTTGAAGGAACCGGCACAAAGATACCCGGAGATGCGAAACTCCTGTTGGCAACAATCAAGGGAGAAATCGATCTTCTTGAGAAAAGCATCATCAACGGAGCCGGCGAAGCCGGGGAGAGCTCCCTGAACAACCTCCTTCGGAAGGTTATTGACCTGACCGGGACCATGGGAGGGGGCATGGTCGTCTCGGCTGCCTGTACCTCGTCATCGGCGGCTGCGGCGCGTGCGGCAGCGATGATCAGGGGAGGAGAAGCGGAGTGCGTGCTGGTTGTCGCATGCGACAGCGTGACGGAGTTCATCTTCTCCGGCTTTTCTTCGCTCATGGCGCTCGATAAGATTCCGGCTCGTCCTTTTGATAAGAACCGGGCAGGTCTGACTGTTGGAGAAGCTGCGGGGTATACGCTGATCATGAGTGAAGAGCGCGCTCTGCGTGAACAAAGAACCATCATCGGCGAAATTGCCGGTTGGGGATTGAGTGATGATGCCAACCACATGACCGGGCCATCACGCGAAAGCGAAGGGTTGATTCGCGCCATTAATGCCGCCCTGGATTCCGCGGGCGTATCCGCCGGTCAGGTCGGTTTTATTTCGGCTCATGGCACCGGTACCCCCTATAATGACGCCATGGAAATGCGCGCCTTCCGCGCGGTGTTCAAGGAGCGGAACGTGCCGGTCTATTCGATCAAGGGTGGGATCGGCCACACGATGGGCGCCGCAGGTCTGGTTGAAATGGCCATTGCCCAGAGGGCGCTGCGTGAGGGAGTCGTTCCGCCAACCGTGAATCTGAAAGAGGCTGATGAAGATGCGCTCGGCTGGGTCGCTGACCGGCGCCAGGCTATCGTGCCAAATTCTATTGCCCTTGTTACGAATGCCGGTTTCAGCGGCATTAATACCGCCTTGGTTCTGGCTTGAGATCTCTATTATGACAGTGTCAGTTCGCGGCATAGGATGGGTGACGAAGACGGGATACGGGTCGGTCAGAACCGGATTGGATCAACCGTTTGCGGAGGGGGAAGGGATTCACTCTCTTGCGAAACGGGGGATCTTCTCGCATCCGTTCAAGAATTTCGGACGCCTTGACGGGGTGTCGCGGTTGACCGTCAGTGCCGTGGCGCTTGCTCTGCAGGATGCCGGGATCGAGTATTCGCCTGCCGACAAGCAGGACATCGGCATCATCGGTACAAGCCGGGAAGGTTCCCTGAAATCTGACAGTGACTATTTCAGGGATTTCGTAGAGAACGGCCGAACCCTTTCACGGGCGAACCTGTTCATCTATACGCTCCCTTCGAGTGCGCTGGGCGAAGCGGCGATACACTTCGGGCTGACCGGCCCGCTTTTATATGCGGCCGGTGTGACTGGCACCCTTGGCGAGCCTCTGGATATTGCTGCCGGAATTGTTGTTGCCCGGGAAGCAGGGCGGATGCTCGTCGGCAGGATAGCGGCAGAGGAAGTTATGTATGCAGTCATAGAAGGTACGCAGGAAGAGGGCGCTCTCTGCACTCTCGACGAGGCGCGGTTGATCATGGAATCAGCGGAGGATATTTCTGGTATCCTCCGTCAACTTTATATCCTGAAGGTTAAGAAAGGCACAGCGTGAAGATAAAACTTATTTATCCAAAATGGCCCAAACTGCAGCGACAGACGGATTTCCATCTCCCGCCCCATGGCCCGGTCTGCTTTGCGGCTACTGTGCCGGGTGATATCGAGCTCTCCTTTACCGATGAGCATGTCGAGGCGATCAACTTCGACGAGCAGGTCGATCTGGTGGCGATCTCCTGCATGCTTACCTGCCAGATATCGCGCGGGTGGGAGATTGCCGATATCTATCGTGCCAAGGGAATCCCGGTGATTTTTGGCGGCATCGGTACGCAGCTCCATGCCGACGAAACCATGCAGCATGCCGATTCAGTGTTCCTGGGCGAAGCCGAAGGCCGTTTCGGCCAGATTATTACCGACCTGAGCAATGGCACACTGCAAAAGGTCTACGACTACAAGAACAATTTTCCCGATATCAATCTGGTCGGTCCTGCCAGGCGCGGCATTCTTAACCGCGAGTTGTATAACTATCGCGGTGTGCAGATGGTTGACCTGATCCACGCTTCGCGCGGCTGTCGGTTCAACTGTTTCCCCTGTTGCACACCGTTTCTCGGCGGAAATGAATTCAGGCCCCGTCCCATTGACGATGTGGTACGTGAAATTGCAACGATCAAAAACAATCGACTGTTCTTCGTGGACAACTCCATGTCCCAGAATGACCAGTGGGAAAAAGAGCTGTTTAAGGCGCTGATTCCGCTGAAAAAGAAATGGGTGTGCCACCCGATCAAGGACAATGACGAAATTCTTGACCTCGCTGCCGAGGCGGGCTGCTGGTACGTATACCAGGCGATCTTCGATACCTCGGATCATATCCGCAAGCGTGTAAAGCGGTTGCAGGAGCGCGGCATCGGTGTCGAGGGGACGATTATTCTGGGCACAGATGACCAGAGCGAGGACGATATCAAGCGTCTGGTTGATTTCCTGCTCGAAATCAACCTTGATCTTGCCGAATTTACGATCCTTACTCCGTTCCCGCATACGCCGATTCGCGAGACTCTTGCGCAGCAGGGAAGGATTCTGTCGAATGACTGGAACCGCTACACCGGCGGTGAGGTTGTCTACCAGCCTGCTAAAATGAGCCCGTCAAAACTTCAGGATCTGTACTATTACGCCTGGGACAGATTCTACAGCGACAGCAGTCAGAACCTGAAAATGGCAAAACTGTTTCTCAAGGTAATCGAGAAAGAGAAAGCCGACGGAACGTATCAGCACACCAGTCCCGTAAAGAGAAAATGGGATGTAAATAAAGAAGTAGTGAGCCAGTAATGAAGGTAATGCTGATATCAGCAAACGTGACCCTTTCCCCCTATCCGATCTATCCGCTCGGGGTGAGTATGGTTGCTGCTTCACTTGTGAAGGCGGGGCATACGGTGCAGCAGTCGGACTTTCTGCTGCAGAACTCTTCTCTCGATGCGATTGGCGGAGAGGTTGACCAGTTCAAGCCGGATCTGATCGGCATATCGATTCGTAACATCGATAACGTCAACTTTATGAATGAGCAGTACTATATCCAGAACGTTAAAAATATTGTTGATGCAATCAGGAAACGGACTGACGTTAAGATCCTGCTCGGCGGCGCCGGTTTTTCGCTTATTCCGGATCTCATCCTGCAGGAGACCGGTGCCGACTACGGCATCATCGGCGAAGGGGAACTGCTGGTGGTTGAATTTGCCAATAATGCCGCGCAGGGGGTTTATCCCGTGGAGAGGCTTATCGGCCCGGCCCTGCGACTTCCGGGGGGATCGATCAAGTCGGCGCTCTATGACGATAAGCTGGTCGATTTTTACCTCCACAGCGGTAACATCGCCTCAATTCAGACCAAGCGCGGCTGTGCCTATAAATGTGTGTACTGTACCTATCCGCTGCTGGAAGGGACGGAACTCCGCAGAAGGGATGCGCGGGAAGTTGTCGATGACATTGAGCTACTGCGCGACAAGCATCAGACCAAATACATTTTTTTCGTTGATTCGGTGTTCAATGACGACGAGGGAGCGTATCTGGAGGTGCTCGACGAGATGCTGCGCAGGGACGTATGCATTCCCTGGACCGGATTTATCAGGCCTGGCGGGCTGACCGACGAAATAGTCGAGCGCATGAAAAAAACCGGGTTTGCCGCTGCCGAGGTTGGCTCCGATGCCGCAAGCGATGCGACGCTGCATGCCATGGGTAAAAACTTTACGTTCCAGGATGTCGCGGAATGCAACGATCTCTTCGTCCGTCATGGCATTGCGACCTCTCATTTTTTCATGTTTGGCGGTCCGGGAGAAACCGAAGAGACCGTGCATGAAGGAATCAGAAATATTCTGGGATTGAAAAAATGCGTCTGCTTTATTTTCATGGGGGTCCGGATTCTTCCCAATACACCCATGGAAAAAATTGCGCTCAAGGAAAATGTCATCTCATCATCCGATGGCCTGCTGAAACCGGTCTATTATTTGTCACCAGCCGTGGACAAAAAATGGCTTGAAGAGACCCTGGCCGCTGCGTTTGCCGGTGTGCGTCACTGTGTGTTCCCGCCCGATGCAATGGAAGGGAGTCTGCAGATGCTTCACAAACTTGGCTATACCGGTCCGTTGTGGGACCTGTTGATCTCCGGTGGAAGAACCAGGGAGAGGAAAAAGCATGTCGCCCACTGATGATCCCCTCAAACAGGAATCTGTCTGGTGTGCGGTCCCGGTATTTAACAACAGGGAAACGGTGCGGCAGGTGGTGGCGGAGTGCCGCGACATTTTGACCAATGTCGTGGTTGTTGACGACGGCAGCACAGATGCGGATCTCGTCGAACTGCTCTCCGGTCTCGACGTGGTGGTGTTGCGGCATGCGGAGAACCTCGGCAAAGGGGAGGCCATTCTCACGGCGTCGCGCTACATTGAAGCGCATGGCGGCGAGTATATGATTACCATCGATGCGGATGGCCAGCACCTTCCGCATGATTTACTGAAATTCCTGCCGCTGCTGCGGGAGGACTCTCCGGGAATCATCATCGGCTGCAGGGATTTCAATACTGAAAATGTCCCCGCTTCGAGCCGTTTCGGCAGGACATTTGCCAATTTCTGGCTGCTTGTTGAAACCGGCAAGCTTGTCGGGGATTGTCAGAGCGGTTTTCGGGCCTATCCGGTCCGCTATCTCAACCAGCTTGTTTTCAAGGGGTCGCGGTACGATTTTGAGGCCGAAGTGTTGGCCAAGGCGTCCTGGGCCGGGCTTGCTCTCACCACGGTCGATATCGATGTTATCTATCCGAAGCCGGAAGAACGCGTATCAAGCTTTAAACCTTTTCTGGACAATATGCGCCTGACGAGGATTCACACGATGCTTGTCGGAAGGCGCATGTTGCCGGTCAGGCACAAGAGGCTCGTGGAAAACCGGAACAAGCTTGATGTCTCGTTATTGCGCCATCCGGGCACGGTCTTGAAAATGCTCCTGAAGGAGAGTGCGACCCCCGAAGGGCTGGCTTTGTCGGCAGCTGTCGGGATGTTTATTGCCGTCCTGCCTATCCTGTTCATGCACTCGATCTTTATTTTTTATTTTTCGATGCGCCTGAACCTGAACAAGATCGTCACGCTGAACGTCCAGCATCTGGCCGTGCCTCCGTTCATACCGGCTCTCTGCATCGAGGTCGGCTATTACATGAGGCACGGCCGCTGGCTGACCGATCTCTCCTTTGCGACGGTGTTTCAGCAGTTCTCTTCGCGTTTTTACGAATGGTTTTTGGGCTCTCTGATCATCGCTCCCATGGCGGCCCTGCTCTCGGGGGCTGTCATGTACGTGACCGCTGCCACAATAAAAAAGGTCCGGTTTGCTCATGCCTCAAAAGAAGGGTGTTGAGCGTAAGCGGGGCAACCAGCTCGGATTCTGGTTCTTCCGCATGGCGGTGCAATTATTCGGGTTGGGTGGCTCCTACGGCCTGCTCTATTTCGTCGGCCTGTATTATCTGATCGTTGACCGGCCGCTGGTTGCCGCTTCACTGGCATATACCGGAAGGCGTTTTCCGGAGCATGGCCGGGTCCGGCAGCTGTTCGACGCCTATCTGCTCTTTGTCAACCAGGGAAAAAGCCTTATCGACCGCTTTGCCGTGGCTGCCGGGTATCAGGATATGACGATTGATATCCATGGTTATGAGGCGTTGAAGAACCTCTCCGAGCAGGGAAAAGGCTTCATCCTGCTCACCGCCCATGTGGGGAACTGGCAGGTCGCCATGACCGCGCTGAGCAGGTTCGGCAAGACGGTCCACCTCATGATGCGCCCGGAAGACAATGTGGCGGTCAAGAAGGCGCTGAACATAGACAGCGAAGAGGAAAACGTCAGGATCATCTCCACCGATGACTCGTTAACGGGAGTCATCGAAGCGATGAAAGCGATAAAGAAGGGCGATATCGTTTCGATTATGGGGGATCGGACCTACGGTTTCACCGCTGCCGAGGCCTCGTTTCTTGGTGATACGGTTCATTTTCCCATCGGGGCTTTCAGTCTTGCAACTGCCGTGCAGTGTCCGGTGGTTGTGTTCCTCTCGGCGAAAACCGGCGTGAATAAATACATCGTCGACGTTTCCCACATAATACCGGCGCCGGCGGGTGTTCGAGGGAAAAAGGACGAAGAGATAGGTGTCGCCTTGCAGGAGTTTGCCGACGTGCTGGCAGAGTACGTCAAGGCCCACCCGTTCCAATGGTTTGCCTTCCGAGATGTCTGGAAATCGAATGAGTAAAAGTAAAATAAAAAATCGCATCAAAACCTGATAAGGAGAGTGTTATGGAGAACAAGGAACTGGAACTGCAGAAGATTCGCAAGGATCTCAAGGAGATGATCGCTCGCGATCTGGCTCTGGAGGATATCAAGCCGGAGGAGATCGGCGATGACGAGATTCTGTTCGGTGAGGGGCTTGGGCTGGATTCTCTCGATGCAGTGGAAATAGTCGTGCTCCTGCAACGGAACTTTGGCCTGGAAATCAAAAACATGGATCAGGGTAAAGAAATCTTTTATTCGATCAACACCATTGCCAACTTCATTTATGACAATAAGGACAAGGTAAAAACGCCCTGACGAGCTTTGCAGGAAACGTTATGCGTCGATTGATGCCGGTCATAGTAGTGCTGATTTTCCTTCTGTCCTGCGGCTGTGCAGCCCACCTGCCTGATACATTGCCGGTGGGCTCGATGCCGTTGGTGACTTTCGTATTGGACGACGGCAACGACACCGACTACCTGCTGGCCAGGAAGATTTTTGCCGATCAGGGGGCGGTTGCCTGCTCCGCGGTTACGACCGACCGGATCAATACCCCGTATCATCTGACGCCTGCCCAGATCGTTGCTCTTCAGGATGCGGGGTGGGAGATCATGGGGCATACGGTGTCCCATCCGAACCTGAATTCACTGGCGCCTGCAGAGCTTGAAGATGAACTTTTCCGCTCAAAGAGCCTGCTGGAAAGCATGGGGCTTACGATAAACAATATCGTCTACCCGTTTAACAAGAATAATGAGGCGGTCAGGTCGGTTGTCCGCAAATATTACCGCTCCGGCAGAGGTGGGACGAACTCGTTCAATGCCGGGGCGATCGATCCTTATTTTTTGAAGTCTTTTACCCTGAAGCATGATCTCCCGTTGATGGAGAGTTACATCGACCGGGCCCATCAGGATAAATCGTGGCTGATAATTTATTCGCACGAGATTGATGCCAAAGTAAAAGTAATGGCGACTCAAGGATTCTTTGCAAAGGGTGAAACCGTGACCCTCTCCCCTTCCGGAACGGTCGCCAGGTACACCACCACGCACTGGTTCCCGCTGTATGGGTCATACATGTATATCGTGCCGTTCTCCGGAGTCCCGCAGCCGGGAGACACCATTACCGGGACAACCAGCGGCGCGACGGCCCGCATCGACTACATAATGTATAACGACCTGACCCTGCTGTCGGATATGATCGGCTATGTTCACACGAAATATCCGGACATGAAAATTGTGACGGTTGATCAGGGATTGGATCTGCTGGGAATTCCAAAGTTTCAAAAACGTAAATAATGGTCGCCTGGTGGATATATGAAAAACGACATACTCATAACCGGCCTAGGTGCCATTTCCGCCGCCGGTAACGGCCTTGCCGAGACGCTGGCTTCGTTTGGCCGTGCAGAACGGCATGCGGGACCTGTGACCCTTTTCCCGACAGTGACGGATTATCCTGTCTTCGAAGTGAAGCATATTCCGCAGGAGTATGTTCTTGAAGGGCAGCGCACCCTCAGTCTGGCCCTGATTGCCGTGGATCAGGCGCTTGTCGAGGCCGGTCTTGACGATCTTTCCGGTTACCGGGTCGGGGTCTGCATGGGTTCGACCGTGGCGAGCCAGTTGAACGACCTGCAGTTCTATACCTCCTATCGCCAGAATAATTCCGCGCCGATGGTCGCCGTTGACCGCTTCCTGAAAGGGAACCTCTCGGAATGTATCGCGCAGCGGGTCAAGGCGCGCGGTCCGGCCCTGACGGTGGTCAATGCCTGTTCTTCCGGAACCGATGCGATCGGCGTGGCCCTGTCATGGCTCAAAAGCGATCTGTGCGATATCGTCATTGCCGGCGGGGCGGACGAGCTTAACCATATCCCCTATTGCGGTTTCACCTCACTCGGCATTATCAATCCCGGCCTCTGTGCTCCCTTTGACCGGGATCGCAAAGGGCTGAACCTGGGGGAAGGCGCCGGGGTCATGGTGATCGAGAAAAGTAGTGTTGCGCAGAGCCGGGGCGTGTCGTCCGAGCTCTTTCTGGGAGGGTACGGCTCTTTGGGCGATGCCTACCATCTCACGGCTCCGAGTCCCGATGGTGTCGGCCTCAAGGCATCCCTGCGTACGGCACTTGCCGAGGCGGGTATCGACCCTCGGGATGTCAGCTTTGTCAATGCCCATGGTACCGGGACATCCGACAACGACCAGGTCGAAGGGAAGGTCCTGCAAGAGATCTTCGGTTCGGACCTGAAGATGCTGTCAACCAAGGGATACACCGGGCACACGCTTGGCGCCGCCGGAGGGCTTGAAGCGGTTTTCGCCGCAGCGGGTCTGAGGGAAGGGTGGATTCCAGCCAGCGCCGGGTTCCTGAACCGGGACGAGGCGATCCCGATCGCGCCGGTGCGGGAAAGAACCTCAATCAGCGGCCGTTACGCGGTCTCGACGTCGCTTGCCTTTGGCGGCAACAACGCGGCAATCGTCATTGGACGGGGAGACACAAAATGAAGATCCTCGGAACCGGCATTATCTTCTCGCGAGGGCAGGGAATCAGCGCTCTCGAAAACTCTCTGCGTGACGGCTGGGTGAAGCCCGCCGAAATCGATGTCCCGCGAATGGAAGGGAGGACGCGCCCGGTCTATCAGGTCGATCTGGACGCCGTCCAGGACCGGACCCTGCTCAAGAAACTCCGCCGTGCCGACAAGTTGAGCAAGATGTCGGTGCTTGCAGCGGCAGATGCCCTTGCCGACAGCTGCATTAGCGATATTACCGGTAAGAAAATCGGTATTATCCTTGCCACGGCTTTTGGCGCCCAGGTGACAACCTTCGATTTTTTGGACGGGATTCTGGACTACGGCGATGCGGGCGTCTCACCGACGACATTTTCCAACTCCGTTCATAATGCCGCCGCGTCCTATGTCTCTTCATCGCTGAACATCCAGGGGCCGACCCTGACGGTTACGCAATTCCGCTTCTCTTTCCAGTCCGCGCTTCAGCTCGCCCAGACGTGGCTTCAGCAGGGGCGATGCGATTATCTTCTGGTCGGCGCCGTGGATCAATACGGCGATGTCTTGGGATACGTTTCGGAGCAGAAGCTTGTTACCGCGAATGACGGCAGGATCAAGCCGTTTGCGTTCAACCCGACCTGCCAGGTGCCGGGTGAGGGGGCGCTGTTTTTTCTCCTCGGCAACGATCTGACCGATTCCGCCTATTGCTCGATTGACTCCGTATCCACCAGTGGTGATCCCGATTGCGGCAAACCGGTCGATATCAACATCATCGATGCCGCCGGCATGCTCCGTGACGAGTCGGCCTACCGTACCTCACTGGCGCAGAATATCCCCACTACGGCGTATTCGCCCATCTTTGGCTCGATGATGATCGGCGGCGCTTTCAACCTTGCCGCAGCCGCCCTGATGCTGAAGCAGCAGATACGGTATGCGGCGCCGGTTCAGGACAATCCGCACCGGCTTCTTCTTCTGGAAGAAACCGGACCGGCGCAGATCGGATCGATCCGGAGCATCGGCTGTAACTGCTTCGGGGAGAAGAGCGTCGTGTATCTAAGCGGGCTTAACCATATTTCATAAGGGGTTTGATTGCCATGACCACGCAAGAAATTGAAAACATATTGATCCAGGGCATCGCGTCCATAAAAAATATCGATGCAGCGGAAATAACTCCCGGCAAACCATTTCATGAGTTGGGGATCGATTCGCTCGGGTTCGTGGAGATCCTCGTGTTCATCGAAAAAAACTTCAAGCTTGAACTGATCGCGTCCGATCTGGCCAAAAAGGACTTCGAGAGCGTTCAAAGCCTCGCCCTGTTCATCAACAGAAATCTCTAGCACCGGATTGAGCATGCTCATATCAAAGCGCAAGCGTTACCTGTCCGGCTCGGATTGGGTGCTCAACACGCTCGATTACATGATGAAGGCGGTCACCTCTTCGGGGAATGTCTGCCAGATTGTCCTTACGCTTAAATCCCCGCTGCAGGAACAACATCTCAGAACCGCTCTCAATCGTTTCGTCAGGCAATTCCCCGTATTGCAGGGGAAGGTTGCCAGAGATTTCAAGCTCACTCCCTACTGGAAGATCCCCGCATCGATGGAGCGTGACGTTCGACTGAACGTTTCGCCTATTCCTGATAACTCTTCACCAGAGTTTCTGTTTTCGGAACTGGTGCGGCACGCCAACAGCCCGTTTCCGGATGGTGACGAATATATCGATTTCCACCTTTTCACCTCCGGAGAGAGCAGAACCCTGGCGATGAGGTTCGACCATCGTCTGTTTGATGCCCGTGGCGCGGAATCATTTCTGAATCTGTTTCAGAAGAGTCTGGATGACGGCTCGTTATCCGGCGACATCAGCTTCTCCTCTTCAGCGGAGCTGACGGAATGGAAAAGTAAGTTTCTGTCCGGCAGGACCGTGAACCGCGCAGTTATCGCACTGTCGAAATTCGTCCCCCGATCTCTCCCGGTCCCCCCGCTGTCCGGCAACGGATTCAGCTCTCGCCTGTTAACCTTCGACAAAGAGGAAACTGCGGCGATTTTCGAGAATGCCTACCGCGAAGCGGGCTATCTGATGGAATCCCCCTTTTTTCTGGCGTCGATCACTCTTGCCATGCATGAATTGTGCACGTCCCGCCCCAATCCCGATGGTTCGTGCTATCTGATGCCGGTGACGGTGGATCTAAGGCCTGGGAAAGAGCCGTTGCAGGAGCTGTTTTTTAATCACGTGTCGTATCTTTTCTACCAGGTTCCTGTGGAGCAGTGTGTGGATATGAAGGGAGTGGTAGCACTTCTGAAACAGCAGATGTACGACCAGGTGAAATCCGGATTTCCTAAGGCTCTCGCTGCGGCGAGCCTGTTGACCCGTATTGTCCCTCTCTCCATTCTCGGGAAAATGTTGTACGTGCCGATGAAAGGCAAGATGGCGACGTTTGCTTTCTCCCATCTCGGCAAAAGCGCATATCAGTCGAACGAATTCATGGGGAGCCAGGTTGAAAATATTTTTCACATGCCGAGGGTGCCGGTGCCCCCCGGAATCGGTTTTTTCAGCACTCTGTATGATGGGCGCCTCAACCTGATCATCTCCTGGCTCGATGGAATTATTTCCGATGAAGAGGCTGCGACTCTTGAAGCAGGCATCCGAAGCAATTTCGGGATGCCGGCATGAAGCGGATGTCCTCTGAACTGCTGGTAGCTGGCGGCGGGGTTGCCGGTTGCTGCGCGGCTATTGCGGCTGCCAGGAATGGTGTACGAACCGTTCTTGTGGAACAGCAGGGATATCTTGGCGGGACCGGATATGCCGGCATGTTGCAGCATATCTGCGGACTCTACCTGAACGGGGATGCAATTCCGTCAGAGACTCTGAATGGCGGCCTTGCCGGGGAGATTGCCGGGCTGCTGAACAAGAAAGCACCGGAGAAAGCGGTCCGGAAAATCGGTCAGGTATATGTGCTTCCCTATTCTGCCAACGCTCTCCAGGATGTTCTCACTTCTCTCGTTGAGGCGGAAGCAGAGCTGACCTTGCTGCGCAACAGCAGGGTAACCGGGGTCGAAGCGGTGAGCGGGAGTATCAGGAGTGTCACGGTTGATGTTCCAGACGGAACGCAGAACATTGCCGCCGGCATGGTTATTGACTGTACGGGTGACGGCAACGTAGCGGCCATGGCGGGAGCGGAATTCGAGCTTTCCCCGCTGGACGAGCGGCAACTGGCGGGTTTCTCGGTCCGGGTCAGCGGTCTGGAAGCTCACGACGATACCCTTGCAATCAAGGTTCCCTACTATTGCGCTCAGGCTGTGAAGCGGAACATCCTTCCCCTGTTCATGAAATTTACCACGTTCAGCTTTGGTGAGAGTCCTGATGAATGCTTCATCAAGATGAGCATGGAGGGAGAAGATTCCCCCGATCGCGATGAACGTGCGCTTGCGGATGCGCAAGCCCTGATCGCCTATCTTGCGCAGGTATTGCCGTCATTCAGGCAGGCTATAATCGCGGATATGTCGCAAAAGGTCATGGACCGTGAAGGGCGGAGAATCCTCGGTGATTATCTGCTCACCGAGGATGATGTCCTTGCGGCACGCAAGTTTCCCGATGCCATCGCCAGGAACGCCTGGCCCATCGAGTTGTGGGATCGTGCAAGGGGCACGCTCTACAAGTACGTGCCGCGCGGCGAATATTATGAAATTCCGTTCCGCTGCATCACCGTCAAGGGGATGGCAAATCTTCTGACCGCAGGTCGGTGTATTTCGGTGTCACATGCGGCGCTCGGCTCCACACGCGTCATGGGAACCTGCATGGCGCTCGGAGAACAGGCCGGCCTGGCGGGGGCCTGTTTTGTCAGGAACGGGAAATATCCGGATAACAGAAAAAAGCCGCTTAGATAGCGGCTTGATAGCGGTTTCAGGGGGACACCCGGTCAAGCGGATTTTCTCCGCCGCTCTTCTTCCCAACCGATGCAGGCAAGCTCTACTGTGCGCGGCACGGGGCGCGCACCGGAACCATAGGCACTTAGAGTACGTATAGTCACACCAAGTTCACGACTTGCAGCAGCAAGTGAGAGGTTGTTTCGAATTCGCCAGACAGTGAAGCGATCTGCGGGGGTTTCCGAACGCTGATCGAGCATGTCGGCAAAGAGCGTGTCAGCGCCAATCTGGATGTCAAGCTGAGGCCATTCAGCTTCCCAACCGTATTCGCCCAGGACAGCGCCGGAGAAAGCGACCGGGTCACGAAGGGGAGAAAGGCCGGGTAAAGAAAAAATGAAATCTTTCATGTTTACCACGCCGCTGGAACCATCAACGAAGCTGACATTAAGGCAATAATCAGCGGCAGGGGTTACAGCGGTCAATTTTGGGCGGGTTATCCGTGTAGCATGTGCCATGAGTTTATCAACTCCTCTCTGTTGTCAGCTATCCATTTCAGAGCATGCCGAAGAACCTTTGCAGGTGCAGAACCATCCATAATGTCTAGCGTTACAAGATTTATTACCGCTTCAAAATCAGGACCCATAAGATGTACATGAGGAGGATTGTGATCTTTCTCCCTCAATGTAATCCTGAAATTTGAAAAGCGGTATTTTGTCATCATGGAATAAAAATATAGAAATTATTTCTACATGTCAAGATAAGCCATCCCTGGAATGAATTACCGGTAATCTAGGGACTGTTTCCCAGAGCAAATTTCGGATGTTTACTTCTTGAACACAAATATTGTTTATTAGTATATAATAAATTGCTTAACAGATTTACATTGTGAGGTGGTTATGAAAAATAACCTGACTGATCCGTATGGTATGGCTGCCGCTATGCGTCTAGCTGAGACTCTGCGCGAACACGATCAATATGTTTATGATTTTTTCTCTGCAGTTAGGGCTGCTTATCATAGTTCTATATGGCATTTTGGGTTCGTCCAGAATGAAACAAGATCTCCCAAGTGTTAATAGAGGTGAAAAAAGCTGGAACTATTTCTACCTTGTTTACGGTGTACTATCCGTTATTGCCATACCGGTTATTTCTCTTTCTGAATTTGGAAAAGGTTACAAGGTATCCATAGCCCTTATTGACTTGGGTACATTGCTTTATTTGGCGTTATTTAATAGTTGGTTCCGGAACAAGATCATAGGGTTTGTTGTAAAATCACAAACCAAAGAAGAATGATCTTCTAATCATATAGAGCGGGGAATTCTGGGACATCCATGAATTAACCAATCGTTTTATATGCTGTTTGAATGCATAAGTAAGAGTTGAAATCCTCCGGTGGTATTGAGTAGCTTGTATGAGCAAGCTGGCGGACCGGCCGTGTCGTACCCGAATAGAAAAAGAGGTACGCTTCCCAGTTATTGAAGAACCATCCGATCAATGCCTCAATGCATCAAAAAAAATTATTGAACAACGGTAACACATAGGATACCATTGCCACATGAGTTATAGGGTTGAAGAATACCTCCGCGAACGCGAAGATGGAACAAGCCCTTACGAAGAGTGGTTCATGGGGTTGGACACCGTTGCGGCGGCTAAAATTACAATCGTGAAGCTCAAAATGGAACTGGGCAGCCTTTCCAACGTAAAATGGTTTGGAGGTATTGGAGAATACCGGCTGGATTGGGGGCCGGGTTATCGGGTCTACATCGCCAAGGACGGTGAAAGGCTGATCATTCTTCTCGGTGGCGGCACTAAAAAGGGACAACAAAAGGATATTGACAAGGCAGAATCCATTTGGAAAGAATATAAGGAACGAAAAGCCAACCAGAAAAAGAAATAGATTTACGGTGAGACAGGAGGCAAAAATGGCGCTTACAAGAGACTTCAAAGAAACTATAAAAAAACGGGTTGAATGCGATCCTGATTTTGCCAAGTCACTACTGCATGAAGCGGTCGATTTGTTGCTTGATGGCGATTCAACAACCGCCAAGCTTATTCTGCGCGATCTCATAAACGCGACTGTCGGATTTGAGCGATTAGCTGAAGAAGTTCAGAAACCGAGTAAAAGCCTTCACCGCATGCTTTCCGCTTCCGGCAATCCTACCATGGAAAATCTATCGGCTATTTTTGCCACCATTAAAAAAACACTTCACGTCAGGATAGATACTACTGTTACTGCTGTTTAGTACTGTGCCTTTAAGCCGTCGCCTTCTCACCCCCTGCAAAGTAATGCCGCAGAATACCAATGAGCCAACCTCACTGATTTAAAGGAATTTCTCATTGCATCCTGATTCAGGATTTATTATGAGCAAAATTGCTCAATGTATTGAGTAAAATCAGGCTTGGCTCAGATTGTACTGCAATTGAAAAGTAGATAACAGCGTCACAGACTATTCCAATTCAATTATTTGAAATCAATTATTGGCAATGAATAGTATGATAGGAGTCAAGGTTTGCGTAGGAAAGGGCGCAGCCTTAGGTCTGGTGCCAAGAGACTATCCAACAAGTGAGTATATCCATGAATATTTTCGACTCAATTAAAGCAGAGACAAGCATGCATCGTCACCGGACCGCAGTGGTCGAGGGGCAGGACCGCATCAGCTACGGTGAACTGATCGCTGCTGTGGAGCGGGTGGCCGAATCGCTGAAAGTCGAGGGGGTGTGCCGTTTCCACCGGGTCGGCCTGCTCTGTGATGACAGTATCGACTACATCATCGCGAGCCTGGCAATTTTGTCCTTCTCGGCGGCTATCGTGCCGATTTCGCCGGAACAGACCGCCGAAGAAATTGCGATTGTCATCGACAGGATCGATGTCGATTTTATTGTCGCGGAACCACGGCTTCTCAAGGAGGAACGGCACGTTCTGCTCTCCTCTTTCGGCTTCATCAATAAGGAATTCAGCATAACCCGGCGAACGGTTAACTCTAGCCCGCCAGCCGGGTATTTCAGCTCGAACCCCGCATTCATTCGCTTCAGTTCGGGGACTACAGGTACGAGCAAAGGGGTGGTGCTGTCCCACGAAGCGATTATCGAACGAACGGACGCCGCCGACAAGGGGATGCGGATTACACATGAGGACACTGTCCTTTGGGTCCTGTCGATGAGCTATCATTTTGTCGTGACGATCCTCCTGTTCCTGCGACGGGGAGCAACGATCATACTCTGCAGCCAACGCTTTCCCGATGCGCTTATTGAGGGAATTGTCGTCCACCGGGGCACTTTTATCTATGCATCGCCGTTTCACTACAACCTGCTGTCGCGCACCGATCTGCTGGCATCGGATAGCTTGCAACAGGTTAGAATGGCGATATCGACGGCAATGAAGCTTCCGGAACAGGTTGCCGAGGCATTCAATGGTAAATTCGGTTTCGAGTTGACCGAAGCCTACGGGATTATCGAGGTGGGGCTGCCATTCATCAAACTGTCCGGCGGGAGGGACAAGCGTGGTTCGGTCGGGAGGGCGCTGCCGGACTTTGAACTCAGGCTCGAAAATACCGATGCGGATGGCATCGGAGCAATCTTCATCAAGGGGAAGGGGATGCTGGATGCCTATTATTCTCCCTGGCAGGGGAGGGGGGAAATCCTGCAAAACGGCTGGTTCAGAACCGGTGATCTCGGAAAAATAGATGCGGACGGTTTTTTGTTTATCGTCGGCAGGGATAAAGACGTAATCAATTTTGTCGGAATGAAGATCTTTGCCCAGGAAGTGGAGGCGGTAATCAATCAGCATCCCCGGGTGAAGGAGTCCCTTGTATATGGTGTGCCTCATTCCCAGTACGGAGAGCTGCCGGCTGCGAACGTGGTGCTGGATGACGGACATGCAGATAAAGAGGTGCTGGATAATCTAAAGCGTTTCTGTTATCAGAGACTGGCACAGTATAAGGTGCCCAAAGAATTTCAAGCGGTAGATTCTATTCCAAAAACAGCAAGTGGAAAAATTAAACGATGAGTGTATTAGAACATGCAATTAACGATGAAGAGCTTACTACCGCGGATGACTATAACCGATGGCTTGCACAGGATACTTTCGGCGCCCGGTGGGTACGGTTCTGGTTTGCCCCGAAACAGACCCTTTTCCTGAATACTCCCGCTCGGAAACTGCCAGGGCTACTGTCGCTTACGCCTGAGGACAAGGTTCTTGATATCGGCTGCGGTTACGGCGGCTTACTGATCTATCTGAAGCGCAGAGTCGGGTTTACCGAGGTTATGGAAGGGCTGGACAGTTCCGGGCTGATGGTTACGCGTGCCCGGACAGAGATGCAGCGGCGCGGCCTGGACTCATGTATCAACATTCGGCAGGGTATGGCAACAAAATTGCCGTACCCGGACGGCAGCCTGGATGTGGTTTTGAGCACGTATGTCATCAAGCATCTATCGGACGAGTCCCTGCTGGAAATGTTTCGTGAAGTCAAGCGGGTTCTGAAGCCGGACGGCCGCTTTTGTCTCTGGGAGGCCGCTCCCTCCAAAAATATTTATTTGCAGGTGTTCAACCTCAAGTTGCTGAAAATGGGCGTATCCACCACGTATTTGCGCACCTCGGAGCAATTGAGGCAAAGCCTGGAGTCGGCAGGGTTCTGCGACCTCCAGCCGTACGGCCATGGTCCCTACTATTATTACCCGCCGTTGCCCAGAGTTGGATTCATTGCCCGGCGCCCGCTTGGGGGGTGATGAAGCGCAGTTTTGGTACACTTCTTATCGAAGAGGATTGTGTTTGACAATTGTCATCTTCTGCATTAAGTAAATATAAATTCATACTTCAAGGGGGAGTGCATGAAGAAAATCATCAGCAGTCTGCTTCTGGTAGTAAGCTGTGCGGTTCTGGCACACGCAGGTGATACGACGTTGTCAAAACCTGACGTTCTGGGGGAAGAGAAGATTTTCCTGATGGAAAAAATGTCGACGAAATACGATACATTTATTGTCAAGGATTTTACCACTGAAGGCGTCGAAATAGCCAACATGGACAAGGATGAACAGGAAAAACTCAAGGAAGTAAAACCGGAAATTGTCAGCACCCTTACCGAGAACATCGTCAAATACGTGAAAAAAAATACTGACTTTAAAAAGGTCGCCAGTAACACCTCGCCTACCGGCAAGGCTGTCATTCTGGAAGGCAAGTTTACCAAGTTCAATGCGGGACATGGAGCTGCCAAGGTATTCCTGGGGTGGATGGCTCCGGAAAGTACCAAGACCAATATCTCGGTGACCGGCCGTCTGATAGATGCCAAAACCGGGAAAGAGCTTGCCACGTTTAGTGATACCCGTTCAGGCAGCGAGGGTGGTTCAGTCGGATTTGTCGGAATTGTTTTTAAGATCCAGGCCAAGGATGAAGGTGAGGAGATCGCCAAATTTGTAAAAAAACTGTATTAGTCCGCCTCCTCCGTCACGAAACTTTAAGCCCTGCAGCCATGAATGGTTGCGGGGCTTTGTCTTCATACAGCAGATTATGCTGTATGATAATTCACGTGTGCAGTTGCTCCTTCCCGCAGTATCCCCATCTGGAAATGTCCAAATAAATCCAAATAATTTCAAATCATGGTATATTGATACCCATATAGGATTAACAAACTCAAGCGGTACCGTTACGGTATGTACATAAGGAGGACACCATGAAACGGCTATTAACACTGTTTTTTGCACTGGCGATTCTGGCGCCGCTTACTGTGCTGGCACAAACCTACACCGTCGATCCTTCCCACACCACCATCCAGTTCAAGGTCAGAAATATGGGGTTCATGAGCGTTACAGGGTCGTTCGATAAATTCAAGGGGACAGTGGATATCGATGAGACGGACGTTACCAAATCAAAAGCTGATGTCACTATCGATATATCCTCAATCAATACCGGGATCAACATGCGTGACAAAGACTTGCGGAGCCCGAATTTTTTTGACGCGGAAAAAT